>JBKPOV010000170.1:0-1546 GCA_046733315.1 Actinomycetota bacterium
TGGTCTCTCCGCGCGCCTCGGCCAGCGCCGCCAGCGCCTTGGCGTGGGACTCGGCGGCGAGCTGGCGTGCCCGCTCGAGGCCGAAAAGGCTGACGTAGGTGAGTTTTCCATGTCGCTCGTCGCTTCCGTGGGGCTTGCCGAGCCGCTCGACACTCCCGGTCACGTCGAGAATGTCGTCGACGATCTGGAAGAGCACGCCCAGCTCGCTGGCGAATCGGCGAAAGGGCATTGTCTCAGGTTCGGCCAGACCTTCGAGGGTCAGCACAA
Source organism: Actinomycetota bacterium (assembly GCA_046733315.1). Classification (GTDB taxonomy): domain Bacteria; phylum Actinomycetota; class Thermoleophilia; order Solirubrobacterales; family 70-9; genus VRUE01. Next base: position 268 of record JBKPOV010000170.1, read on the forward strand.
CGCCGACGCTGGCGGCGATCAGACGCCCGGTCTTCAGCGTGTGCAGTGAGCGCAATCCCTCGGCATCGCGATCCTCGACAACGACATCGACGTATTGACCCCCGACCATGCCGTCGACGCCGGTGGCCGCGCTCAGCTCGCGCAGCGCCGCCAGTACCCGAGCCGGCTCGCCCGGCTGCTCGCAGGCCAGCCGCACCGCCTCGGCGAAGAGCCCGTCGCCGGCGAGGATCGCTACGTCCTCGCCGTACTTGATGTGGGAGGTCGGCTGCCCGCGACGCAGCTCGTCGTCGTCCATCGCCGGCAGGTCGTCGTGGATCAACGAGTAGGTGTGGATCAACTCGATCGCGCAGGCGATCGGCAGGAAGCGCTCGGGCTCGGCGCCCAGTGCACGTGCGGTAGCCAATGCCAGGACAGGGCGAACCCGCTTGCCACCGGCGAGCAGCGAGTAACGCATCGCCTCCTGCAGCCCGACGGTCGGCTCGGGCGCAGGAAACGTCAAACGCCCTAGCTCGCCGTCAACCAGAGCGCGCAGCTCGTCGGGGTAACTCACAGCTTGATCACGCGGAGGCCTCGCCCTCGCGAATGCGGCGATTCGCCTCCTCGACCGCCTCGGCCGAGAGCTCCGCGGCCTCGCGGGAGAGCTCGGCAGCACGGGTGTCGTCGGCCCCTTCACCCTCCAGCTCACGAGCGATCGCCTGCAGCCGCTCGGAAATTTCGCGTAGGCGGTTCAACGGACTCCCTCCCGCTCCCGCGCGATCGCGCCGAGAACGCCATTGACAAAGCCCGGCGCGTCGGCACCGCAATACTCCTTGGCAATCTCGATCGCCTCGTCGATCGCAACCTCGGTCGGCACGTCATCGCTGTGCTCGATCTCGTAGAGGGCAACGCGCATCACGTTGCGCTCCAGCGGCGCAATCCGCTCCAGCTCCCAGCCTTTAGCGTGGGCGGCGATCGCCGCATCGAGCTCGTCCCGATGCGCCTCGACCCCGGCCGCAAGCTCACGCGTGAAGGGGCGCGACTCGGCGACCAGCTCCTCGAGCGGACGGCCAGTCACATCCCGTTGGTAGCAGGCAAAAACAGCGTCGCGTCGCTGATCAGATCTACGCATCCCTGCCATTCTGCCGCTTTACGCGGCGGAGGGGTGTGACTGGCCCCTGCAAGGCTTGAGGTGACGCCGGACCGCCCCGCTTGGCACGGTTCGGCGTCACCGCCGTCCTTCCTCAAAACGGCTTCCCCGCCGGTGATCAGATCAACCGGGCACTCCGGACCATTTCAGGCC
>JBKPOV010000171.1:0-12037 GCA_046733315.1 Actinomycetota bacterium
GTCTTGGCCCGATTGGCAAGGCCGGAGCCTGCGAATTCAACATCAGGGCGCGGAATGGGGCCGGCCCGACCGCGCCCGAGTCTCTACCATCCCAGTCGGAGATCGGTGATGGCCGGTAGCTCTTCCTCAGCCGGCACTCGCCCCGGCCGCTCCCGCTCCTCCTCGATGCGGACCCCTGAGCTCTCCGACCTCGACCGTCGCATCCTCGATCTCCTCTCCTTCCTCCGGGTCCTGACCCAGACGCAGCTCGCCAGTTTGCTGTCGCCCGAGGTCCCGCCACGAACGCTTCGCTATCGAACCGCCCGCCTCGCCAAGCATGGCTTCGTCGGGCGAACTCGGCCCTATCGGGAACGCGGATCGGCGCCGCATCATCTGTGGCCGACGCGGAAGGGCGAGGCGATCGCAGAAGGGGGACCGCCACCGCGCGGGGGCGAGCGGCGCGAGCCAAACCCCCTCTTCCTCGCCCACGCCGCCGCGATCAGCGAGCTGTACGTGGCGCTGAGGACCGAGCTGCCGGACGGCCTGCAGCTCGCCCGCTTCGAGCGCGAGGCGGAAGCGCGGGAGACGTTCCGGGGCTATGACGGCAAAGAGCACGCCGTGGCGCCCGACGCCTGCATCCAGATCGCCGAGTCGGACGGGCGCATCCTGTTCGGCCTGGTCGAGCTGGACCTCGGGACGATGTCGGCCCGCCAGCTCAAGGTGAAGGCCGAGGGCTACGGCGAATACGCCAAGCTCGAAGGCTGGCGGCAGCGCAACAAGTACTGCCCACCGCTTCTGTTCATCACCACAACCGAAAAGCGGGCGCGCTCGTTCCTCGCCACCTGCCGGCGGACGGTCGATCAGGACCAGATGCTCGTAGCCGCCAGCGGGCTGGCGCGGGACATCGGCCGCTCCACAGTGGTTGGCGGGCGACGACGAGCGCGGCGATCTCCTAGCGGTGCTCCGTGGTGCGCGCCGGCCTTACGACGAAGTCCTGATGCAGGAGGAGGAAAAGAGGCGCGAGGAAGACGCCGAGCGCGAGCGGCTGCGCTCGGACCCCGCGGCGCTCCGCGAGCACCTACGGAAGTGGCGCCACCGCGACTGGGGCATCGGTCGCCTCGGACCCTATGCGGCCAAGGCGCTGGAGATCACCGTCGAGCGAGACGAGGAGCTGACCGAGGCCGAGCGGCGGGCGCTGCTGGCGCTGGGCGGGATGTTCGCCGATCCGCTGCGCCTCAAGTTCGCCGAGGGCGAGTCGACCGCTGAAAGGAAAGTCGTCCTTGGCGAGCTCGCCAAGCATCAGCGGGCCCGCCGGCTCGAAGAGATCGAGGAGATGAGCTGGCGGTGCGGGGAGGGGCCGGCGTTGCGCAAGGCTCGCGGCCGCCTCCGGGACGGGGAGCTGCTGACGGCAGCCGATGTCTCTTGGCTGCGCCAGCAGGCGGCTGATAACGAGCGGTCCCGCAGTGAGCAGGAGCGCCTGCGCTCCGACTACCTCGCCTTTCGAGAGGAGCGGGCGCGCCATCGCTGGAAGTCCCAGCGCCTCGTCACGCGCCTTCGCAATGGGCCGGAGGACTTCCTCGAGGAGATCGACCACGAAGCCCTCCGGTTCTGCCGCTCCTGCGAGGAGATCGCCTATCCCGATCCCGAGCGGGCGCGCTACGAACGCAGGCGCTACGACGTCGCCTTCCGCTGCCACTTCTGCGACGGCAGGAACCTTGCGGCTTGGGAGCCCTCAGCGGAAGGCCAGGGCGAGCTTGACCGCGACTTGCGGCCTCCGAGCGATGAAGGCGGGGAGAGGTTTTCCCCGCTTGGGATTAGGAGGTTGTGAACCCTTTGCCTTCACCGCCTCCAAGGAAAGTCGCCAAGAGTGCTGGTCGCCGTTCCCCTCGCACCCAAGGAAAGGCAGTCGTGCTCAATCCCAGCGCGCCACCAATAAAAGGTCGGGTGAAAAGACGCCGCCTGGTGCAACCGGCGGAGGGCACGGCAGAGGCGCGGGAGCGATTCACCCGCACCTTCGCCGACGTTATGTCAGGGCGCTTCGGTGGGCGCTGGTCCGTCGAGTGGGAGGGTGCGGATCGTTCCCCGCTGCCCGCGGATCGGGACGGGCGGCCCTTCACCGGCAAGGAATAGCCGCGCTCGCTCAGCAATCGGCAGTCTGCCGTTGCGCCCGCTATTGCTGGTTCGCCAGACGAAAACGGAATCGAAGACGGAGTGGAGTACGCGGCGCTGGTCTTCGAGAGTGAGGTCCTCCCAGACCTGCTCTAGGTCGGCCTCGACCTGGGCCGGCTCGCGTTCTTGGTCGCGCTCGGCGCGCTCCTCGAGCAGTGCATCGACCCGCGCCTGGCGGCTTTCGACCGTACGCAAGTACACATCGGATTCCGGGCCGCCCAGCGCTTTGGCAAGACGCTCATCGAGGGCGGCGTCTCGCTCGGCTTCGGCGGCGGCAAGTTCGGCATCTAGGTCCGAACCGTCCTCCTCTTGCGTTCGAGCCGTGGCGCTCTTGGCGAAGGCGAATAGATGGGCGAGGACGAACGGCTCGATCACGCTGGCCTTTACCGAGGCCGGCGCTGGACAGCGTCCACCGGCCTTGTCGGGCTTGCAGCCGTATTCAAGGAAATCTTTGCCGTGTCGCGTCTTGCCCATCTTCGGCTTCATCGCGTAGCTGCATCCACCGCAGCGGAGGACGCCCGAGAGCAGACCAGTTCCCTTGCCTGAGCGACCGGGGTGGACGCCACGCGCCTTGTTGGCTGCTTGCCACTCGGCCAAAGTCACGATCGGCTCGTGCGCGTCGGGGTTGACGATTTTCCCAGCCCGCGCCTCGCCGAGGTAGACCCGATTGCGGATGATCGTGCCGACGCTGGCGACTGTCCAGTGGTCGTTGTCCCAGGGCGTCATCACGCCTTCCTCCTCCAAGAAGCGGGCCAGCTGCACCCAGGAGACGCCGGCGGCCCGACGGCGGAACAACTCGTGGATCACAGGCCCGACTCTGGGGTCGGGTTCGAGTACGCGGTCCTCGTTGCGCCGATAGCCGGTCGGCACCTTGCCGGAGACGTGGATGCCGCGCGCCACTGCCGACTTGCGGGCGGTGTCCCAGTTCTCACGGATGCGGGCCAGCTCCAGCTCCCCAAGTGCGGCGAAGAGGTCGGCGAGAAACTTGCCCATGTAGCCGGAGGTGTCGATGCCCTCGGCCACCGTGCAGAGGACGCCATCGGCGGCGCGGATGCGCGCCAACAGATTTGCCGAGTCCTGAACTGAGCGACCGAAGCGATCGAGGCGGGCGACGACGAGCCCACCCGTGGCGCCGGTCTCGATCCTCTCCATCGCGGCGTTGAGGCCGGGCCTGTCAGCCTTCGAGCCCGGCTGGTCGAGGTCTTCGTGCCATTTGGCAATCCGGTGGCCTTGCGACTTCGCCCAGGCTTTGACACGCTCCTTTTGCTCTCCGGGCGAGATGAAAGCATCGCCGGAGCGGCCTCCTACGCGCGAAACGCGGATATAGCCATCGAGCTTCATGAGGGTGCCCCCCTTACGTTAGAGCCTGAACGGCAAGCAAGGCACCGAGCTGGCCGACGTAATCGTCAACAAGATCAAGGAGGCCGTCGACAAGGTGGCGTTCAAATGAACGCGGTGGAGGGACGGCCCTTGCGGGCCGTCCCCGCGCCGGCGTGGCGGCAAATGCCGTCCGCCCAGGAGAGTATGCTGTATTACAGTATGAAGCACCGGACACAGCTCTACTTGGATGACGCTCAATACCGCTGGCTGAGAGAGCAGGCTGGACGGTCGGGCAGCATTGCCGCGGTCGTGCGCGATCTGATCGATGCCGAGCGGACGCGCCGCTTGGACCCGGCCGGTGATCCGCTGCTCCGCTATCTCGTCGAGGAGGCTCCTGCTCGCGGTCGCGAAAACACGAGCGTCAGCAGCCTCGATCGAGATCTCTACGGACGATGAGATCCGTCTTCGTCGATACAAGCGCCTTCGTCGCGCTGCGCAACCGGTCGGAGGCAGAGCATGATTCCGCCCGCGCGGCCCTCGCGGCGCTGCTTGCCGGCGGGGTCGGGCTTTTCACTTCCAACTACGTCTTTGCCGAGACCTACACCGCACTGATGGTGCGGGTCGGCCGGGAGGAGGCGATCGAATGGGGGAAGCGCTTTCGGGCTGGCTCTGCAATCGATCTCGTTCACCTCGACCGCGCCACTGATGAGCGGGCCTGGGAGATCCTCGAGCAGCACGATGACAAGCTCTGGAGCTACGTCGATGCCACTTCCTTTGCCTTGCTCGAGCGCACCGGTGAAAGCGAGGCGTTTGCCTTTGACGCACACTTCGTGCAGCGGGGTCTACAGGTAGTACCGAAATAATTTCTATTGACTGATCAGGGCGTACCGGCCTATGCTGCCGCCAAGCTGGCACGGCGCTGGTCCCCAGAGGACCCCCCTTTAGCGCCCAGGCAGCTACCCCAGTGGGAAGGAAGGGCCGCGAGAGTCGCGGCCCTTCCGCCAATTCCTACTAGCCGCAGACGTTTGCCCCCGCTGACTTAGACTCGCGCCCCATGCCAGCCTCCCGCAGCTACGACCGTGCCCCTGCCGACATACGACCGATCTCGATCGACGCGGGTTTCGTCAGCACGGCTGATGGCTCGGTGCTGATCACCCTGGGCCGGACGAGGGTGATCTGCACCGCTTCGATCAGCGCCTCCGTGCCGCGCTGGATGCAAGGGCGCGGCAAGGGGTGGGTGACGGCGGAGTACGCGATGTTGCCGGCCTCGACCGGGGATCGCAAGGCGCGTGACATAGCCAAGGGCAGACAGGACGGGCGCGGGGTGGAGATCCAGCGCTTGATCGGCCGCTCGCTGCGAGTCGTGCTCGATCCCAAGGCTCTCGGCGAGCGCAGCATCTACGTCGATTGCGATGTCCTCGAAGCCGACGGAGGCACCCGTTGCGCCGCCATAACCGGTGGCTACGTGGCCTTGCGCCTGGCCTTGCAGAAGCTTGTCGATGCGGGTGAGATCGAGGCGCTGCCGCTCACCGGCTCGGTCGCTGCCGTGAGCGTCGGCGTCGTCGACGGCAGAGCGCTCTGCGACCTCGACTATTCCGAGGACTCAACAGCCGAGGTGGACGCGAACGTGGTGATGACCGGAGAGGGCGGTCTGGTCGAGGTGCAGGCGACCGCCGAGCGCACGCCGCTGTCTCGCGCCTCGCTCGATGAGCTGCTCGGCCTCGCCGAGATGGGAATCTCGCGCTTGCGCCAGGTACAGGAGCGGGTAGTCGGCGGTGGGTAGCAGTCCTTGATCTTCGCCACCGCCAACAAGCACAAGCTGCGCGAGATGCGCGAACTGCTGCCGGAGCTGAACCTCGCTGCGCTGCCCGATGGGCTTGAGCTGCCACCCGAGGACGGCGAGTCGTTTGCCGCGATCGCCTTGGATAAGGCTCGCGCCGCCCATCGGGCGAGCGGCGAAGCCGCGATAGGCGATGACTCGGGCATCGAAGCGAGCGCCCTCGGCGGCCGGCCTGGCATTCACTCTGCCCGCTATGGCGGTCCGGATGCCAGCGACGAGGAGAACCTGGCGAAGCTGCTGGAGGAGGTCAGTGAGGTGGGAGACGATCGCCGCGCTGCTTATCACTGCGCACTTGCGCTGGTCGAGGTGGATGGGACCGAGCGGGTATTCGAGGCCCGCTGCGAGGGGCGCCTGATCGATCAGCCCCGTGGTGAGGGTGGCTTCGGCTACGACCCCGCTTTCATCCCGGACGAGACCGGCCCCGATGACGAGCGGACGATGTCCGAGCTCAGCCAGGCTGAGAAGAACGAGGTCAGCCACCGCGGTCGGGCAGCGAGGCTGCTGGCCGCGCATCTGAGCGCCGGCGAGGCAACGTCCAGAGCGCGATGATCCGCACGAAGAGCGGTGCCGCCGCTCTTTCGATCGCCTCGAACGCGCTGCTGATCGCGATCAAGCTGGCGGCGGGCGCGATCACCGGCTCGATCGCGATCCTCACCGAGGCAGTCCACTCGCTGATCGATCTCGTCGCTTCGGTCGTCGCCTTCGTCTCGGTGCGCAAGGCCGACGAGCCGGCCGACGCCGAGCACCCCTACGGGCACGAGAAGGTCGAGAGCCTGGCGGCGACGATCGAGGGCCTGCTGATCCTGCTCGGCGCGGCGATCATCATCTATGAGGCGACGCACCGGCTCGTCGACGGCGCCAGCGTCGAAACGCTCGGCGTCGGCATCGCCGTGATGGGTTTCTCCGTCGTCGCCAATCTCGTCGTCTCGACCGTCCTCTCCCGCCAGGCAAAGCTGCACGACTCACCGGCGCTCGAAGGCGATGCCTCGCACCTGCGCACCGACGCGCTGACCTCAGCCGGCGTGCTGGTCGGTCTGGGCCTGGTCGAGATCACGGGCAACGCTGCCTTCGACTCGATCACGGCGCTCGCCGTCGCAGCCGCGATCGTCTTGGCCGGAATCCGCATCGTCAGGCGCTCCTCCGGCGTACTGGTCGATGAAGCGCTTCCGGCGGAGGAGATGGACGAGATCGAGGCGGCAATCGCGAATGCCCGCACCGCGGAGGTGGCCGGCTACCACAAGCTGCGCGCCCGCCGCGCCGGCAGCCGCCGCTACATCGACCTGCACGTCCAGTACCGCTCCGGGACGAGCCTCGAGCGAGCCCACGAGCTGGCCCACACGATGCGCGCCTCGATCGAGGCGGCGATTCCCCGCGCCGAGGTCCTAATCCACGCCGAGCCCGAGACCTCGCTGCGCGATCCCGAGCGAGCAAGGTCCGGGCCGTTTCGCGCGGGCTGAGGCTTCGGCTCCAGCCGCGGGAAGTCCGGTCGCCCTCCAGTCGAATTGATGTCGCACGCGAGCTTCGCTCGCTTAGCGACAATCTGAGAGCGCGGCTGCGCCGCGCCTAGAGACACGGTGCAGCGGCCGCTTCGCGACATTCGCCTGGAGGGCGACCGGACTTCCTTCGACGGGACCCCCAGGGACCCAAGCCCGCGGATACGAACTGAGGTCCCTCAAGCTTGCGAACCGCACCTCGACCCCGGAACTCGTTGGAGCTCGAGAGCGGTCGGCCCACTTCGTTTGAAGCTTCTATGACCCGAAGGGATGCCGGTGCCCCTCTCCGGGAATGTCGCGAAGCGGCCGCTGCACTCGTGCTTCCAGGCGCGGCGTAGCCGCGCTCCAACATCGTCGCTAAGCGTCCGCGAAGCGGGCGCGTGCGACATCAATTCTCGGAGAGGGGCACCGGCATCCCTTCTCGTCCCTCGAAGTTACGGACTCGGCAACAAGTTGACCGCCGCCGCAAGGCCCACTGCGCCGACCGTGACCGAGTAGCCGGTGTAGCCGCTGACCGCGAAGAGGACGACGGCGATCGCGCAGATCGAGACGACGGTGATCCAGGAGGCTCGGGCCAGGGACACGGCTCGCTATTTTGGCCGAGATGCCCGACGGCCAGACGAGCGAGGTGGTTTCCGGCGAGGCGGCGGCGAGTGCGCTCGCCTATCTGACCGAGATGTCACCCGACCTGCGCGGCGGGGCGATTCTCGCCGCCGACGGGGCGGTACTTGCCGCAAGCGACCGGCCGGAGCGCTGGCGTGAAGATGCCGCGACCTTTCTCGAGGTCGCCGATGGCGCCGGGGGGGAGCCGATCGAGCAGGTCCATATCGGCACCGAGCAGGGTGAGGTCTTCGCGGTGCGCCAGGGCGGGCTCACAGCCATCGCCGTGACCGACCGCTTCGCCCTGGCCTCGCTGCTCTTCTTCGACATGCGGGCCGTCCTGCGCGATCTCGCCGCCGGGGGCGACGGAAAGAGCCTCGATGCCGCCTAAGCCACATCGCATCCTGCTCGACCGCGTCTCCGGCTATGCGGATGAGGCCGCCGCCTACATGCGCCGCCGCCGCGTCGCCCGCAAACCTTTCGCGCGGCTTTACTACCCGGCCGGGCGCGCTCGCGATCAGGCTGGCGATTCCCCCGCCGGCGCCGAGCTCTTCGTCGCCGCGGGGCGGCTGATCGAGGTTGCGGGAAAGCGGCCGAAGCCGTGAGCGAGCTGATCGAGGTCGGCACAGCCCGGGGCGTGCTCGCGCGGGCCTTGGCCAACGGCGGCGAGTTCGCCGAGGTCTTCGCCGAACGCAGCGCCGGCCTGACGATGGCGATCGACGAGTCGCGCGTCGAAGCGGTGCAGTCGGGTGCCGCCGAGGGCGCCGGAGTGCGCGTGGTCAGCGACGGGACGACCTACTTCTCCCATGTTGATGGGCTCGATCCGGCCGATATCGAGCGGGCCGCTGACGAGGCCGCCGCGGCTCTGCGGGCCGAGCGCTTCGAGCCGCGGCCCCTGCAGGCGCTAGTCAGCACGCCGCAGCCGATCGAGGTCGCGCCCGCGGGCGTGTCGGCCGAGCGCAAGGCGGCGCTGCTGCGCCAGCTCGACGAGCGCGGTCGCGGCGCCGGCGCCGAGATCACCCAGTTCACCGCCTCCTATGCGGAGGTGCGCCGCGAGGTGAGCGTCGCCAACTCCGACGGGATCTTCAGCGGCGACGATCGCACCCGCGTGCGCATTGGCGCACAAGCGGTCGCTCGTCGTGGCTCCGTGGTTGAGACCGGCGCCGAGACACTTGGCGGCCATCGCGGCTTCGAGCTCTTCGACGACGATCCAGGTTCGATCGCCGACGACGCTGCCCGCAAGGCGCTGACCCTGCTCGACGCCGGACCGGCGCCGGCGGGTTCGATGCCGGTCGTCGTTGGCGGTGGCTTCGGGGGTGTCCTCTTCCACGAGATGACCGGCCACGGGCTCGAGGCCGATCACGTCCAAAAGGGCGCCAGCGTCTACATCGGCAAGCTCGGCGAGCAGGTGGCACAGCCGCTGCTGAGCGCCTATGACGACGGTCGCCTGCTCGGCGAGTGGGGCAGTGACTCGATCGACGACGAGGGCGCACCAACCCAGAAGACACGGGTGATCGAGGAGGGCCGGCTCACCTCCTTCCTCTATGACGGTCTCACCGCCCGCCGCGACGGCGTGGCCTCGACCGGCAACGGCCGCCGTGAGAGCTTCCGCCACCTGCCGGTGCCGCGAATGACCAACACCTATATCGCCCCCGGAGAGGCCGAGCCCGAGGCGATGATCGCCGAGGTCGAGCGCGGCTTCTACGCCGTCTCATTTGCGGGTGGTCAGGTCGACCCCGCCACCGGCGACTTCGTCTTCGGCGTCTCGGAGGGCTACCTGATCGAGGGGGGGCGGGTGACCCGGCCCTGCCGCGGCGCGACCCTGATCGGCAATTGCCTGGAGGCGCTGGCCGCGATCGACGCCGTCGGCAACGACTTCGAGATGAAGACCGGGATCTGCGGCAAGGCCGGCCAGCGGGTCCCGGTCGGCACCGGCCAGGGTCACGTGCGGATCGCGGCGATGACCGTCGGGGGGACGGAGGTGTGATTGCTGGAGCGCAACGGGCCGTCGATGTGGCGACCGCCGCCGGCGCAAGTGACGCTGAGGCTTACGCGGTCGAAGACAGCGGTCGAGAGGTGCGGGTCCACGGCGGCGAGGTCGAGAGCCTCACCGCCGCGACCCAACGCGGCATTGGCATCCGCGCGTGGATCGGCAAGCAGGTCGGCTACGCCTATGGCACCGACCTATCCGAAGGGGGGATCGCTGCCCTGGCCGAGCGTGCCGTCGAGGCCGCCCGCGTCGCCGACAAGGACGACTTCGCCGGCCCGCCCGATGTTCCGGTGCGCCTTTTCCGGGATATGCCCGGAAAAGGCGCACCGGAACCGACAAGCGCGCTTGAGCTGCGCGACCCGGCGATTGGGGAGTGGTCGATTGGGCGGCTCGCCGAGCTGACGCTGGAGATCGAGCGGGCCGCGCTCGGCGCCGATTCGCGGATCGCCGGGATTGAGCAGGCGGTCTACGCCGATTCGGCCGAGCACGTCGCGATCTTCTCCTCAACCGGCATCGAGGGCGAGTACTCGAGCTCAACTTGCTACGGCTACGTGCAAGCCCTGGCAGAAGGGGACGGCGGCCGCGAGACTGGGCTGGGCTTTGGGCTCGGGCGCGGCCCGGCGGCCCTCGACTCGGCCGAGATTGGCCGTGAAGGGGCGCAGCGTGCGGCCGAGATGATCGGTGCCGGCAAGCCCCAGTCACGCTCCTGTCCGGTCGTGCTCGACCCAACCGTTGCCGCCAGCTTCATCGCTCTGATCGGCAAAGGACTGAGTGCGGGAGCCGTGCAGCGCGGCCGTTCGCCGTTCAGCGAGCGAATCGGCGAGGAGGTCGCCGACGGGGCATTTTCGCTCTACGACGACGGGCTCGACCCCGAGGGCTTTGCCTCGGCGCCATTCGACGGCGAGGGAGTGGCGAGGCGACGCACGGCGCTGATCGAGGGACGAACCCTGCGCACCTTTCTCTACGACACCTACACCGCCCGACGCGGTGAGGCCGGCTCAACCGGCAGCGCCAGTCGCAGTGGCTATCGCTCCCAGCCCTCGGTGGCGCCCTCCAACCTGATCGTCGCTGATGGTTCGCTTGACTTTGCAGGCCTTTTGCGCGAAGCCGGCGATGGAGTGCTCGTCACCGACGTCGCCGGCTTGCACTCCGGCGTCAACCCCGTCTCAGGCGTCTTCTCGGTGGGCGCCTCCGGGCGGAGGATCCGCGACGGAGAGCTGGGGGAGCCCCTGCGGGAGTTCACGATCGCCAGCGATCTGGTCGCGATGCTGCGCGCCGTACGGGCGGTCGGTACGGACTCGCGCTGGGTGCCTTTTGGCGGCTCGGTCAGGACTCCCTCGCTGCTGATCGGCGAGATGACCATCGCCGGATCCTGAGTCCCAAGCGCTTCGGAGAGGCCGCCCGGCGGGCTCTGACGCCGTGGCCGCTGTTAGATTGCCGCCGATTTCCAACTACCCACCGACGGAGGAGCTTCGACGTGACAAAGGCTGAATTTCTGGACCAACTTGCAGGCGATGAGCGGCTGGGCAGCAAGAAAGCAGCCAGCGACGCTGTGGACGCCGTGCTCGACGCGATCACCGACACGCTGAGCGGCGGCGGCGAAGTCAGCTTCACCGGCTTCGGCAAATTTCACGTCGCCGAGCGCGGTCCGCGCCAGGGCGTCAACCCGCGCACCGGCGAGCGGATCACGATCCCGGGCGGCAAGGTCCCGCGCTTCTCCGCTGGCTCGGCGCTGAAGTCCAAGGTCAAAGGCTGAGTCAGGCGCCATTCGCGGATCGGCTGGCGGCGCTCGTTGCGGAGCGTCGCAGTCAGGTCTGCCTCGGGCTCGACCCGGATCCGTCGAAGCTCTCTGGGGCCGAGCCGCATTCCGGTCCCACCGCCACGGCCGCCGAACGAGCGGCCCTGGCGGTGGCGGCGCACTGTCGCTCGCTGATCGAGCGTGCCGGGCCTGCTTGCGTAGCGGTCAAGCCGCAGCTCGCCTGCTTCGAGCGCCTTGGGGCGCCTGGCTGGGCTGCGCTGACCGAGGTCTGCGAGGCCGCCCGTGCCGCCGGCCTCCTGGTCGTCGCAGACGGCAAGCGTGGCGACGTGCCGGTCACGGCGGCGGCTTATGCCCAGGCCCTGGTCGGTGAGACGCCGACGCCGTGGGGCCCGGTCGCCGGACTGGGAGCGGACGCGTTCACAGCCAATCCACTGTTGGGGGCAGACGCGCTCGAGCCGCTGCTGGAGGCGGCGGCAGCGGTCGGCGCCGGCGTCTTTGCCCTCGTTCGCACCAGCAACCCAGGTGCGGCCGACATCCAGGATCAGCCCGCCCCCGAGCGGCCCCTTCACGAGCGCCTCGCCGAGCTGGTCGACCGACTCGCGCCGCGACTGCTCGGCGAGGGCGGCTTGAGCGGCATGGGCGCGGTGGTTGGGGCCACGGCGCCCGAGCACATCGCCAGGTCGCGCGTCCTGATGCCGCGCTCGATCTTTCTCATTCCCGGCGTTGGCGCCCAGGGTGGCCGCCCGGAATCGCTCGGCCCCGCTTTCGCCGCCGGGCCCGCCTCGGCTCTGGTCGCCGCTTCGCGCGGAATCGCCGCCGCCGATGACCCTGCCGCCGCGGCGGAGAGCCTGCGCAGGGCAGTCTGGGATGTTTCCACCGCCTAAAAC
>JBKPOV010000172.1:0-5515 GCA_046733315.1 Actinomycetota bacterium
CTCCAGCGCCTCCCAGGAAGATTCGAGCGCCAACCGCTGCTGCGGGTCGATCGTGCTCGCCTCGCGCGGGCTGATGCCGAAGAAGCCGGCGTCGAAGTCGGCGGCGTCGGCGAGAAAGCCGCCGGCGTGCGCGTAGGTGAGATCGGGCCGCTCTGGATCGTCGACGTAGATGCTGGCTGGGTCCCAGCCACGGTCGACCGGCAGCTCGGCGATTCCATCGGTCCCCGCCTCGACCAGTTGCCAGAGCCCGGCGGGAGAGGAGACTCCTCCCGGATAGCGGCAGGCCATGCCGACGATCGCGATCGGCTCCTGCGAGGACCGCGCCGGGGACAGCGCGACCGGCCGCGCGTCGCCGCCGCCGAGGACCTCCTGAAGGACCTTGCTGGAGAGCGCCGCCGCGTCGGGGTGGTCGAAGACCACGGTGGCGGGCAGCTGCAGCCCGGTCGCGAGGTTGAGCCGGTTGCGCAGCTCGACCGCGGCCAGCGAGTCGAAGCCGAGGTCCTTGAAGCTCTTGTTCGCCCCAACCGCCTCGCTCGAGGCGTGGCCGAGGATCGCCGCCACCTCGGCTCGAACGAGGTCCGCGGCGATGCGGCCTCGCGCCGCCGCGGGCGCCTCGCGCAGACGGCGCGCGAGCACGCCCGCCGCGCCCCCGACCTTGATCCCCGCCGGGGCCAGGCCCACGAGCGGCGCCGCCAGCCCTCCCCTCGCCGCAAGCCCTCGCAGCGCAGCGCGGTCGAAGCGCACCGCTGCGCTCAGCTCTCTGCCGCTGGCAAGCGCGCGGTCGAGGAGGTCGAGGCCCTGCTCCTCGTCCAGGGTCGCGATCCCCGCCCGGCGCATCCGCGCGACGCTCGCCTCGTCGAAGCCGGCAGCGGTGCCCCCATCGGCAATCCACAGCCCCCAGGCGATCGAGCTGGCTGGCAGCCCCTCGGCGCGCCTTTGCTGGGCCAGGGCGTCGAGGAAGCAGTTGGCGGCGGCGTAGGCGCCCTGGCCGGGGGAGCCGAGGATGCCAGCGATCGAGGAGAAGCAGAGGAAGTGGGTGAGGTCGAGATCCCGGGTCAGCTCGTGCAGGTGCCAGGCCGCGTCTGCCTTGGGGGCAAAGACGCGCTCCAGCTGCTCGGCCGAGGCGGTCTCGATCGTCGCGTCGTCGAGGACGGCGGCGCAGTGGATGATCGCGCCGAGGGGGTGCTCGGCGGGGATCGCGTCGAGCAGCTCGGCGAGCTGGCCGCGATCGGAGACGTCGCAGGCGGCGAAGGTGGCCTCGGCCCCCAACTCCCCCAGCTGGGCGCGCAGCTCGCCCGCCCCGGGCGCGTCCTCCCCCGAGCGGCTGACGAGCAGCAGCTGGCGGGCGCCGTGGGCCTCGGCGAGGTGGCGGGCGACCAGGGCGCCGAGGCCGCCGGTCGCGCCGGTGATCAGCACGGTGCGCTCAGGGTCGAGCGCCGTTGGCTCCTCTGCCTCCTCCTTGACCGCCACCAGCCGCGGCACCAGCAGCTCCCCCTCGCGCAGGGCGACTTGGGTCTCGCCGCTCGCGAGGGCCACGGGAAGGGCGCTGCACGAGGCCTCGCTGGCGTCGCTGTCGATCAGGAGGAAGCGGCCCGGGTGCTCGGCGAGGGCGGAGCGCAGCAGGCCCCAGGCTGCCGCCGCGGCCGGGTCGACCGACTCGCCCGCTGCGACGGCGAGCGCCTTCTCGGTGCGAATCGCCAGGCGCGCGTCGCCTGGCTCGGCGGCCAGCCAGGACTGCACCTTCTCCAGGGCGCCGAGGGTGCACTCGCGGGCGGCGAGTGCACCCGAAGCGCCCGGGGACGCCAACTCGAAGAGCTCTGCCGGGGGAAGATCCGCCGCAGAAGTCCCCGGCCGCTCCCAGCGCAGCTCGTAGAGCGGCGCGCCCGCCTGGTCCAGCACCCCTGGATCGAACGGCCGCGCGACCACCGAGTCGATGCCGCCGAGCGCCCCCCCGCTGCCGTCGAAGAGCTCGATGCGAGCGCCATCGGCACCGCCCGCGAGCCTCACCCGCAGCTCCCGGGTCGGCGTCGGGGCTAGCGAGACGCCGCTCCAGGCAAAGGGCAGCTTGATCCCCTCCCCCGCCCTGAGCGCCACCGGGTGAAGCGCCGCGTCCAAGAGCGCCGGGTGCATCCCAAAGCCGCCGTCCCCGCCTGCCCCCTCAGGCAGGATGACCTCGGCATAGACCTCCTCGCCCTCCTGCCAGGCGGCGTTGAGGCCGCTGAAGGCAGGGCCATATTCGAAGCCGACCTCGGCCAGGCGGGCGCGCAGGTCCTCCATTGCGAGCGGCTCGCCCTGGGGTGGCCAGGAGGGCAGCGGCTCGAGCGCCTGGGTCGCTCGTGGACCGAGCACGCCGCCGGCGTGACGGGTCCACTCGCCCTCCTCTGCCTCTGGGCGGGAGTGGATCGAGATCTCGCGGTTCCCCGCTGCGTTTGGGGCCGAGAGCGATACGCGGATCGAGAACGTCCCCGCGGAGAGGGAGAGGGGTGCTTGCAAGGTGAGCTCCCCCACGGTCGGGGTCCCCGCCTGCTCGCCGGCAAAGAGGGCCATCTCCAAGAAGGCGGTGCCGGGCAGGATCGCCGTGCCGAGCACGGCGTGGTCGGAGAGCCAGGGGTGCTCTGCGCGGGAGATCCGCCCGGCGAAGGAGATCCCCTCCCCCTCCGGCTCTTCGATCGCCGCGGCCAGGAAGGGGTGCTCGATCGCCCGCTGACCGAGGGCGCCCGGGTCGGCGCCGCCCGTTGCGGGGGTGAGCCAGTAGCGCTCGCGCTGGAAGGGGTAGGTGGGCAGGGGGACCGCCTTGGCGCCGGAGCCGGCGAAGAAGGCGCTCCACTCGACCTTGGCGCCTGCGGCGTGGGCGCTGGCGAGCGACGCGGCGAAGCGCAGCGGGCCGCCCTCCTCGCGGCGCAGCGTCCCGATCACGCTCGCATCGCCGCCCTCCGCCTCGGCGCAGCGCTCGATCGTCTCACCCATGGCGAGAGCGAAGACCGGGTGGGCGCTGACCTCGATCAGCGCCCCGTGACCAGACTCGACCAGGCCGCGCGAGACCTGCTCGAAGAGGACCGGCTGGCGAGCGTTGCGGTACCAGTACTCGGCCCCGAGCTCCGCCGTGTCGAGCAGGCCGCCGGTCACCGTCGAGTGGAAGGGAACGGACCCCGAGCGCGGCGAGATCCCGGCGAAGGCGGCGAGGACCTCCTCGCGGAGCACCTCGACGTGGCGCGAGTGCGAGGCGGCGATCCCCGCCGCGACCGGCCGAGCGCGCACCCCCTCCTCCTCGGCACAGCGAGCCAGCAGCTCGTCCAGCGCCTCGCGCGTGCCCGAGACGATCGTCGAGGAGGGGGCGTTGTAGGCGGCCACCTCGATCTCCCCCTGCCAAGGCTCGAGCAGGGACTTGAGCCGCTCCCGCGGCGCGATCAGGGAGGCCATCCCACCCTGCCCCGCCAGCGTCGCGATCAAGCGGCTGCGGACGGCGATCACGCGGGCGGCGTCCTCCAGCGAGAGACCGCCGGCGATGTGGGCGGCGGCGATCTCCCCCTGCGAGTGCCCCACCACCGCGGCTGGCTCGACCCCGCAGGCCCGCCAGAGCCGCGCCAGGCCAACCATCATCGCGAACAAGGCCGGCTGGACGACCTCGACCCGCTCCATCGACGCCGCGCCCGGCGCGGCACGCAGGACGTCGTCCAGGCAGAAGTCCAGGTGCGGCTCGAGCGCTTCCTCGCACTCCGTCACGGCGTGGGCGAAGACGGGCGAGGACTCGAGCAGCTCGAGCGCCATCCCCTGCCACTGCGAGCCCTGGCCTGGGAAGACGAAGGCGACCTTCGCCTCCGCGGCGGCGCCGCCGCGGATGACGCCGGGCGGGTCTGCCACGCCCGCGGCAAGCGCATCGAGCGCGGCAAGCGACTCCGCGCGCGAGGCGCAGACGGCAGCCGCCCGGCGCTCGAAGGCGGTCCGCTCAGTCGCCAGCGAGTAGGCGACGTCGGCGAAATCGAGGTCCGGGCGCTCGCGCAGGCGCGATGCGATCTGCCCGGCCCGGGCGCGCAGCGCCGGCTCGCTCCGAGCCGAGACGAGGAGCGGCGCGACGCCCGGCAGCGGCGGCGCAGCGGCGGGCGATCGGGCGCCATCGTCATCCGCGGCGCCGGGCTCGGGACCCTCCTCCAGGATCAGGTGCGCGTTGGTGCCGCTCATGCCGAAGGAGGAGACGGCGGCGCGGCGGGGACGCCCTCCCGGCTGCGGCTTCCACTCGGCGGCCTCGCCCAGCAGCTCCAGCCCGCTCCCCTCCCACTCGATCGCCGGCGAGGGCCGCTCGGCGTGCAGGGTCTTCGGCATCGTCTCCTCGCGCATCGCCAGCACCGCCTTGATCACGCCCGCGACCCCGGCCGCGCCGAGCGTGTGGCCGATGTTCGACTTCAGCGAGCCGAGCTTCAGCGGCTGCTCTCGATCCTGGCCGTAGGTGGCGATCAGGGCGCCGGCCTCGATCGGGTCGCCGAGGGCGGTGCCGGTGCCGTGGGCCTCGACCATGTCGACGTCGGCTGGCTTCAGGCCGGCGTTGGCAAGGGCCTGGCGGATCACCCGCTCCTGGGCGGGGCCGTTGGGGGCGGTGAGGCCGTTGGAGGCGCCGTCCTGGTTGACGGCCGAGCCGCGGATCGTGGCCAGGACCCGGTGGCCGTTGGCCTCGGCGTCGGAGAGCCGCTCCAGCACGAGCATCCCCACGCCCTCCGCCCAGCCGGCGCCGTCGGCCTCGGCGGAGAAGGCCTTGCTGCGCCCGTCCGGCGCCAGCGCGCGCTGGCGGCTGAAGTCGACGAACATCTCCGGCGTGGCCTGCACGGTCACCCCGCCGGCCAGGGCGAGGGAGCATTCCCCGCCCTGCAGAGCGCCGATCGCCAGGTGCATCGCCACCAGTGAGGAGGAGCAGGCGGTGTCGACGCTGAGCGCCGGTCCCTCAAGACCGAGCGAGTAGGCGACGCGGCCCACCACGATGCTCGCCATGCTGCCGATCATTTTGTAGCCTTCGACCGCCGAGCCGTAGTCGCTCCTGCCGGCCCCGGCAAAGACGCCGACGGGCTCTCCCCGCAGCTCGCCGGGCACGATGCCGGCGTCTTCCAGCGCCTCCCAGGAGGTTTCCAGCAGCAGGCGCTGCTGGGGGTCCATCGCCGTCGCCTCGCGCGGCGCGATCGCGAAGAACTCGGCGTCGAAGGAGCCGGGGTCGGCGAGGAAGCCGCCCTCGCGCACGTAGCTGGTGCCGGAGCGCTCGGGGTCGGGGTCGTAGAGGCGCTCGACGTCCCAACCCCGGTTTGCCGGGAAGGGGGCGATCGCGTCGCGGCCCGCCGCCAGCAGCTCCCAGAGCTGCTCGGGCGAGTCAGCCCCGGGCAGGTGACAGCCCATGCCGACGATCGCGATCGGCTCCTCGGAAGCATGTGCGCGCATCGCCGTTGCCCGCCCCGGGCCGCCCGCGGCAAGCAGCGAAAGCACGTGCTCGGCGAGGGACTCGGCGCTGGGATGGTCGAAGACGGCGGTCGAAGCG
>JBKPOV010000173.1:0-16823 GCA_046733315.1 Actinomycetota bacterium
TCCGCGAACAGGCCCACACCACGCCCGCTGACGAACTGCACAAGCTCAACGAGCTGAAGGAAAAAGGCGCCCTTTCGGCCGAGGAGTTCGACCGGGCAAAGTCGAAGCTACTTACCTGATTGCCTCGATTTCAGAGCCTGATCCGGGGGTCGCAGGGAAGCCGACGCCCGGATTCGAACCGGGGACCCCTTCATTACGAGTGAAGTGCTCTACCAACTGAGCTACGTCGGCGGGACCGGTCCATTGTAGAAGTGGGCCCAGGGCGACGCCGACCAGCACCAAGAGCGACAGAAGGTGGCGGGCCTGCCCCATCGGCCCGCCACCCTATCTATCGCGGCGCCGTTCCTTGCAGCTCTTTGCCTGAAGAGGACTGCATTCCGCCACAAACCGGACAGCTCGGCTCCGGCACCACCGGCTCGCGGTCGACCGCCATCGTGCGCAGGTCGTAGATATGGCCGACGCCGAGGGTCGAGGGCCTGGCGAGCCCGGTCAGGTGGTGCAGGATGTCGAGGCCAATCTGGCCTCCGATTAGTCCGCAAGCTGGGCCCAGGGTGGCGGCCGGCGACCCTTTGCCGCGCTGCTGGTTCACCGCGATGTCGTAGAGCGGGAAAGTGCGTCGGTAACCGATCTCCTGACAGGCGAAGCAGCCGGTCACTTCTGGTACGTAGAGCGGTCCGACCCGCGCCACCGGCGGAAAGTGACTCATCGCGATGAAGGGGACGCGGGCCCCGAAGCAAGCCGCGTTGATCCAGCGCTCGATGTCGTGCGCCGGCCAGTCGCAGGCGTCGATCACGAGGTCATAGCCGGCGATCGTCTCGGCGACCGCGGCTTCGCTGTCGAGCCGCTGCACCCGCGGCTCTACCCGCATCGCCGAGTTGAAGTCGCTCAAACGCTCCGCCGCCGCCTCGGCCTTGAAGCGGCCGATATCGGCCTCGGAATAGAGCACCTGGCGGTTGAGGTTGCTTAACTCGACCCGGTCGAAGTCGAGCAGCAGCAGCTCGCCGATTCCGCAGCAGGCGAGGTTTAGCGCCGACCAGCCGCCAAGTCCGCCGACGCCGAGCACCGCGATCCGGGCTTTTTCCAGCCGTTCCTGGCATTCCGCCGCGCTGGGGCCAGTCGTGATGTCGCTGAAATAACGCAGCTGGCGATCGAAGCGTTCGATCACACCGTCGGAAATCCCGTCGTCATCGGCAGCGTCCTCGACGACGCCGAGCTCCTCGAACTGGCCGAGCAGGTCACTGACCTCGTCGTTCCCGAACTCGTCGATCAACTCCTCTTCGGTCCGTGTCCCGTCGAGGGCGGCGAGCAAGCGCCTCCCTTCCGGGTCGGGGTCCTCGATGTGAATGTCAGCCCCGGCGCTCGGCCGGAGCAGGTAGAGGTCGCCATTGGGCGCCTCCATCTGCTGCGTGGTGCGCTTCAGTCGTGGTCGTTGCACGATGCCCACCTCCTCTGGGTACGCTTGAGACCACCCAATTGCTCAAATTAGTTTCAATTAATCTTGAAACGCAAGGATTAAGCCGCAGTTGCGGTTGAGCCGCGATCTATCGTCGGGCCGCAATCCGACTAAATCGAGCGATGGCCGCGCGCCGAGGCCAACTCGCCGGCGCGGGAGAACACCTCGTCCAGCATCGGCTCCGTAAGTCGACCCGTGAAGGTGTTCTGCTGGCTTGGGTGGTAGCAGCCAAGGAGCGTCCAGTCGTCCGCCACGGCCTCAGTGCCGTGGCCAAAGCGCGGTCTTGGCTTGGGTATCTCGTTGCCGAGAGCTCGTAGCGCCCGAAGTGCGCCATCCCAGGCAAAGCCGCCAAGGGCAACGATCGTTTTGCAGTTCGTCAGCAGCGTGAGCTCGCGCTCGAGGTACGGCAGGCACTGGTCACGCTCTGAGGGGGTAGGCCGGTTCGCAGGGGGAGCGCAACGCACGACTGCCGTCACATAGGCGTCACGCAAGCGCAGGCCATCGCCTCGATGCGCGCTGGCGGGCTGGTTTGCGAATCCGGCGCGATGCAGAGCGGCGTAGAGCCAGTCGCCGGAACGATCCCCTGTGAACATGCGGCCGGTGCGGTTCGCGCCGTGAGCCGCCGGAGCAAGACCGACGATCGCCAGCCTTGCCGCCGGGTCGCCAAAGCCATCGAGCGGACGCGCCCAGTAGTTCTCACCGCGATACCGACGTGGAGGATCGGCAGCACGGTCCTCGCGCCATTTGACGAGTCGAGGACACAGCCTGCAACCGTGGACCTCGGTCGCGAGCCGGGAGAGAGCTCTGTGGTCGCCTGGGGGGCGATGCTCGGCCATCGCAGAACTGAATCATGCAACGCAAAATCGCAGCGGGCGGCGGATCGATCCCCCGAGTCCCGAGGATCGATCCGCCTGCAAATCCCACGTTTAGCGAGACTTCGTGGTTGAAAGCAGCGGAACTATGTTGTCCGCTTTTGCAATCTTCACCCTGCCTCACCCCCTTCGCAATCGTCAGCTCTTGCGGTTGGGGGTCGCGACCCATCCGGTACGACGCTTTAGACCATTCGAATGCTAGAAAAAGTTCCAGTATTAAGCGGATGGCCTGCAAATTGGCGTTTTCGGCTTGGCAGTCGGGCTTTGGGTTCAATAGGATGGAGTGGTTGAAGGCAGTCCCAACGAATCAGAGGAGTCCGCTTTGGCCACAAAGACCAAGACCAAGACAAAAAACAAAACCAGGGCAGGCGTAGATCAGCGCCTGGTTAAGGCGCTTGCGCACCCGCTGCGCGTCGAAATCTTGACCATCCTCAATGAGCGGATGGCGAGCCCAAATGAACTTTCAAAGGAGCTCGAAGAGGGCCTCAGCCAGGTCAGCTACCACGTCAAAGTCCTGAAGGACTTTGAGTGCATTGAAATGGTCAAGACTGAGCCCCGTCGGGGGGCTGTCGAGCACTACTATCGCGCGACGGAGCGCGCTTTCCTTACTGACCGCGATTGGCAAAAGCTGCCGGATTCGGTCAAGCCTGGCGTCAGCGCCTCGGTCGTGGAGCTGTTCATGGGGGAGGTAGTTGCTGCCCTTAGCCACGGCACCTTCGATGCACGGGAGGACCGCCACCTGAGTTGGACTCCAGGGGTCGTCGACGAGCAGGGCTGGGACGAATCAGTCGATCTCATCAACGAGACCCTTGATCGTGTGATCGCGATTCACGCGGGCAGTGCTAAGCGGTTGGCAAAATCTGGCGAGGACGGAATTCCTGCGATCGCGGTTCTCATGAACTTCGAGGGAATCTCGCCCGAGGCGAAGGCGGCCAAGGGCCTCAAAAAGGGTCGTGCGAAGAAGGCCGTCAAGTAAATCTAGAAATTCGTAGCAAAAGCGGTTAGAACTCCTCATATGCTTCGCGCCCGCCTATGGGTTCGAAGCGAGTATTTGCCATCAGCAGGCGGCGGCGCGATTTCGGTCGCGCCGCCGCCATTTTGTCTGCCCTGACGCTGGTCGTCGCGGGCTGCGGCCGTAGCGGCCAAGGCGCTGCCACTGACAGCGACAAGGCGGCGGACGTCGAAGTCCTCAACACCGTCCTCGCCCAGGAACTGACGGGCGTCGATGCTTACGCGCGCGTGCTGCCGCTCCTGCGCGACCGCGCCTTGGCGGTGGCCGGCCAGTTTCGAGGCCAGGAGCAGGCGCACGTCGATGCGCTGACCAAGGCGATCCGCGGTGTGGGGGGCGAAACCGACGCCGAAGCCAGCGAGCTTGAAGCGCCTGACCCGCAGACCCAGGAAGAGGCCCTCCGCTATGCCTACGAGGAAGAGAACGCAGCACTCGGGCAGGTACTGGACGCCGTGCCGCACCTGAATACGCCGGCGCCGCGAATCCTCGCCGCAGCGCTTGTCGCCAGTCATGCCCAACACGTCGCCGTTTTGCGACAGCTGCTCGGCGACGGCCTGGCGCGGTCGGTCCCGGAGGCGTTCGAGACCGGTGACGCGCCACCGCCCGCTCCCCCCGCCAAAAAGGGATGATGGGCGGGTGACGGCCCCCCTCTACGCGATCGGCCGCTTCTGCTCGCGACACCACTGGCCGACGATCGCGGCCTGGATTGCCATCGCCGTCGCACTCGTCCTTGCCGGGCAGGCCGGGGACAGCAAGACCAACGACAACCTAACGCTGCCGGGGACCGGCTCGACCCTGGCCACCGAACTGCTTGAAGACAACCTGCCCGAACAGGCCTTCGGCAGCAACCCCCTCGTCTTTCAGGCCAAGGCCGGCGCGACGCTTACTGAAGGTAAGTACGCGACCGCGATCGATGAAAGCGTCAAGCGACTTGAGGCGCTGCACGACGTCAACTCGGCTGTCAGTCCGCTTAGCCCCGAGGGGGCCGCCTTCCTCAGCAAAGACCGCTCGGTCGGCTACGTGCCGGTCATCCTCAACGTCGGACCCAGCGAACTGACCGAAGCACAGGCCCTGGCCGTGCTCGACGCCGGCAAGCCCGCCGAAGCCGCCGGCCTCGAGGTCTCCGTCGGCGCATACGTTGGCCAGCAGCTCTCCAAGCCCGACACCGGGGCGAGCGACGCGATCGGCATCGCGGCGGCGATCGTCATCCTGCTCTTCGCCTTCGGCACGGCGACCGCGATGGTCCTGCCGATCTTCTCGGCCGTGCTCGGCCTCGCCTGCTCGCTTTCGGTGATCAGGTTGCTCGAGCACGCCGTTCAGGTGCCCAGCGTCGCCTCGACTCTGGCGACGATGATCGGCCTCGGGGTCGGCATCGATTACGCCCTCTTCATCGTCACCCGCCACAAGCTGCAGCTCGGCGACGGCATGGAGATGCGCGAGTCCGTCGCCCGCGCCACGGCGACCGCCGGCGGCGCCGTCGTCTTCGCCGGCTTCACCGTCGTGATCGCGCTCTGCTCGCTCGCCTTTGCCGGCATCCCCCTGGTCAGCACGCTCGGCTTCACGGCGGCGATCGCGGTTGTGATCGCCGTCGCCGCGGCCGTCACCCTGCTGCCCGCCATGCTGGGGGCGCTCGGGCCGCGGATCAACTCGCTGCGCGTTCAGTTCGGCGAGAGCAATCCCGACGACGCCGAGCCGCACGGTTGGCGCCGCTGGGCGCGCGGCGTCGCCGACCGGCCCTGGCGCTCGGCGATCGCGTCGCTCGCGGTGCTGATCGTCCTCGCGATCCCCCTCCTGCAGCTCGAGCTCGGCCAGAACGATCTCAGCGCCCTGCCTAAATCGACGACTGCGCGCCAGGCCTATGACAGCCTCACCCGGGGCTTCGGCCCGGGCGTCAACGGGCCGCTGCTGATCGCCTCGGAATTCGAGAGCGGTGGCGAATCGAAGACGGTCCTGCCGGTGCTGGAGAAGAAGATCGACGGGGCGACCGACGTCGCCGCGGTCTCCGAACCGACCCTGGACGAAGCGGGGACCGTCGCGGTTTTCACGGTGATCTCGAAATCGGCGCCCTGGGCGGACGAGACCGTCAGCCTGGTCGAAAGCCTCCGGGAGGACGTCATTCCAGGGGCGCTGAAAGGCAGCTCCGCGCACTCCTATGTCGGCGGCCAGACAGCCGGCTACATCGATCTCGCCACGCAGATCAGCGACAAGTTGCCGCTGATGATCGGCATCGTCGTCGCGCTCAGCTTCATCGTCCTGCTGCTGGCCTTCCGCTCGCTGCTGGTACCGATCAAGGCGGCGGCGATGAACCTGATCTCGGTCGCCGCCGCCTACGGCGTCGTCACCGCCGTCTTCCAGCTTGGCTGGGGCGCCTCGCTGATCGGCCTCGACCACGCGATCCCGATCGTCAGCTTCGTGCCGCTGCTGATGTTCGCGATCCTCTTCGGCCTCTCGATGGACTACGAGGTCTTCCTGCTGACCCAGATGCGCGAGCACTACCGCGAGAACGGTGACGAGAGGGAGGCGGTGATCGAGGGACTCGCCAACACCGGCCGGGTGATCACCTCGGCGGCGGCGATCATGGTCTGCGTCTTCACCAGCTTCGTGCTCAATGGCAACCCGATCGTCAAGGAGTTCGGCGTCGGGCTGGCGGTGGCGATCGCGATCGATTCGACCCTGGTCCGCTGCCTGTTGGTGCCGGCGATCATGGTCCTGCTCGGCAAGCGCGCCTGGTGGATGCCGGGCTGGCTCGGCCGCCTCGTCCCCCACATCAGCATCGAGGGCGAGGACTACTTCGCCGCCCGCGACGCCGCCCTCGCGTCCGCCGCGCCCGCCGACGGGACTCAAAGCGGAGATATGGACGGTTTTGAGGCCCGTCGGCCCGCGGAGGCGGGGGACTGAGCGGTGTTTCCGCTCAATTTGCCGAACGCGCTGACGCTGCTTCGCATCCTCGCGGTGCCGGTCGTCGTCGTCGCCTTGCTCGGTGAGACGCCCAACGGGGACGCGCTCGCCGCCGCGGTTTTCGCCCTCGCCGCCCTTACCGACGGCCTGGATGGCTACTTCGCGCGCTCGCGCGGGTCGATCACCACCTTTGGCAAGCTGATGGACCCGATCGCCGACAAGCTGCTGATCGTCGCCGCGCTGGTCTCGCTCGTCTCTCTCGACCGCCTCGAAGCCTGGGTGGCGATGGTGATCATCGCCCGCGAGTTCGCCGTCACGATGATGCGAGCGATCGCCGCCGAGCGCGGCATCGTCATCTCCGCCAGCTGGCTCGGCAAGGTCAAGACGGTCCTGCAGATCGCCGCCGTGATCGCCCTGATCGCCGCCAACCCAGCGCCCGCCTGGGTCGACGCCCTCGTCTACCTAGCCGTTGCCGTCACCCTGCTCAGCGGTGCCGACTACTTCTTCGGCCTGCGTCGCCGCATAGAGGCGGAGCGCCAAGCGCACAGGGCCAAGACCAGGCCCAGCTAGATGACGGTCACGGACCGGGTCAGCGAGTTGTTGAGCCGTTCGCTTTCCCGTCGCCGAGTCACACAACCGTGCGCAACTCGTAGCGCTGAGCGCACCACCCGCGCGCCGTCCCCTGGCACGTTTTGCCGATGCCAAAGGACCGCCCCGCCGTGCCCCCTTCAGCCAGTGTGCAACGTGTTAACCACCCTGCAGGAGGACAGCGCGTTGCACCCGGCCCGATCGAGCACAACCAATCCAAAGTGCAACACCTTGTCCCCCCAGCAGGTGGACAAGGCGTTGCAGTCCGCGATGAGGCGACCCTCGCGATACGAGAGCTCGCCGAGCGTCAGCACGGCGTGGTCGCTTAAAACTTTGCAGTGACGGCGAAGCTAGGCCGCCGGGGCCTCTAGCCACTCGCGCATTGTGGTGTGGCGGGCTTGGTGCTCGCCGGAGGCGAGCTCTTTGCGCAGGTCGCTGAGGGTGCCGTAGCGCTCGGCGACGACGTTGTGGCGGTGGATCGTCTCGAGGTTCTCCTGGCGGGCCATGACGAAGGCCTCGGCCGGCAGGTCGGGATAGCCCTCGACCACAGCGCGGATCATCTCCCGCACACAGTCCTCGACGAAGCGGGGCTGCGAGTGAGCTTTGGCGACCACGGCCAGCTCGTCGGGGCGCTTCATCAGCTCGTAGATCTCCGAGCTCATCGAGCCCTCGACGATGCGCAGCAACTCCGGCGCGTCGATCCAGGCCTCACCGCCCTCGGGACAGCCGATGTAGAGGGTGCCGATGCCGCGCTGGTTGTGGGTGGCAACGGGAACCGCCTCGATCGCCCGCTCAATCTGCTCCTCGTCGAAGCCGCTGGCGGCGAGCCGTTCGCGTCCCAGCTCGGCGACCATCTCCTGGGCGCAGGGGCAGGCGGTCATCCCCTGAGCCTGCACACCCGTCAGCGTGCGGGTGCCGCGCTCGGAGGCGACGGCGGTGCCGAAGAGGCCGTAGATCTCCTGGGTCGAGTGTCCGGTGGCCGGGGTCTGCACGGTCTCCGGGTAGCGGGCCTCGACCGAGACCTCGGCACGGCGGCCGTCCTGGCGCTCGCGCACCCGCTGGGCGATATGTGCGGAGAGGATCTCGGCCCGGAAGGCCTCGCCGAGCACGACCTCGTCGATCGCCTCGCTGACGTCCTCCTCGAAGCGCGACATGTGGACGCCCGCCTGGCGCGGCTCGAGGTCGACGAAGCACTCGAAGTTGGCGTGGTAGAGATTCTCGGCGCCGTCGGCCTTGACCCGGATCACCTTCTCGACCCCGGTGACGCCGACGCGCGAGAGGCTTACCTGGGTGGTGGGCACCGACGCCTGCACGTCGGGCGCGGAGCGGGCGGGTGTGGTCGTCGTCTGGCTGGCCACGGCTTATTAAGCGTAAGCGACCCGGCCCGCGACCGGCGCCCGCCGGGCAGACCGAACCGATTCTTCTGCCTATACTTCGCAACGGCCGGAGCGTCGGGGTCGGCCTCCCCGGCCAGGGGAGAGGGTTGCAGCGGAGGCGATGAGATCGAACCGTTGGAGACGGTCCCGCGAGGACTGGATCAGGATTCGGGAGAACAGCCGTTTGCGGAGCCAGAAGAGCTGCGCGGGCTGATTGCGCTGGGGAGAGAGCGCGGCTACCTCACCTTCGAGCAGATCGCGACAACGCTCGAGGAGGTCGAGGTCACCAAGGAGCAGATCTCCGGTCTGCACGCGCACTTGGTCGAGCAGGGTGTCGAAGTGCTCGCCGAGGAAGGCGTCGATGCTTATAAGGAGGCGCGGGCGGAGGAGGCCAACAGCGCCTCCTCGAAAAAAGACGCGGAGCTGGACCTAACGATCGAGCCCAGCCTCGACGCGCTGCGCCTCTATCTGCGCTCGATCGGCCAAGTGGACCTACTTACCGCGGCGCAGGAGGTGGAACTGGCGAAGCGGATTGAGCGCGGCGACATGATCGCCAAGCGCCAGATGGTCGAGGCCAACCTGCGCCTGGTCGTCTCGATCGCCAAGGGCTACCTGGGACGGGGGCTTGGTTTCCTGGACCTGATCCAGGAGGGCTCGTTGGGGCTGATCCGCGCGGTCGAGAAGTTCGATTACCGGCGCGGCTACAAGTTCTCGACTTACGCGACTTGGTGGATCCGCCAAGCGGTGACGCGGGCGATCGCCGACAAGGCGCGGACGATCCGCATCCCCGTCCACATGGTGGAGAAGCTGAACCGGGTCGCGCATGTGGAGCGGGCGCTGGTGCAGTCGCTCGGACGCGAGCCGGAGCCGTATGAGATCGCCGCCGAGCTGCGCTGGCCGCTAGACGAAGTGCGCGACATCCTGCGCGTCTCCCAGCTGCCGGTCTCACTGGAGAAGCCGGTTGGCGACGAGGATGAATCGCAGCTGGGTGATTTCGTCGCCGACGATGAGGTCGCCGAGCCCTTCGAGGAGGCGAGCGAGCACCTGCAGCGCGAGGGGGTGCGGCGGGCGCTCGACGCGCTGCCGGAGCGCGAGCGCCAGGTGATCGAGCTGCGCTACGGACTCTCCGGTCTGGAACCGCTGACGCTCGAGGAGGTGGGGCGCACCTTTGGCGTCACGCGAGAGCGGATCCGCCAGATCGAGACCAACACGCTGAAGAAGCTGCGGGCCTTGCCGGAGGCCCAAATGCTGCGCGAGGCATCCTGACGCGCCGAGTGCGTCAGGACTCGCGGGGTTCGAGCACGATGACCGAGGCCTTGCGGTCGAGCTTCTCCTGGTAGTCGTCGAAGCCGGCGTACTGCTCGTTGTGCTTGCGCCAGAGCTCGGCTCGCTCATCGCCCTCGGCGACCCGGGCGCGGACCGGGTAGCGCTTGCGCCCGACCTCGACCTCGGCCTCGGGATTCGCCTTCAAATTGAGCGACCAGGCCGGCACCTTGGCGTTGCCGGCGTTGGTGTTGATCACGACGACGTTCTCGCCGTCGGCCAGGTAGACGACGGGTGCGGTCCGCGGTTGGCCGGACTTGCGGCCCGTCGTGGTGAGGAGGAGGACGGGCGCCCGGCCGACCTTGCCGCCGATCCGGCCGCCGCTGGCCCGGTAGAGCGGCACGTTCAGCTTGCCGGTCCAGCGCAGCCCGGTGGCACCGAGCGAGTTGGAGATCCGCGCGAGGGTGTGGTCGCTTGGCACGGGGCGTAAGGTACACGGCGATGGCCGGGCCACACCCCTTCCGCGTCGCCGCTGAAGCGAAGGACCTCGACCTGCTGGTCGACACGCTGCGCGAGGACGTCGAGCTGCACAGCCCGATCCTCTTCCGCGGCTTCGAGGGCCGCGAGATGGTCGCCCAGGTCCTTACCCACGTCGCCGCCACCCTCGAGGACCTCACTTATATAGACGAGCTGCACGAAGGCAACTCCGTTGCCCTGCGCTTCAAGGCCAACGTCGGCGATCGCGAGCTGGAGGGAATCGACTTCCTCGAGCTCGACGAAGACGGCCGCATCGCCGAGCTCACCGTCTTCATGCGCCCGCTGTCCGCCCTCACTGCTTTCAACGAGCAGATGAAGGAGCGGCTCGGCGTCGCACCCGGCTAGTCCTGGCTTCCATCTAGAATCGCCTTACAGCTGGGGGAGTGTCCGAGTGGTTAAAGGAGATGCGCTGTAAACGCATTGGCTCTGCCTACGCAGGTTCGAATCCTGCCTCCCCCACTTAGAACGCCGCTACTGCCAGCTGACAGAGATCGAGACGCCCCACGGGAAGCCGACGCTCACCGACCATGGAAGCCGCGCCGAGTGTCTTGGCTGCCCACTCGAGCGCCGGCCGCAGCTTGTCGGCGATGTGACGCAAGCGCTCGGGAGCTTTATCGGTCCATCCCCCTTTCTTCCAAGGCCACGGGCTGGTTGGTGCGTAAAAGCGCGCGACCGCGTATGAGGCCAGACCCGCCCAAGCGTCGACTGCTGCCAGCTCCGAATGCCCATCGTCCTGGGGGCCTGCCTCAAGCGCTGCCTCGACCTCGTTCTGAATGCGCACAAGGATCTCATCGAGCTGCTCCTCGCCGAATGCGTCTTCGTCTCGCTCCGCGACTTCTACGGTCAGGCGGTCGAGCTCTTGAGCGATTTCCACTCGAAGCCGGTCTTTCGGTCCATCCATCTCGGTTCTCCTTATTAACTTGGAAAAATCAGATCGATGCGGCGGTAGCCTACGTTCGCTGATGGCGAATGGCAATTCGGACCGATCGAGGCTGCACGATCGTGTGATCGCGATCGCTGGGGTTGCCGGCGGGCTTGGGCCCGTGGTAGCCGAGCGGCTCGCGCGGGCCGGGGCCACGGTTGCCGGGACCGATATGGCTCAGGAGCGCATCGACGAGGTTGGTGCCGGGCTCGATTTGCCCACAGAGCGCTGGGATGGCCGCGCGGTCGACCTGCTCGACGAGGAGGCGGCGCGGGCCTGGTGCGCGGCGCTGGTAGAGCGCTTCGGCAGGGTCGATGCCCTGCTGCACCTGGTCGGTGGCTGGCGTGGGGGGGAGCCCCTACACGAAGCCTCGCTCGAGGACTGGGACGTGCTTCATGACTCGCTCGTCCGCACCGTGCAGCACACGACACGCGCTTTTCACGACGCCCTGCTCGCCGGTGAGCGCGGGCGCTTCGTCCTCGTCTCCTCCAAGCAGGCGCAGGCGCCGACCAACACGAACGCGGCCTACGCCTCGGCGAAGGCCGCCGCCGAGGCTTGGACCCTTGCCCTCGCCGACGGCTTCGAAGGAACCACGGCGACTGCCAACATCATCGTCGTCGACGCGATTCTCACCCCCCGCATGCGCGAGGAGAGCCCGGATGAGGAGTTCCCGACCTTCACCCCCGCCGAGGACCTTGCCGAGGCGATCGCCTTCATCTGCTCGGACCCGTCAAAAAAGATGAACGGGCAGCGTTTCCCGCTTACGATGAGGGGGTGAGCAAACCCTCCGAGGGTGAGATGACGATCGGCGAGCTCGCCGAGCGGACCGGGATGACGGTGCGCAACATCCGTGCCCACCAGACGCGTGGGCTGCTGCCGCCGCCGGTCGTGCACGGCCGCACCGGCTACTACAACGAGGACCACGTCGCCCGGGTCGAACTGACCCGCGAGCTGCAGGCGGAGGGGCTCAATCTGGAGGCGATCAGGCGCATGCAGGAAAGCGTCAACGGGGCCGCGACAGAGATCCACGACCTCACGCGTTCGTTGCGCGCTCCCTTCGAAGAGGAGGCGCCGGAGATCGTCGAGCTGGCCGAGCTGGCCGAGCTGTGGAAAAAAGAGGTCGAAGAAGGGCGCGGCTTCGAGATGCTGGAACGGGGCGAAAAGCTCGGCGTCATCCGCTCGTTGCCCGACGGCAAGGTCGAGGTGATCAGCCCGCGAATGATGGGCGCCGCCGCGGCCTTGGCCGAGGTCGGCATGGGCCCGGATGCCGTGCTCGCCACCGCCGAGAAGCTGCGCCGCAAGGCAAATGAGATCGCGCAGCTCTTCGTCGATCTCTTCATCGAGCAGGTCTGGCAGCCCTTCGACGAGGCCGGCCGCGCTGAGGGCGATTGGCCGAAAGTGCGCGAGGCCCTCGACCGCACCCGCCCGCTCGGCGCCGACGTCCTGATGGGCGTCTACCAGATCGCGATGGCCGAGGCGACCGACAAGGCGATGGGCCGCACCATCCGCGACGTCGCCCGCAGCGAGACCGCGCGGGCCGGGCGCAAGTAACCGCAGTGACGAGCTGGCGGCTCTCGGCGAGCGGCTGGACTCGAAGAAAGCCGAGTGCTTCTCCGAGCTGCTGAAGGACGGCAAGACGATGATCCCTCGACGAGTTCCAGTTCATCGCCCGCCAGGAGCCGGAGATCGGCTCGCTGCTCAACCGCTTTGCCGCCGAGCACGAGGATGACGGCAACCTCTTCCTCTGTCTTTCCGGCTCCGATGTCAGCTTCTTCGAGCGCTCGGTTGTCGGTTACGGCGCGACGACCTACGGGCGCCGAACTGGCTCGCTGCGCCTCCGGCCATTTCCCTGGCAGGAGATCGGCGCTTTTACCGGGGGGTGGAGCGTCGAGGACAGGATCAGGGCCTGGGCGGCCTCCGGCAAGAAGGTCAACTACGCGATCGCCGACCCCTTCCTGCGCTTCTGGTTCCGCTTCGTCACACCCCGCGAAAGCCGTCTGCAGACGCGCGAGGACGCCGACCGCTACCTGGCCGAGTCGGTGCTCCCACAGCTCGACAAGTTCGTCTCCGAGGACGCTTTCGAGCGAGCTCAATGCGGCAGCCGAGGTGGGCCGCTGGTGGGGCTCGATCCGGCGGCGCGAGGAGGGGAAGCAGCGCAGCCGCATCCACGAGGCCGATGTCGTCGCGGTCGACGCGGACGGGGCCGTGCTGGCACTCGGCTCCTGCAAGTGGCCTGACACTGGGACCAAAGGCCACGTCCACGACGCCGGCGAGCTCGACAAGCTGGAGACGATCCGCAAGGAGCTCGACAGCCCGGGCGCTCAGCTCTACTTCTTCGATCGAACGGGCTTCTCGCCTCGGCTTGAAGAGCTGCAGGCCGAACGCGACGATGTGCACCTGGTCCTCGCTCAGCAGCTCGGCTGAGCCGCCGCGCAGTTCAGCGGGCGACGAGGCTGAGTTCCTCGCTCGCAACCTCGTGCCCCTCGTAGGGCAGCACCGCGAAGTACATCAGCGATGGCAGCAGTGCCTGAACGTCGTCGGCTTCGCCGCGGTTGAGGCGGGAGTAGAGGAGCGCCTCGATGCCGCCGACGATTCCGGCGGCGGCGATTGCGGAGGGAGCGGGCTCGCCAGCAGGCACTTCGGCGCGGACCTGGCTGTCGAGGCAGGAGGAGAAGTGGTCGAGCAGGTCGTCGCGGCGCTGGAGAGCCGGGGGGCAGGCGGCGCGGCCGTCGACGATCAGGGACATTGCGGCGTCGTGGTCCTCGGCGACGAAGCGGAGCAGCTCCTCGAGGCTGAGGCGGAGGCGCTGGCGCCAGTTCTCGCCGTCGTCTGCCGCGGCCTCGAGACGCTCGCGCAGGCGGGTGGTCGCCGCGTCGAAGGCGGCGAGGAAGCAGTCCTCCTTGTTTTCGAAGTGCTCGTAGAAGGTGGGGCGGGAAACGCCGGCGCGGTCAAGCACCTCCTGTACGCTGGCCTCGCGGTAGCCCAGCTCGGCGGTGGCCCGCAGCATCGCGGCCAGCAGGCGCTCGCGCTGGACGGCGCTGACCAAGTCCGCAGGAAGCGAGCGGATGCCGGAGGGGAACTGGCCTTCGCCCCCCGAGAGCAGCTCCGCCGCGGCGCTGACCTCCGCCTGCGGCCAGCTGTCGCCGAGTGCGGCGAGCAGCATCTCTTGACTAAGTTCCACCCTGTCTGACGCCATTGAGAAACCTGACCGTTTCTGTTATAAACCCACCAAGTCGTGCCACGGTACCATTTGAGTCGCTGTCGTGCAAGGCGATCCACGGTTCCGGGGGTATCCTTGACCGATGCCGCCGCGCGCACAGGCGAGGTCCGGGGCTAAGGGGGACGGGGTACCGGTCCGCCCTGCGCTGTCGCGCGAGTTCATCGCTGTACACAAGCGACGCCGGATCATGGACGCGATCGCCGAGCTGACCGCGGAGCAAGGCTATGACGCGACCAAAATCGGCGACATTGTGCGGCGGGCCGGCGTCGCCCGCAAGACGCTCTACGACAACTTCGAGGGCAAGGAGGAAGTCTTCCTCGCCGCTTTCGACACCGCCGTAGATGAGGCGCTGCAGCGAATCGAAGCGGACTGCGCCGAGGTCGAGGGAGGTTGGGAGGAGCGTGTGCAGGCCGGCCTCGCCTCCTTTCTGCGCTACATCGGCGAGAACCCAGCCCTCGCGCGCATGTGCATGATCGAGGCCCTCTCGGCGACACAAGCGGCCACCGAGCGCTACGAGGCGGCGATGCAGCGCTTCGTCGAGCTGACCAAGCGCACTGTTCCCCAGGACGACAAGCTCCCGGAGACGATCGAAGAAACTCTCGTCGGGGGGGTCGCCTGGATTGTCTACCAGCAGATCCGCCGCGGGGAAACGGAGAAGGCCGAGGATCTGCTGCCCGAACTCTCCGAATTTATGCTCGCCCCCTTCCACGGCGCGGCCGAGGCGGCGAAGCGAGCAAACGCCTAGACCCGCGCGCTGGCAGACTCCAGCGCCGTGGAACGCCTGCCCCGCGGCCGTCACGGCCTGCCCCGCGAGTTCATCGCGCAGAACCAGCGCGAGCGGCTGCTGGCCGCGCTCGCCGAGTGCTTGGAGGAAAAAGGCTACGACCGCACCACGGTTTCCGCGGTCGGCAAACGCGCCGGCGTCTCGAAGAGCGACTTCTACAAACAGTTCGAGAGCAAGGACGCCTGCTTCGTCGCTGCCTATGACGACGCGGTCGAGCGGGTGCGGGCGAAGGTCCTCGCCGCCTGCGCCGAGCGCAAAGACTGGGCATCCGGGATCCTTGCCGCCCTCTCCGAGCTGCTCGAGCTGCTCGCCGCCGAGACGGCGCAGGCGCAGCTGGTCCTGGTCGAGGGACTGCGGGCGGGCCGCGGCGTCTATGACCGCTATCAGGTCGCCCTGCAGAGCTTCGTCCCCTACCTGCGCGACGGGGCGCCTGTCCCACGGGGAGGCTCGCCACCGCCGCAAGCGACCGACGAGGCGATCGTCGGCGGCATCGCCTCACTGCTCGCGCGCCGCGTCCTCGCCGGTGAGACCAAGAAGCTGCTCGGCTTACTGCCGGAGCTTGCGGAGTTTGCGCTGACGCCGTACATCGGCACTGCCGAGGCGCGCCGGATAATCTCGGGTCGATGAGCGACGCGGCGGCAGCGGCGGCGAGTGCGACGGGTGGGCCCTCCGCCGCGACGGTTGACGGCGTGCTGCCCTCGCAGGCGCTGAGCGAGGCGATCGCCGCCGACTGGGTCAGCTCCGGCGACTACCGCATCCGCCCCGAGGCGATCCAGCCGGCCAGCATCGATCTGCGGCTCGGCGACCATGCCTGGGCGCTGCGCTGCTCCTTCCTCCCGGACGTCGACTCGACCGTGGAGGAGAAGATCGAGGGGCTCGCCTTCCAGCGCATCGACCTGCGCGACGGCGCGGTGCTCGAGCGCGACCGTCCCTATCTGGTGCCGCTGATCGAGGAGCTGGGGCTGCCCGAGGACGTGCGCGCCAAGGCCAACCCGAAGAGCTCGACCGGCCGGCTCGACGTCTTCACCCGGGTGCTGACCGACCGCCACCACCGCTTCGACGAGATCCGCGCCGGCTACCGCGGCAAGCTCTACCTCGAGATCGTGCCGCGCTCCTTCGCGATCCAGGTCAAGACGGGGCTCTCGCTCAACCAGCTGCGCCTGGCGCGCGGCGACGTGCGGCTGAGCGACGGCGAGATTCGCTCCTTGCAGGACGAGTTCCCGCTGCTCTACCTCGACTCGCACGCGCTGCGCGAGTCCGAGCTGGCGCTCGCCGACGGGCTCTTCCTCAGCGTCGACCTCTCCGGACCGAGCGACCGCATCGTCGGTTACCGGGCGAAGAAGAACAGCCTGCCGATCGACCTCTCGCGGATCCGCGCCTACCGCTGGACCGACTACTGGGACCCGGTCTTCCCCGAGGCGGGTTCGAAGATCGTGCTCGAGCCGGAGATCTTCTACCTGCTGCTCTCCGCCGAGGGCGTCTGCATCCCGCCCCAGATCGCCGCCGAGATGATGGCCTACGACCCTACCGCGGGGGAGCTGCGCACCCACTACGCAGGCTTCTTCGACCCCGGTTTCGGCTACGACCCGGCCGGCGATCGCCACGGCAGCCGCGCCGCGCTCGAGGTCCGCGCCCGCGACGTCTCCTTCATGGTCGAGCACCGCCAGCCAGTCTGCAAGCTGGCGCTGGAGCGGACCAGCGCCCCGGCGGAGCGGCTCTATGGGCAAGAGCTTGGGTCCAACTACCAGGGGCAGGTGACGATGCTCAGTAAGCACTTTGAGGAGCAGGTGGTGGGGGGAGGGCCGGTGGCCCCTCCCGAAACGCGCGGCTAGCGCCGCGCTGGAGTTTTTGGGGAGGGGCCACCGGCCCTCCTGCGCGCGCTAGCTTGAGTTGAGTTCATC
>JBKPOV010000174.1:0-8165 GCA_046733315.1 Actinomycetota bacterium
CTCGTAGGCCATCAGCGCCACCAGGTCGAGCTGCGGCCGGCCGGCGATCTCGGCGGCCACCGCCACCGCCTGCTCGGTCGTGTGGATGGGGGAGCGCTTGGTCCCGATCTTGATCCGGTCGGCGAGCGTCCACCAGCTGGCGTCGAGGTCGATGCAGACCCGGACCGGGGCGGCGCCGGCGCCGAGCACCGACTCGATCGCGTCGAGGTGCTCGACGCAGTCGACCATCACGATCGGCGCCCCACCGGGGTTGGCGACCGAGCGCAGCGCCAGCTCCTCGAGCGCACCGCTGTCGGCGGTCGGATAGGCGAGCAGGAGGTTCTCGAAGCCGTGCTGGGCCAGCCAGAGCGTCTCCGGCAGGGTGAAGGTCATCAGGCCGGCAAAGCGCCCGTCGCGCGCGTGGATCCGCTCGAGCAGCGCTCGACAGCGCAGCGACTTGCTCGCCACCCGGATCGGCTTCGCAGCGGCCCGCTGCAGCATCGCCTCCGCGTTGGACCACATCGCGTCGAGGTCGACGAAGGCAAACGGCGCCTCGACCTCCGCGAAGATCGCCTCGAATTCCGCGTGCGAGCGGCCGGACACGACGACGAGACTAACGGCGCGCAGACGGGAACGGAGAGGGAGGGATTCGAACCCTCGAGAGAGCTTGCGCCCCCTACTCGCTTAGCAGGCGAGTGCCTTCAGCCACTCGGCCACCTCTCCGGGCATTCGGCCCGATTGTAAGAGCTCTATGTCCGGCGTGAGCGCAGGATGACGCGGCCGCCGCGGGCCGGGATCATCGTCACGTTGCGGTGCAGGGCGCGCTCTGGCTCTGGCTCGGCGGCTTCGAGGTCGAGGCGACGCGCCATTGCCTCGAGCACGACGCGCATCTCGGCCATCGCCAGGGCGGCGCCCAGACAGCGGCGGATGCCGCCGCCGAATGGGATCCACTCATAGGTGCCGGGCTTGCGGCCGAGCCAGCGCTCGGGGCGGAACTGGAAGGGCTCGGGGTAGAGGTCCTCGCGGTGGTGGACGAGCAGGATGCTCATCCCGATCGGCGTGTCGGCAGAGACGCCGTAGGGGCCGAGGCGCCAAGGGACGGTCACGCGCCGGCCGATGAACGGGACCACCGGGCGGGAGCGCATGCTCTCGACGATCGTCGCCTCGACCTGCTCGGCGGAGTCGCCGCCGTTGCGCGTTGCCTCGCGCAGCGCCTCGTGGGCGTCCGGGTTGCGGACCAGGCGCTCCCACGCCCAGGAGAGCGAGTTGGCCGTCGTCTCGTGGCCGGCGAGGACCAGGGTGAGAAGCTCGTCGCGGACTTCTTTGTCGTCCATCGCCTCGCCCTCCTCGGTGCGCGCCTGCAGGAGCAGCGAGAGGATGTCGCGCCGCTCGGCAAGGTGCTCGTCGGTGCGGCGGGCGCGGATCACCGCGTAGGTGGGACGGTCGAGCAAGGTGACGCCGAGCTTGACGAAGCCGACCGCGTCTTCGCGGCCGATGTTGAGCAGTTCGCCCGCCTGGCCGACCAGCGAGGTCGAGGCGTTGACGAGGCGCTTGACCGTCACGCGCATGCGGTCCTCCGGGGTGCCGCGCTCGGGCTTGCCCTCGATCCCGAAGATCCCGGCCATGATCACGTCGAGGGTGATCGCCTGCATGCGCGGCGCCAGCGCGAAGGGCTGGTTCAACGGCCAGCGGTCGAGCTCGCGTTCGGTCGCCGTCGTGATCATCTCGGTGTAGCGCTCGATCGCCTCACCGTGGAAGGGCGGCAGCAGCAGCTTGCGCTGGCGCATGTGTCGCTCGCCGACCGAGGTGAGCACTG
The DNA here is from genome assembly GCA_046733315.1 of Actinomycetota bacterium. Lineage (GTDB taxonomy): Bacteria > Actinomycetota > Thermoleophilia > Solirubrobacterales > 70-9 > VRUE01. The sequence goes on from JBKPOV010000174.1 coordinate 1,796, forward strand.
AGCCGGTGCCGAGGATCGGCCGCAGCGGCGACTCGCCGGTGAGCGACGGGGCCAGCTCGGGCTTGGCGGTGAAGAGCGAACGAACGTGGTCGGGGTGGCTGGTGACGACCGGCCCGCCGGGCAGCGCGGTGCGCATGCGAAAGGTCTCGCCGATCCGTCGCCGGGTGCCGAAGACGTACTCGATCTGGCGCTGACTGAAGCGAAGCATCTGGGCCATGCGCGGCAGGGGCACGGCCGGAGGCTTGCCGAGCGAGCCAAGCTCGGCTGGCTCGATCGGTCCGGCCGGGGAGGGAGGCGCCTCGCCGACGAGGTCCGGGAAGGCGGGCTCCGCACTGCTGACGGGACGCTCGGCGACGCTGCTCACCGAGCCATTGTCACAGAGATCGGTGTCAGCGTTGCGTGTAGGCGGGGTGCGATGCATCACGCTCTACAGTCATACGAATGCAGCACGGAAGGCGCACGAAGATCATCGCGACGGTGGGACCGGCGAGCTGGGAGCCGGAGACGCTGGTCCGACTGATCGAGGCCGGCGTCGACGTCTTCCGGCTCAACTTCTCCCACGCCGACCGCGACCGCCACGCGCACACGGTTGAGGCGATCCGCGGCGCCGCCGAGCAGACCGGCAAAGAGGTGGCGGTACTAGGCGACCTGCCGGGCCCGAAGCTGCGGATCGGCGAGCTGCGCGGCGACGTCGCCGAGCTGGAGACCGGCATGCACGTGAAGCTGACGCCTCAGGAGGTCGAGGGGGATCGGGAGACGATCCCGGTCACCTGGCCCGATGTCACCTCCCTGCACGAGGACGAGCCGGTCTACCTCGCCGACGGCTCGATCAGGCTGCGCGTGCGCGGTCCGCAGGACGGTGGCGTCGACTGCGAGGTCGAGGTCGGCGGCACGCTCTCCTCGCACAAGGGCATGAACGTGCCCGGCATCAGCACTCCGGCGGCGACGTCGGTCGACCTTGGCTGGGTCGAGTTCGCGGTCGAGCAGGGCATCGACCTGCTGGCGGTCTCCTTCGTCTCGGCGGCTGCCGACCTCGTGCCGGTCAACGAGCGGTTGCGCGCGCTCGGTTCCGACATCCCGGTGATCGCCAAGATCGAGAAGCAACAGGCGGCTGAGAACGCCGAGGAGATCGTCGCTGCGGCCACCGGGGGGATCATGGTCGCCCGCGGGGACCTGGGCATCGAGCTGCCGCTCGCCCGCGTGCCGGTCGTGCAGAAGCGGCTGATCCGCAGCGCCGGGCGACGCTCGAAGCCGGCGATCACGGCGACTCAGATGCTGGCCTCGATGGTGATTGCCCGGCGGCCGACCCGGGCGGAGGTGACCGACGTCGCCAACGCGATCTACGACGGCACCGACGCGGTGATGCTCTCCGAGGAGACAGCGGTCGGCCAGCATCCGATCGAGGCGGTGCGGGTGATGGACCAGATCGCCCGCGAGACAGAGCCGGACCTGCCCTACGGGGAGTGGCTCTTCGGCAGGACCGACCAAGCGACGCAGGACGTCGCCGACTCGGTTGCGCAGGGAGCGGTCGGCGCGGTCTACCGGCTCGGGCTCGCCGCGCTCGTGGTGCCGACGACGAGCGGTCGAACCGCGCGTTTGGTCTCGGCCCACCGTCCCAACGTCCCGGTCCTCGCGGTCTCGCCGCGGATCGAGACGGTGCGGCGGTTGGGGTTGCTCTTCGGCGTAACCGCGGTCCTCAACGAGCACGAAGCCGACGTGCGCAGCCTGCTCGACGATTGCGCGGTGCTGGCCGCCAAGCACGGGATAGCCAGCTCCGGCGATCTGATCGCGATCACAGCTGGACTGCCGGAGCAGGAACTGGGAACGAACCTCTTCGAGGTTCACCGCGTGCCATGATCCCGGCCCGATGAGCGAGGCGCAGGACCCAATTCGAGTCGATCGCGATGACACCGGTCTGGCGGTGATGACGCTCGACAGCCCGCCGTTGAACCTCTTCGATCGCAGCATGTTCGAGGGTCTGCAGGCCGGGATCGCGGCTGTCGAGGCTGATCTGCCGCGGGCGTTGTTGATCCGCGCCGAGGGGCGGGCGGTCTCTGGTGGCGTCAACGTCGCCGAGTTCGAGGGGCTCACGCCGGAGCGAGGGGGCGCCCTGTGGGACGAGCTGATCGGCGCCGTCGAGCGGGTGGAAGGCCTGGCGCTGCCGGTCGTCTTCGCCGCCCATGCGCTTACCCTCACCGCCGCCTTCGAGCTGGCGCTTGGCTGCGACCTGATCCTCGCCGCCCGCTCGGCCAAGTTCGGCCTGGTCGAGAAAGTGGTCGGCTTGACCCCGTCGATGGGCGGCACCCAGCGGCTCGCCGAGCGGGCGGGCAGCGGTCGCGCCCGCGAGCTGGTGATGACCGGTGAGCTGTTCGGCGCCGAGCAGCTGGCGGGATGGGGCGTGGTCAATCGTGTCTTCGACGACGAGGCCTTCGACGAGCGAGCGCGTGCCTTCGCCGCAGAGCTGGCCGCGGGCCCGACCAAGGCGCACGCGATGACGAAGCTGGTCCTGCGCCGCTTCCGCGAGGGCGGCATCCCCGCCGCCGACAAGGCGATCCGCACCGAGGCGGGCGATCTATTCGCTACCGAGGACCTTCAGCGCGCGGTCAAAACCTTCCTCGAGCACGGCGGCCCCGGCCACGCCACCTTCCAGGGCCGCTGAGCCTTCCGGTGCGCTTTATGCGTCCTATGCCCGGATAAAGCGCACCGGAACGGGATAGGGTTGCGGGGCGATGACGGACTTCGACGCGATCGCTCAGGGGATGACCCAGGCCGTCCCGTTCGCCGGTTACCTGGGACTGGAGATCACCAAGGTCGCAGCGGGGGAGGCGGTGGTCGTGCTGCCAGAGCGCACTGACCTGACCAACCACGTCGGCTCCCAGCACGCCGGCGCCCTCTTCACCGCTGCCGAGACTGCATCCGGAGCCCGCCTTCGTCGGCGCATTCGCCGAGCGCATGGGCGACGTCACGCCGCTCGCCCGCAACGCCGAGATCTCCTACGAAAAGATCGCCAAGGGCCCGATCGAGGCCAAGGCCACCCTGGGCGTAGACAGCGGCGAGGCCCTCGCCACCCTCGACGCCGAGGGCAAGGTCGTCTTCCCCTGCAAAATCGAGCTAACCGACGCCACCGGCCAGCGCGTCGCAACCGCTACCGTCCAATGGCACGTGCGGCTGAACCAGCCCACCGAGCCCGAAGCCGCCTAACCACACTCCCAAGTCCCTAGAATCGCCCTCCGGGCCACCGGCCCGATCCCGCGCCTGTAGCTCAGTTGGATAGAGCGTCGGTCTACGAAACCGAAGGTCACAGGTTCGAATCCTGTCAGGCGCGTTGACTCTATCCCGCTTGGGAAGTGGGTTTGCGGGGTTTTCGGCGTCGTGCGGAATCGCCGAAAATCGCCATGGGGCAACGCCTGGGGCAACATGAGGTCCGAGTGAGATGCCGCGCCAGGCCTTGAGACGGGCGTCCCGTCCACCTACGTTCGCCGCCGACGAGACCAAATAGCGGCCCCGGTGACGCTACGAACGCCCCGGGGCCCGGCACCGAAGACGAGGCTTCGATGCAACGGAGACGGTACCCGCCGCGTGCGGGAGCCGGACGGCATCCCTGGGCTTCCCTTCGGCGCTCTGGACGAAAGGGACGCCATGCCTGGCAAAACCACCGCGACGATCGACCGGGAGCGCAGAGACGCGCTCTACGAGCTTGTGCTGAATCACGTCAACAGCGTCGGCGACCTCTGGGTCGCGATGGAAGAGCGCGACTTCGCGAAGGCCGAGCGCCTCGGCATCGAGTACGGCGAAGACCTCCGCCTGATGCAGGACCTCGGCTGGGCCGAGGAGGACGGCCGCGAGAACGTCGAGCTGACGATGCCGTCCCACGACCTGATGGAACTGCTCGGCCGCCTGCGCGGCGAAGCCGACAGCGTCCTGACCGGCTCGGCCTGCGTGCGGATGCTGCAAGCCGAAGAAGAGAACGCGAGGGAGCGCTACCGGCGCGCGAAGGCTGCATGCGAGGAGCTGATCGAGCGCCTCGACCCGCGCAAGGGCTAACGACGCGGCGAGCGGCTTCCCGAGGGTCGAGGCGCAGGCCACAGGGAGGGTGGAGCCCGATGTTTGGGCTTCGTCCCTGCCTCGGCCCTCGGCAAGCCGCAGCCGCCGATCTGCTTCGTCGGTCCTGACGAATGGCCGGCCGTCCGATCAGGCGGCCGGGCGGTCCATCCAGAAGGCGAAGATCAACAGAGCCACGGCGAGGCTGACGCAGCGAGTCGGACCGCGAGCCCCCGGCGATTGCGGCGAATTCGGGAACGCTTGGCATCGACATATAGATGTCAGCGAGGCCGTGCCGTCGGAACGCCAGGTGTCAAGCGGTTTCAGGCGGACCTCGCTGTCGAGCGTGCGGACCCCGTTGCGGACCCCATAGCGAACCCCAGTGCGGACCCCGTTGCGGACCCCATTGCGGACCCCAGTGCGGACCCCGTTGCGAACCCCTGTGCGACAGATAGATGTCAGCGCGGCGCGGTCGCTCCAACGGCAGGCGGCAAGCGACTTTGGGCCACCATCGGCATCGGGCGATGCGAGCCGCAGAACGAGCTGTAGTGCGAGCCGCAGTGCGAAGTAGACAATGAGCTGCGACCGAGGCCGTGAAAGCCGCCTGCGGTCCCGATTGTCCTGTTAACGTTTTGTCCGACAACACAAATGGGGCGGCGCCGCGTGAACGGCCCGCCCCCGGCTCACGAGGTGGTGCTCATGAGCGTTTCCCAGGATACGTCGGCCCGTGCGGCCGATCCAGGCTGCGGCGATAAGCGGCGGCTGAGGAAGACCAAGACGCCGGGCGTCTTCAAGCGCATCGACGGCAAGGGCCTGACGATCGGCTACGTCAGCGTCTTCCGCAGCGCCGGGCGGCAGCGAAAGCGCCACGCCCACAGCTACGAGGAAGCGAAGCGGATCAAGCGCGAGAGCGAGACCGACCGCGACCGGGGCGAGCTGCAGGAGCGCGCGACGATCGGCTTTCTCCGCTACGTTGATGAATGGGTGGAGCGCTACCGCGGCCAGGGCCGCCGCGGCTTCCGCGAGAGCACCCGCGAGGAATACCGCCGCCTGATCCGCGCCTACGCCCACCGCCATTTCCCGCGCAAGCTGAAGCTGGTCGACGTGAGCACCTACGCGCTCGCCCGCTACATGGATTGGCTTGCTGACGAGGAGGAGCAGGGCAAGCGCCTCAGCGACCGCACCATCGCCAACGCCGTGATCCCGCTGCGCGCCGCCCTGGCGACCGCCAAGCGCGAGGGCCTGATCCGCCACAACCCGGCCCAGGGGCTCGCCATGCCCCACCGCGAGCAACTGCCCGACGAGGAGGTCAAGGTCTTCAGCCGGGAGCAGCTCGCCGCCATCCTGGCGATGGCGCCTGAGCGCCACGCGCCGCTCCTCGAGCTTCTTGCCGCCACCGGCTTGCGGATCAGCGAGGCGATTGCCCTCCAGCGCCTCCACCTCCAGCTCGACCAAGACGAGCCCGAGGTCTGCATCCGCCGCGCCATCGTCCGCGACCTGATCGTGCCGCCCAAGAGCAAGTACGGCAACCGCGAGGTCCGCCTACCGCCGCCGCTCGCGGCGAAGCTCCGCGCCCACCTCGCCGCCCAGCCCGATCAAGACTCGACCGCCCTCGCTTTTCCCAGCGAAGCAGGCGGACCGCTCGATCCCGGCAACCTCCGCCGTCGCGTTCTCAAGCCCATCGCAGAGGAGGTCGACGCTCCCTGGGCCGGCTTCCACACCTTCCGCCACACCTTCGCCTCCCTCCACCTCAGCCAGGGCACCAACCTCCTCCAACTCAGCCGCGCCCTTGGCCACCACTCGCCCGCCTTCACGCTGACCCGCTACACGCACCTGTTGCCGGGGGAGGGGGCTCCGGCGCTCGACCTTGTTGTATCAGGGCGCGTCGTGTGCGGTTAGGGCGGCGACCAACTCATCCAGGGTAGCCACAACAGTGGTGCCTACACGCTTCGGCAGGCCCGCGACGTGTAGGAGATGAGTCGCGTGCCGCTCCGTCGCGACAAAGTCGCAATACGGGACCGCGACCGATAGGGCATCGGCATCATGAATGTCGTTAACCGTCCAGAGTGTCTGCGGATTTCGGTGTCGGGCTGTCAGCAGCGTTACCCATACGTCGGCACTCGGCATTGAGTCGGTGAACCGTCTTGCAGCGTCGGGCTCTGAAAAGAGGGAGGGGAAGTCGATTTCCCGCCGGGCTGACTCTTCGTTGAGAGTGGCCTCGATCTCGAGCGCGAGATAGCGGGCTGCCACAACATCTCGAAGGCGTCCCCGCCGCCAACGGGGCTCTTCAGCGAGTCGGGTCGCCTGTTCGTTCTCCTGTTGCGCGCGC
>JBKPOV010000175.1:0-11571 GCA_046733315.1 Actinomycetota bacterium
CCCGTGGACTGCCCGCAGGCCCCCTCACCCCACGACAGGACCCGCGCGCCGATATCGCTAAAGCTGCAGACTCTTTACCTGCAGCAGCTCCTCGATCGCGTAGCGGCCGTTCTCGCGCCCGTGTCCCGACTGCTTGTAGCCGCCGAAGGGCGCGAGCGGGTTGAAGGCGCCGCCGTTGATCTCGATCTGGCCGGTGCGGATCTGCTACGCGACCGCGCTCGCCCGGTCCTGATCGGCTGACCACACGCCGCCGGCTAGGCCGTAGGTACTGACGTTGGCGATCCGCACCGCATCGTCCTCGCCGTCGTAGGGCTGGATTGACAGCACCGGTCCGAAGATCTCCTCCTGGGCGATCGTCATCTCCGGCGCCACCTCGGAGAAGACGGTGGGGCGGACGAAGTAGCCACGGTCGAGGCCCTCGGGGGGCGCCGCCCCGCCGGTGAGGAGCTTTGCCCCTTCGCCCTCGCCCTTCTCGATGTAGCCACGCACGCGCTCGCGCTGGGTCTCGGAGACGAGCGGGCCGAGGCGGGTTGTCTCCTCAAAGGGGTCGCCCGGGGTGAAGCTCTCCGCCGCACCCTTGGCGATCTCCTCAGCTTCGCCCAGCTTTTCGCGCGGCACCAGCATCCGGGTCAGCGCGCTGCAGGTCTGGCCCGAGTTGAGGAAGCACTTGGCGACGCCGTCGGGGACGGCCTTGCTGAGGTCGGCGTCGTCGAGGATCACGTTCGGCGACTTGCCGCCAAGCTCCATCGCGACCGGCTTCACCGTCGCCGAGGCCAGCTCGGAGACGCGGCGGCCGGCGCGGGTCGAGCCGGTGAACGAGACCATGTCGACGCCGGGATGCCCGGCGATCGCCTCGCCGACGACCGGGCCGGTGCCGGTGATGAGGTTGAACACCCCGGCCGGAAGCCCGGCGGCCTCGACGATCTCGGCGAGGATGAAGGCGTTGAGCGGCACGATCTCGCTCGGCTTGAGGACGACCGTGCAGCCGGCGGCAAGGGCGGGGGCGACCTTGCAGGCGATCTGGTTGAGCGGGTAGTTCCAGGGCGTGATCGCGCCCAGTACGCCGACCGGCTCGCGCAGCACCCGCGAGTTGCCGATCTCCTCTTCCCAGCGGACTTCCTCCATCAGCTTCGGCATCGCCGCGAACTGAGCGGTCGGCAGGCCGGCCTGGATCATCTGGCTGAGTTTCAGCGGCATGCCCAGCTCCTGCGCGATCGTCGCCCCGATCTCCTCGGAGCGTTCGCCGAGTCCGGCGGCGATCGCGCTGAGGTAGCCGGCGCGCTCCTCGCGCGAGGTCCGCGACCAGGACTCGAAGGCGTCGCGCGCCGCCCGCACCGCACGGTCGGCCTCGGCTGCGGCGCAGGCCGGGATCGTTCCCATCGTCTCCTCGGTCGTCGAGTTGACGACTTCGAGCGCGCCGCTCGCCTGCGGCTCGACCCACTCACCGCCGATGAAGACCTTGTCGCGCACCTGGACCTCCGCCGCTGTCGCCATCGCGTTCCTCCTAGTAGCTGATTGCTGGCCGCTCAGCCAAAGCTAGCGCGCTGCGACCGTCGTGGCATCCCCGGAGTCGATCTCAAGTCCCGGGCCCGGGATGGCACGGGCGTCGCGTGCGTGCAGGAGCTTGCCGCAGCTCTCGCAGATGCCGCGGTCGCTGACCGCGCCGCCGCACTCCTTGTGGACGATCAGCATCGGCGGGCCATCTGGGCTGGGGGAGTAGCGGTCGCCCCAGTTGAGCAGGGCGATCAGGGCCGGCCAGAGGTCGAGCCCCTTCTCGGTGAGGAAGTACTCGTAGCGCTCGGGGCTCTGCTGGTAGGGGCGGCGCTCGAGGATGTCCTCCTCGATCAGCCGCTGCAGGCGGGCGGCGAGCACGTTGCGGGCCACGCCCAAGGCTTTCTGGAGCTGGTCGAAGCGACGATGGCCGTTCATCACGTCGCGCACGATCAGCAGCGACCAGCGCTCGCCAACGACCTCGAGCGAACGAGCGATCGAGCAGATCTGCCCCGGATAGTCGTTGCGCAGCACAGCGTGATCTTCGCACACTGGGTTGCGTCAAGCAACTGAGTCGGTTAGGGTCGATTCAGCAGGAGTTGCTTGAAGCAACTCACGACGAGCCCCACGGAGGCACGCAATGAGGTTGATCCCAAGACATAGGCATCACCAGCGCTCTAAAACCCCGCGAATCTCGATCAGCCAGGCCGAGATCACCGCCGACCTGATCTACCCGGCGAGTCCGCGGTCGGCCCGCGAGCGCGGCCACGTCCAAGCACGCAGGGCGGGCCGTTGAGCACTGAGGCTGGCGTCGTCACGGCGCCCGAGGGGACCGCGCAGGACGTGGCGGAAGCCTTCGCCAAGACCAGTCCCGAGAGCGCACGCAGCCGCACCCTCGTCTGGCAGGACCCTGTCCCCACGGCGGCCGCAGGGGCGACGATGACCGGCATGGAGTACATGACGGCGGTGGTCACCGGCAAGGTGCCGCCACCCCCGATCGCGGTGACGATGCGCTTGCGCCCGGTCGAGCTGGAGCAAGGACGGGTCGTCTTCGAGGGCGAACCGGGCGAGGAGCACTACAACCCGATCGGCGTCGTCCACGGCGGCTACGCCGCCACCCTGCTCGACTCCGCCCTCGGCTGCGCGGTCCACACGACCCTTCCAGCCGGCGTCGGCTACACCTCCCTTGGCCTCGAGGCCAAGTACGTGCGCCCGATCACCCGCGACACCGGCCGCGTCCTCTGCGAGGCCAGCGTCCTCTACGGCGGTCGCCGCCAGGCCACAGCCGAGGCGAATCTGACCGCCGCAGACAGCGGCAAGCTGCTCGCCCACGGCATCGCCACCTGCATGATCCTGGGTTCTTCATAGCAAATATGAGATAAGTACATATTTGCTATACTTAGGCAGTGAAGACGCCTGGACAGCTGCTGCGTGAAGCCCGTGGAAGGCATGGGGTCAGCCAGGCACAGCTTGCGTCGCGCGCTTCGACCACGCAATCCGCGATCTCCAGAATCGAGCGGGACAGGGTCTCGCCGTCTGTCGAGACGCTGCGGGAGCTGCTTTTCCTCCTCGGCGAGGACTTGACTTTGGACACTGAGAGGCGAGATTTTGGGATCGACTGGACGCTGAACGAAGAGCGCCTCAAGCTCGCGCCATCGGACCGGGTCGCTTACGGGCTAGCGATGGCGAAGCAGATGATCGCCATCAGCCCAAATGTCCGAGGCGAACCGACATGAGCCCCGAGCCACTGCCCCCAAAGCCTCCGGATCTGGGTGAGCTGCTCGGGCCCCTTCTAAGGCACGGCGTCGATTTCGTAATGGTCGGGGGAATGGCCGGCCTCAGTCACGGTTCGAGTTACCCGAGCTACGACCTCGACATCGTCTACGCCCGTGACCGAGAGAACATCAGACGACTGGTGGAGGCGTTGCGGAAGATTGGTGTCCGGCTTCGTGGCGCACCGGCCGACCTTCCCTTTCTGCTTGACGCTAAGACCATCGAAAACGGTTCGAACTTCGCCTTCATCACGCCCCATGGCGATTTCGACATCCTGGGCAGCGCGGACGGGATGCCCAGCTATGAGGAGCTTAGATCCGATTCGTCGCTGCGCGACATCCTCGGGCTCGATGTCCGTGTCGCGTCGATCGAGCATCTGATTGCGATGAAGCGTGCCGCCAATCGACCGAAGGATCAGAGGGCGGTCGAGGAGTACATCGGGCTCGCCGAGCTAGAGCGCCCACGGAAGAGGCCCGAGGGGTAGTCAGCCCGCGAGCGAGCGGGCGAGGTGGGTGAGCAGGCGGACGCCGAAGCCGCTGGCGTCGTTGCCGGTGTAGGGGCGGCCGACGTCCCAAGCGGTGCCGGCGATGTCGAGGTGCGCCCAGGGGGTGTCGCCGACGAATTCCTCGAGGAAGGAGGCGGCGGAGATCGTGCCCGCCTTGCGCTTGGCCGCCGCATTGGTGAGGTCGGCCACCGTGCCCTTCATCAGCGCCTTGTACTCGGGGTGAAGTGGGAGGCGCCAGACCAGCTCCCCGGTCTCGCGGCCGACCTCCTCCACCTCGCCCGCCAGCGCGTCGTCGTTGGAGATGACCGCGGCATAGCTCGAACCCAGCGCGATCATCACGGCGCCGGTCAGGGTGGCGATGTCGACGATTCGATCGGCGCCCTGCTCGATCGCGTAGGCGAGCGCGTCGGCGAGGATCAGGCGCCCCTCGGCGTCGGTGTTGTTGACCTCGACCGTCTTGCCGTTGTACTGGGTGATGATGTCGCCGGGCTTGACCGCGGTTCCCGAGGGCATGTTCTCGGTGGACGGGATGACGGCGACCAGCTTCAAAGCCAGGCCGAGCTCGGCGATCGCGCCGACGGCCTCCAGCACTGCCGCCGCACCCGACATGTCCATCTTCATCTCGTGCATGCCGCCGGGCGTCTTCAGCGAGATGCCGCCGGTGTCGAAGGTGACTCCCTTGCCAACCAGGCCGAGGGTCTCGGCTGAGCCGCCGCCGTCGTAGCGGAGGACGATCAGCCGCGGGTCCTCGGCGCTGCCCTGGCTGACGGCGACGAGGCCGCCCATCTCCTTGGCGGCGATCTCCTCGCGGCCGAAAATCTCGACGCTGAGGGCGTCGCTTCCAGCGGCGATCTCCTCGGCGCGGCGAGCCAGGTAGGAGGGGGTGGCGACGTTGGAAGGCAGGCTCTGCAGGTCGCGGGCGCGGTTCTGGGCCTCGGCGCAGACGCGGGCAACCTCGACGGCGTCGGTCACGCTCTTGGGCGCCAGCAGGAGCAACGAGCCGAGCGTCGGGGACACCGGTTCGTCGTCCTGCTTGCTCTTGAAGCGCTCAAAGCCGTAGGAGCCGAGGATCGTGCCCGTGACCACGCCCTCGGCGAGCGCTGCCTGGTCGCCGGCTTCCGGCACAAGCCAGGCGAGTGATGCTGCATTGAGCTTGTCCGCCTCTTTGGCAACCAGCGCCGCGGCGACCCGCAACCGCTCGGCATCCACGTCCTCACGCTCGCCCAGGCCCGCAACGATGACGCGGGCGGGGCGCTCGGGGTGGATCGTGGTCAGCTTTTTGAAGCCGCCCTTGGCGTCGGCGGCTCCCCTGGCGGAAGCGAGCTCGCCGGGCAGCTCCTCGCCCTCGCAGAGAGCAACTGCGAGGAGATCGGCATCGACCTCGAAGAGCTTGTCCTGGCTGACGGAGACCTTCATCGGCTCGCGAGTCTATGACGTCGCTCACGGTGGCTGGACCGCGCCTGCCGCTATCGTCCAGGTGTGGGCCAGGTGGCCCTGATCGAGCCGAGACCCGGCATAAACACTCAGAGAAAGGTCCCCATGGCCAGCACAGTGATCCTCAGCAGCGCCCGCACGCCCTTCGGCAAGATGGGCGGCACCCTGTCTTCCCTCGACGCCACCGACCTCGGCGGCCACGCGATCTCGGCGGCGCTGGAGCGCTCTGGCGTCGACCCCGAGCAGGTCCAGCAGGTCGTCTTTGGACAGGTCCTGCAGGCCGGCCAAGGCCAGATTCCCTCGCGGCAGGCACAGATCAAGGGCGGCATCCCCAAGGAGGTCCCTTCGGAGACGATCAACAAGGTCTGCGCCTCGGGCATGCGCTCGCTCGGTATAGCCGACATGGCGATCCGCGCCGGCGACACCGACGTTGCTGTCACCGGCGGGATGGAGTCGATGAGCCAGGCCCCGCACCTGCTGCCCGGCGCCCGCTTTGGCTACCGGATGGGCAACGTCGAAGCGATCGATGCGATGGTCCATGACGGCTTGACAAACCCCTTCACCGAGAAGCAGATGATCAACGAGGCGAGCGAGGTCTCGAACGAGCTCGAGATCACCCGCGTCGACATGGACCGCTTCGCCGAGCGCTCGCACCGGCTTGCCGCCGAGGCAACCGACGCCGGCCGGCTCGCCGACGAGATCGCCGGAGTCACGGTCAAGTCCCGCAAGGGCGAGAGCACGATCGAGTCCGACGAGGCGATCCGGCCAGAGACCACGGTCGAGACGCTAGCCGGGCTGCGCGCGATCGGCGGCGATGACGCAACTCACACCGCCGGCAACGCCCCCGGCGTCAACGACGGCGCCGGCGCCGTCGTCGTCGCTTCCGAAGAGTGGGCGGAAAAAGAGGGCCGCACGCCGCTCGCCCGCGTGCTCTCCTACGGGATGGTCGCCGACGACTTCCCCTATCTGGCCAAAACTCCGGCCAACGCCGCCAAGCAGGCGCTGGAGAGGATCGGCAAGAGCCCTGAGGACGTCGACCTCTGGGAGATCAACGAGGCCTTCGCTTCCGTGGCCCTCAACTCGATGCGGATGCTCGGCATCGACGAAAACAACGTCAACGTCAACGGCGGCGCGATCGCCCTCGGCCACCCGATCGGCGCCTCTGGCGCCCGCATCGTCGGCAGCTTGGTGCATGAGCTGAACCGTCGGGGTGGCGGCATCGGCGTCGCCGCGATCTGCTCCGGTGGCGGCCAGGGCGACGCGATCGTGATCGAGGTCGACGGCCAGTAGCCGCGGTGAGCCGCGCCGCGGCGTTCTTCGACCTGGACAAGACCCTGATGGCGGGGTCAAGCGGGATGCAGTTCGCCCGCGTCGCGGCTCGTCACAAGCTGGTCAGCCGCCGCCAGCTGGCCAGCTGGGGTCTCGAGCACCTGCGCTATCGCTTGCGTGGCACCACCGACGAGCGAGCCCAGGAGGTATTGAAAGCGGCCCGCGAACTGATTGCGGGCGTGCCGGCGCGCAGCTTCGAACGGATGAACCCCGAGGTGATGGCGGCGATCATGCCGCGCGTTTACCCGCAGATGCTCGATGAGGTCTACGCCCACCAGGACGCCGGCCGGCCGACCTTCATCGTCAGCGCCGCCGGCAGCGGAGTGGTGGAGCCGCTCGCCCACGTGCTCGGAATGGACGGTGGCGTCGGCACTCGCTACGAAGTCGGTGACGACGGGACCCTGACGGGCCGTTTCGACGGGCCCTTCGTCTACGGCAAGGGCAAGGTCGAGGCGATGCAGATCTTCGCCGCCGATCACGAGATCGACCTTGCCGCCTCCTACGCCTACTCGGACTCGATTTCCGACCTGCCGATGCTGCGCGCGGTCGGCAACCCGGTCGCGGTCAATCCGGACCCGCCGCTGGCCGAGGTCGCGCGCGACGAGGGCTGGCAGACGCTCCGCTTCGAGCGCCTCGGCCGCCGCCTCGTTGCCCTCGTGGTCACCCTGCTGGCGACCGTCGCCGGCTTCGGCGGCTCCCGCTTCGCCGCCCGCCGCAAGCCGCCGCCCCGACGCTTCGCCGCCCGCCGCTGATCCGGGTGCAACGTTTTAACCCCCTCGCGGGTGGATAAAACGTTGCAGGTTGTCTGGTCGGTTGCACCCGGGCGTGGTCCGTAGACTCCGGGCATGGCAATCGAGCCGCGGGAGAAGCCCGAGTTCAAGGAGCGTGAGGCGGAGTTCTCGACGATGTCTGGACAGCCGATAGCGCCTCTCTACGGTCCTGAGCACGCGCCCGACGAGCCTGGCGAGACGATCGGCAGTCCCGGCGAGTACCCGTTCACCCGCGGCCCCTACCCGTCGATGTACCGGGGGCGGCTCTGGACGATGCGCCAGTTCGCCGGCTTCGGCACGGTCGAGGAGACAAACGAGCGCTTCCACTATCTGCTCGATCACGGCCAGACCGGCCTCTCGACCGCCTTCGACATGCCGACCCTGATGGGCTACGACTCCGACCACCACCGCAGCCTCGGCGAGGTCGGCCGCGAGGGCGTCGCCGTCGACACGCTCGACGACATGGAACAGCTCTTCGACGGCATCCCGCTCGGCGGCGTCACCACTTCGATGACGATCAACGCGCCGGCGGCGATCCTGCTCGCCTTCTACGTCCTCGTCGGTGAGCAGCAGGGGGTGCCACCGGAGAAGCTCGGCGGCACGATCCAGACCGACATCCTCAAGGAGTACATCGCCCAGAAGGAGTGGTGCTTCCCGATCGAGCCGGCGATGCGCCTGGTCACCGACATGATCGCGTGGTGCACCGAGCAGATGCCGCGCTGGCACCCGGTCTCGATCTCCGGCTACCACATCCGCGAGGCCGGCTCGACCGCCCAGCAGGAGCTCGCCTTCCCACTCAAGGACGGCTTCACCTACGTCGAGCGGGCGCTCGAGCGCGGCCTCGACATCGACGACTTCGCTCCCCGCCTCTCCTTCTTCTTCAACGCCCACATCGATTTCTTCGAGGAGATCGCCAAGTACAGGGCAGCGCGCCGGATCTGGGCCCGCGAGATGAAGGAGACCTACGGCGCCAAGCGCGAGGAGTCGATGCGGCTGCGCTTCCACGCCCAGACCGCCGGCGTTTCGCTGACCGCGCAGCAGCCGCTCAACAACGTCGTGCGGACCTCACTCGAGGCTCTCGCCGCGGTTCTAGGCGGTACCCAGTCGCTGCACACCAACTCCTTCGACGAGGCGCTGGCGCTGCCCACCGAGGAGGCGGTGCGGGTGGCGCTGCGCACCCAGCAGGTGATCGCCTTCGAGTCGGGCGCGCCCAACACGCCCGACCCGCTCGGCGGCTCCTGGTTTGTCGAGAAGCTGACCGACGAGATGGAGGCGGCCGCCTACGGCTACTTCGCCCGCATCGACGAGCTGGGGGGGATGGTCGAGGCGATCCGCCGCAACTTCCCCCAGCGCGAGATCGCCGACGCTGCCTTCACCTACCAGCGTGAGCTCGATGAGCGCAAGCGAATCGTCGTCGGCGTCAACGACTTCACCCAGGAGGACGAAGCGCTGACCCCGATCCTGCGCATCGACCCAACTCTGGAAGGCAAGCAAGTCGACCGCCTTGCCGCGACCCGCGCCCGCCGCGACGGCGCCGAGGTAGAGAAGGCCCTCGCCGAGCTGAAGCGGGCGGCCGCCACCGACGAGAACCTGATGCCCCCGATCATCGCCGCCGCCCGCGCCCGCGCGAGCGAGGGCGAGATGATCGCGGCGATGCAGGAGGTCTTCGGGACCTACACGGAGTCGCCGGTTTTCTAGCTCGCCCGTCGCCGCGCCTGAATAGTCTTGGCCGCGATGAGACGGGCGCCGAGAACGCTGCTTTTCGTCCTCTTTGCCTTGTTGCTGCAGCCGGCGACGGCGCTCGGGGAGGTGGACGGCGACGGAGAGACGACTTTTGAGGTTCCGCTCCAAGCCAATCATGACCTGACTGCAAAGCTCGAAGCCGACGACGATGAAATTCAACTGACGGTGCGCAAGGGCCGCCGGCAGGAAGTCGCCTATTCGGCACCAGGCGAGGTGAGCGCCGATGGCATCTCGGTGCATTTCGGCAGCCTGGGCGAATTCGTGGTCACCTATCAGCCCTTCCGCACGCTGGAGACACATGGGCCGAATCGCCATTGTGAAGGGGAACCCGCGACGACGACGGAAGGCTACCTCCGGGGCACGATGCGCTTTCGCGGCGAAGGCGACTACGTCCGAATCGAAGCGAGCAGGGTGAAGGGGACGCTGGTCCTCCAGCCTGAATGGAGTTGCGACTACCGGAATGCCACGGTCAGTCGGACGCTTGCAAGAACGGCGAACGAGGAGGCGACCCTTGGCGCATCCTCACGGCGCGATGCGATCCAATTCGGAGTGTTCGCCTCACGGGGAGAGGACGAACGCCCCTCCACCTTCTTCTTCGCCGGCAGCCTGGTGGTCCGGGAAAAGGTCGGCATTTCTCGCTTCACTTACGCGGGCACCCGATCCGCCGGTTTCGAGTTCGACAACCGCCGCGGTTCCGCCTTCGTCGATCCGCCCGCTCCCTTCGCCGGCTCAGCTCACTACCTACGGCGACCCAACGCCCCCGATTCCTGGAAGGGTCCCCTGACGGTGCCGCTGCTGGGTCTCGGCCGCGTCCATCTTGCCGGCCCGGGTTTCAATGCCCGGATGGTGCCGCGGTTGCCGGAATTCGAGTGATCGTGGGGGTCGCTGTTGGGGCTCGGCGCTAGTGTTCCCGGCTGATGGAGGCCGCCACCGCCCGCAAGATCCGCGTCGTCGTCGCCAAGCCCGGCTTGGACGGTCATGACCGCGGCGCCAAGATCATCGCCCGTGCCCTGCGCGACGCGGGGATGGAGGTGATCTACACCGGGCTACACCAGACGCCGGAGCAGATCGCCGAGACGGTGATTCAGGAGGACGCTGACGCGGTCGGGCTCTCGATTCTCTCCGGCGCGCACATGACGCTGGTGCCGCGGGTGGTCGCGTTGCTCGCCGAGCAGGGCGTCGATGATGTCCTGGTTACGGTCGGCGGCACGATCCCGGCCGAGGACATTCCCGAGTTGAAGAAGCTCGGCGTCGCCGAGGTATTCACCCCCGGCGCGGGAACCGACGACATCGTCGAGTTCATCCGCGACAACGCTTCCGAGCGCGACGACGTCTGAAACGGGCTTCCGGTGTTCGTTTGCCCGGATATCCGAGGCAAAGGAACAGCGGAGCGAGTGTGGCGCTAACCTCTCGGCGCGCCTTGTATCGATAGACTGATTGACTGGTCAGTCAACCACTCGAGAACACAGCAGAACACAGCCAAGGAGGCTTGAACTTGAAGATCTGCGTCCTGGTCAAGGAGGTTCCGGACGCCGCCGTTCAGAAGCGCATCGACCCCAACACGATGCGACTGGACCGCAGCGGCGAGAAGAACCTGAACCCCTTCGACACACACGCCATTGAGGCCGCCATGCAGATCAAGGAGGGCGGCGCGATCCCGGTCGAGGAAGTCGTCGCCGTGACGATGGGTCCCGGTTCCGCCGTCCGCGCCCTGCACAAGGCGGTCGCGCTCGGAGCCGACCGCTCCGTGCATCTCTCCGACGATGCGCTCGCCGGCTCCGACGTCTGTGCCACCGGCTACTCGCTGGCCAAGGTGCTCGAGTCCGAGAGCCCCGACTTGGTCCTGCTCGGTCAGCAGTCCGATGACGGCGAGTGCTACACGATCGGCGCCGTCGTCGCCGACCACCTGAAGATGCCCTCGCTGACCCAGGTGATCAAGATCG
Source organism: Actinomycetota bacterium (assembly GCA_046733315.1). Classification (GTDB taxonomy): domain Bacteria; phylum Actinomycetota; class Thermoleophilia; order Solirubrobacterales; family 70-9; genus VRUE01. The sequence goes on from JBKPOV010000175.1 coordinate 10,989, forward strand.
ACGTCGCCGATGGCAAGCTGCGCTGCGAGCGCCAGGCCGAGTACGGCTACGACACGGTCGAGGTAGAGCTGCCGGCCGTGATCAGCGTCGGCGACGCGATCAACGAGCCCCGCTACCCCAGCCTGAAGGCGATCATGGGCGCCAAGAAGAAGCCCCTCGACGCAAAGGCGACCGGCGACGTCGGTATCGACGGCGGCATGGTCGGCGAGGGCGGCTCCAAGACATCGGTCCTCGCCCTCAACCCGCCGCCCGCGAAGCAGGCCGGCGAGATCATCGAGGACGAGGACACCAACGAGACGGTCGAAAAGATCGTCGCCTGGCTCGACGAGAGGAAGCTGATCTAGATGGCAGGCATCCTGGTTTACGCCCTGCACGACGACGAGGGCAACTTCAACAAGAACTCGCTCGGAGCGATCTCCGAGGCGGCCAAGCTGGCCGGCGAATTCGGTGGCGAGGCCGCTGCACTGGTCGTCGGCGATATCGCCGACGACGCTTGCGCCGGGCTCGGCAACTGGGGCGCGGCGAAGGTCTACCGGGCCAAGGACGTGCCGGAGGGCCTCGCCCAGCCGATCGTCGACGCGAT
>JBKPOV010000176.1:0-7193 GCA_046733315.1 Actinomycetota bacterium
GACGGCACCACGACGGCGACGCTGCTGGCCCAGATCATCGTCCGCCAGGGCCTCAAGAACGTTGCCGCCGGCGCCAACCCGCTGGCCCTGCGTCGTGGGATCGAGACCGCGGTCGAAAACGTGGTCGAGACCCTGCGCGAAAAACAGTCCAAGGAGGTCGCCGGCAAGGAGCAGATCGCCCGTGTCGCCGCCATCTCCGCCGGTGACGATGAGATCGGCAACGTGATCGCCGACGCGATCGAGAAGGTCGGCAAGGACGGCGTCGTCAACGTCGAGGAAGGCCAGACCTTCGGCATGGAGCTGGAGTTCACCGAGGGGATGCAGTTCGACAAGGGCTACATCTCGCCCTACATGGTCACCGACCAGGACCGCATGGAGGCGGTGCTGGAGGACCCCTACATCCTCATCGCCAACCAGAAAATCGGCTCCGTGCGGGACATCCTGCCGGTGCTCGAGCAGGTGATGCAAGGCGGCAAGCCGCTGCTGATCATCGCCGAGGACGTCGAGGGCGAGTGCCTTGCAACGCTCGTCGTCAACAAGCTGCGGGGCACCTTCACCGGTGTCGCCGTCAAGGCGCCCGGCTTCGGCGATCGCCGCAAGCGGATGCTCGAGGACATCGCGATCCTCAGCGGCGGCGAGGTGATCACCGAGGAGATGGGCCTCAAACTGGAGAACACCCAGCTGACCCAGCTCGGCAAAGCCCGTCGCGTCGTTATCTCCAAGGACACGACGACGATCATCGACGGCGCCGGTGAGGGCGACGACATCAAGGGCCGGATCAACCAGATCAAAAACGAGGTCGAGAACACCGACTCCGATTTCGATCGCGAGAAGCTCCAAGAGCGCCTCGCCAAGCTGGCCGGCGGTGTTGCTGTGGTCAAGGTCGGCGCCGCCACCGAGACCGAGATGAAGGAGAAGAAGCACCGCGTCGAGGACGCGCTGCAGGCGACCCGCGCTGCGCTCGAGGAGGGCGTCGTGCCGGGTGGTGGCGTGGCTCTGCTCAACGCCCAGGACAGCCTCGACCCGGACACGCTCTCCGATCCCGATGAGGCGACCGGAGCTCGGATCGTCTACCGGGCGCTGGAGGAGCCGGTCCGCCAGATCGCCGAGAACTCCGGCGAGGAGGGCTCGGTCGTGGTCAACAAGGTCCGCGAGCTGAAGGACGGCGAAGGCCTCAATGCGGCAACCGGCGAGTACGGCGACCTGATCGCCGCCGGTGTGATCGACCCGACCAAGGTGACCCGCTCGGCGCTGGAGAACGCGGCGTCGATCGCCAAGAACATCCTCGTCACCGAGGCGATCATCGCCGAGCCGCCCGAGAAGGACGGCGCCGGTGGCGGCGGGATGCCCGGCGGTATGCCCGACATGGGCGGCATGATGTAGGACGCCCTCCGGGCGTATCCTCGTCTCAACAGGCGAGTGGCTTTCGAGAGGCCCGGCAACCGCCGGGCCTCTCGCATTTCGCATGCGTCATGTCCCTCATCCGCGATCCTGCACGCGCCACCCGCGCGCCCAACCCCGCCACGCTCCCAGTGTGCCCTCCACCTCCACCGCCGACGGGACTCAAAGCAGAGATATAGATCGTTTTGGGGCCCATCGGCGGAGGGTTGATCTTGAGATCGCTCGAATCGCGGGGGGCCAGCACGGGCTGGTGACGCTTGAGCAGCTGCGTGCATTGGGTATCTCCACCGATGCTGCGTATCAGCGAGCCGTGGCGGGCCGGCTGCACCGGGTGCACGAGGGGGTGTACGCGGTGGGGCACTCACTGCTCACCCCGGAGGGTCGGTGGCTGGCTGCTGTTCTGGCTTGCGGCTCCGGCGCGGTGTTGTCGCATCGATCTGCGGCGGCGCTTTGGGGAATCGGGAATTTCGAGAGTGGTCTGGTCGACGTAACAGCGCCAAATCGCCGGGGGCGGCATCCGTCGGACATCGATGCGCACCGGCATGGTTCTCTGTCAGCGGGCGATTCGACCAGGGTGCGCGGGATCCCCTGCACGACCGTAGAGCGAACGCTGCTTGATCTGGCTGCGGTCGTCCCGGTGCGGCGGCTGAAGAAGGCGCTCGCCGAGGCCGAGGTGTTGCGGATCGTCGACCTCGCTGCTCTGCGCGTGCTGCTTCGGCGCAGCCGTGGTCGTCGTGGGGTTGCGCGGCTTCGTTTCATTCTTGACGAACTTCATCCGGAGACGAGGAGGTCTCGCAGCGAATTGGAGCGCATGTTCCTCCGCATGTGCAGCAAAGGCGGGCTTCCGACGCCCGAGGTCAACGTCTCCCTCTACATCAGTGGCCGCCGGCTCGAGCCGGACTTCCTTTGGCGCGACGCCGGCCTGATTGTCGAGGCCGACAGCCGTCGCTTCCACGACACCGACTCTGCCTTCCAGCACGATCGCCGGCGTGAGCAACTCCTGCAACTGGACGGCTGGCGCGTATCCCGCTGCACTTGGGAGCAAGTCGAAAGGGAACCCCAGCGCCTGGCCCACACGATCCAAGCCCTCCTGACCCAGCCAAACCCCCGCCGACGGGACTCAGAGCAGAGAAATAGATCGTTTTGAGTCCCATCGACCATCTTTTCCGGGCGTGGAGCTAATGGGCTCTGGTGGTTTTGGGCGGGGGTGGCAGCGGGGGTAGGAGGCCGGCGTTGTATTCGGCGTATTGGAGGAAGGTTTCGCGGCGCAGCTTGAGGCGCAGGGTATTGGTCGTACGGGGGTAGAGGCGCAGATCGTAGGGGTTCGCGCCGGGGCCGAAGCCGGCGTAGTAGACGAACATGCGGACCCGTGGGTGCTTGACCGTCCAGGCGACCAGCTGTTTGACGAAGCGCGGTTCGTCTTTGCCCGAGACGGCCCACTCGGTGAGCGCAAGTGGCTTGCCCTTCCACTGCTTGCCGACGTAAAAGCGGTTGAGGTCTTTCCAGACCGGATATTCGGAGTAGAAGTCGGTGCCAGCCCAGTCGACCCAGCGGGCGCCGGGCCAGTAGTTGCCGGGGAAGTTGCCTTTCACCCGCGGCGAGCCTCCGGGCAGCGGGCTCCAGATGATGCTCACCGGCGCGGCCGGCAGTTCTGTCGGGCTGGGGCCTTTGGTGCGGTTGAGCGGAGGCAGGCCGACTTCGGCAAGCGTCGCGTTGATCCCTTCGAGCGTCTGTCCGCCGCGCACGATCGCGACGATGCGCCGGAATGCCTGCTTGTACCAGCCGCTGGTGTGTTCGCCGCCCTTCTGGGTGCCGTCGCAGTTGACCGCCGACCAGGCGTTGAGGCAGCGGTTTGGCTCCCCGAGTGGCCTGATGTAGGCGGGCAGCCCGCGTTTGGCGAAGAAGTCATTGAGCTGCAGCAGGTAGTCGTCGCCGGCGCCAAGGGCGATCTGCGCCGGCGTGATCAGCTCGCCCAGCGTCTGATCGTCGATGGTAGAGATGGCCAGAACCGGTCGAGTCCCAGTTTCGCGCCAGCGTTCGTAAGCCTGGTTGAGGCTGTTCCCCCAGGGATGAAAGGTCTCCAGCAGGGCCGGATGCTTGGTGAGCAGTTCGGTGAATTCGCTGAACTGCTGCGTCGTGCCCTGATCGCTGACGCCGAAGAGGACGCTGGGCTTGGGCGGGACGAGCGTCAGCGCTCGCGCTTGGCTGCTGAAGATCGTCGCAAGGACAACCGCCAGTACCACCGCCTGCCTAATCGCCCTCCAGTACATCGCCCATCCTTCTTGGCTCGACTCCAAGCTCCTCCGCGTCGGCGGGACCACGCTCGCTGACCATCGGGACCTCCATCAGCTCCGCCTCCTCCCAGGTCGCAAACACGGCCTCACCGAAAAGGGATCGGACTGCGATCAACCCGGAGCGGACAAGAGGGAGGGGAAGGTGAACGAGCCGTCGTGGTCGGCCCGCGATCCGGCTGACCAGGTCGGACATCTCGTCGTAGCTGAGGACATCGGGTCCCGCGAGCTCGTAACGCGTGCGCTCGCCGCCCTCCAGGGCGCCGACCACACAATGGGCTGCGTCGTTCGCCCAGATCGGCTCGAAGCGAGCGCGACCGGCGCCTGAGACAGGGAGAACGGGCAAGAAGGAGAAGCGGCGCAGCAGGGTTATCCAGGGATCTGAGCGGTCATAGACGATCGAGGGGGCAAAGATCGTCGTCGGCAGAGAAGAGGAAGCAACGGCCTGCTCGGCCAGCCACTTTGCCCGAAAGAAGCGCGTGCGCTGGGCAGCCGAGGCATTGAGGGCGCTGAAGAAGACGAAGCGCTCGACGCCGCTGCGTTCGGCCGCTCGCAGCAGCCGCACCGTCGCCAGCCCGTTCAGCTCCTCGATTCGCCGGGGCGGTTGGTCGCGAATCGTCGCCGCCAGGTGGACCACGGTGTCGACCCCGCGCAGCGCCTGGCGCACGAGATACGGGTCCGACATCTCGCCGAGGTCGCCGAGGGCGATCTGCACGTCGACCCGCCGCGCACCCAGCCGCCGTGGCTCGCGGACCAGGCAGCGCACGTCTTCGCCGCGCTCCAGCAGCAGCGGCAGCAGGCGCGACCCAACGCTTCCCGTGGCTCCCGTCAGCAGCAGCATCGAGCGCCGATGCTAGTGGGGAAGCGTCATCCGCCGCGCAATCCGTAAAATGTGCGTCCGCGCTTTGGCGGGGGCAACGAGCCTCCGGCGGCACCGAAACGACGACTCAGGAGATAAGCCTCGAATGACCTACGTCATCGCCGAGCCATGCATCGGCCAGAAGGACAACTCATGCGTCGAGGTCTGTCCCGTCGACTGCATCCATCCGACGCCGGACGAGCCCGACTACGACTCGGTTGAGATGCTCTACATCGACCCCGACGAGTGCATCGACTGCGACGCTTGCGTCGAGGCCTGCCCGGTGGATGCCTGTTTCGCCGAGGATCAGCTGCCGGCCGAGTGGGCCAAGTACGCGGAGATCAACGCCGAGTACTACAAGAGCAAGGCCGCCTAGGCACGAGTCAAGCCTGCTGCACCATTTAGGTACTTCTTACGTACCGAATTAACGACACAATTTCACTGTGTCGTAATAAAGGATCTTTTTCACCACTTTGCAGCAAGGTTCTCGTGGGCGTTGTCACCCACGTCCATTCTCCTCGGAGTGCACCATTTTTTAGCTTTAACATCGTTGGTGCGTCGAGTCTCGCTAGGTCGTCAGCATGAGACTTCCTGGCACTTGAGACTCGGTGCTTGCTCGATGGACTGGGAGGGCGGCGCTGCGTTGGCCGCCCTCCTAGCTGTCAATACGACACCAGCGTGACGTTGCCGCTAGGACTCGCTGGTGGCAAGACGCTCGCCGGGGGGACGCCCGGAGCGGCTGCGCTCGAAGCCCATCGCGGCGATTACCGTCGAAGTCCCGGCCTCCTCTGACTCGAGTAGCCGGGCGGTGCTCTTTGCCTCGATCGCCTCGATGCGTGCGTAGGAGGCGGCTTGCTCATCGGCGACTTCGCGGCGCCCCTCCTCGTCGAGGTTGACCGAGCGCCAGCTCATCCAGATGTCCTCGTCGGCATCCATCCTGCCCGCCCGCAGGGAGGCCAGGCCCTCGGCCATGATCGCCTGCAGAATCAGAGCGGCGAACTCGCGTTTGGTCTCAGCCGGCAGCTCGCGCGCTTCCTCGTCGCTGATGAAGGGTCTCGCAATCGCCCGGTAGAAGTGCTCGGTCGCGCCCCGCCTTTGCTCAGTGCCGACGAATTCGATGCAGCCGGAGTCGAAGAGTTCTTTGACGTGATGGCCGACCTTGCTGACTCCCTCGCCGATCGTCTTGGCGATTTCGTTGGGGCTAGCCGTGCCTTCGTTGAGGATCGAGAGCGCATCGACCCTGATTCGATGCCCGACGGCGAAGGCCACCGCCTCCTCGATGCTTCTCCTCTGCCCCTTCACGGTCGTCGTCAAGGCTGATCCTCCAGTCGAGAGCTATTTCGATTGCTAAGCGGGCGGGAGGATAAGCAAGTTTCCCTGATTGGTGACCGTCGCACTCAGCGATACCTCAATACTTAACTTCTTCTTAGTATTGCCCCTGCGAAACCCGGTCAGACGGGCAGGAAGGGAAGGGAGGTGAGCGGGGATGACGATTAGCGCTGTCAGTGCTGTGGTCCCGAGCGTGCACGTGTTCAAGCACAACTAGGGAGTCCGCCGGGCCGGTCCCGGGTTACCGGGGCCGGCCATTTCGCAGCGCTATTGGACGACAGGCAGTGGGGTGCCGCTGACCGGCGGTGCTTCAGCTGCCGCGGGCACTGCCTGCAGGACCGGCAGCTCTTGCGGCGTGGCGGCAACGATGCCCCTTGCTGCCTGGCGAATCGCCTGCGCGGCGGGGGAGTCGGGTTCCGCCGTGACCAGCGGTGCACCCTCGTCGGCGTGCTCGCGCAGCGCCTCGGAGAGCGGGACCTTGCCGAGCAGGGGAATGTCCAGCTCGTCGGCGAGCTGCTGGCCGCCGCCCTCGCCGAAGATCGTGAAGCGCTCGCCGTCCGGCGTGGTGAAGCCGGACATATTCTCGATCGTTCCGAGCAGCTCGAGATCGAACTTGACCGCCATGTCCGCGGCTCGCTTGGCGACGGTCTGCGCGGCGGGCTGCGGCGTGGTCACGATTACGAACTTGGCCTGTGGCAGCAACTGGGCGAGGGTCATCGAGACGTCGCCGGTACCAGGCGGCAGGTCGAGCAGCAGGTACTCGAGCTCGCCCCAGGCGACGTCCTCGAGAAACTGCTGGATCGCCTTGTGCAGCATCGGGCCGCGCCAGACGACGGCCGAGTTCTCCTCGACGAAGAAGCCGATCGACATCACTTTGACCCCGTCCGCGGATTCGAGCGGCAGGATCTTGCGCTCGCCGTTTACTTCCGGCTTGTTGTTGACCCCGAGCATGCGCGGGATCGAGTAGCCGTAGACGTCGCAGTCAAGCGCTCCCGCCGGGTGCCCTTCGGCGGTCAGTGCCGCGGCCAGGTTGGCGGTCATAGTCGACTTGCCGACGCCGCCCTTGCCGGAGGCCACGCAGATCACGTTTTTAACCTGGGCGAGGGCGCCGGCCGGCAGCTTGCCGCGGCCGAGCGTCTGCTGAAGGGTGGATTTCTCCTCGTCGGAGAGGACGTCGAAGCCGACGGCGACCTCGGTGACGCCGTCGAGCTGGGAGACCTGCTGGGCGACGGCCTGTTCGAAGTGGGAGCGGATCGGGCAGCCGGCGGTCGTCAGCGAGACGACTACCTCGACCCGCCCGCCCTCCTTGACCT
>JBKPOV010000177.1:0-12295 GCA_046733315.1 Actinomycetota bacterium
CGCCCCGTTTTACCCCCCCCCTTTGTGGGGGGGTGGGGGGGGGGGGGGGGGGGGGTGGCGCGGCCCCCCCCCCGGTGGTTTCCCCCCCCCCCCCCCCCCCCGACTCCTCCTGCCCTGGACCCTGAATCCATCGACTTTTCCGCGACCGGCCTGGTCGCGATCTTCCTCCGGCACACGCTCGGCAAGCCTCCATTGCTCGGCGCCAGCGAGCGCAACGTCGTCCAGCTCGCCGACCCTGCGCTGCCGCAGAAGAGCCGCGGCAGCGATCGCAACCAGATCAACAAGAACTTGCGCCGCGGTTATGAGCTGAGCCTCATCCCCGGCCCGCAGACAAGCCTCGCAGAACGCGCCGGCTTCCTGGCCGCCTACGAGCACACGATGCGACGCACTGGCGCAGCTGAGCGCTACTTCTTCGCTGCGAATTACTTCGAGCGGATCCTCGAATTCCCCCGCACCTGGCTCGCCATCGCCCGCGCTCCGGAGGGCATCGTTGCGGCCGCCTCGATCGCGGCGATCAGCGACGGCTATCTCCACTACTACCTCAGCGGCAGCGCCGACTCGCACCTTCGCGACTCGCCGATGAAGAACGTCGTCGCCTCGCTCGTCGAGCTCTCGGCAGAGCTGGAGCTGCCCCTCAACCTCGGCGGCGGCATGTCCGCCGGCGACCGCCTGGAGGAGTTCAAGCGGGGCTTCGCCAACCGCGAGCTGCCCTGGCGTACGTCGGAGATCGTCGCCGACCGTGCTGCTTACGCCCGCCTCTCCAGCGGCCGCGCCGCGGGCGACTTCTTCCCCGCTTACCGCGCTTAACCGATCGTCGGTTCCTCTGGGGTCGGCCCGGTGAACGGGAAGCCTTCGACGGGCTCGCGGGCGCTGCCCCATGTCTCTTTGCCGAAGTCACGGAGCGCGTCGAGCGTGATCGAGCCCTTGTATTCGTTGCAGCCGATCAGGTTGTGCCAAGTCGTTGCCGCGACTTCGTAGGGCATGTTCTCGTTGGGGAAGAGCAGGGTGGCCCCGTAAAGGGAGTCGTAGAGGCCGACCAGTTCAAGCTGGGCGCCCTCGGAGAGGTCGGGCGAGTACTGGATCTCCAGCCGCCCGTGCTCGAGCGAGTGGACGATGTCGAGTTCCTTCGGCATTTCGGTGTAGGCGCCGTCGGCCTGCTGGTAGGGCGGTTCGACGTGATTGCCCGAGGTCGGCGGGTTCGTTTTGTATTCGGGCGTCGCCGCGGTCGGCGGGATGTGGTTGTGCCCCTCTTCAGGGAGGTTGAGGCGGAGGTCGCAGTCGGCCTTTTTCGCCGCCTCTTTCAGATCGGTGACTTTCACCGGAGGAGGTGTGGTGCCACCGCGGGTGTCTGGCTGGATGCCGTTGGTCGAACCCGACTGCTGGTTGATGTGCGCGTTGCCGCTGTCGTTCTTGCTGGCGGCCGAGACGATGACGAGGACGAGCCCGATCAGAACAGCAAGGCCGACCAGACCGGCAACCCCGTAGCCGATCATCAAGCGACGTTTCTCCGACCCGGCCTGGCTCTTCTCGCGCTCCTGCCGCGCCTGGCGAAGTCGCTCCCTCTCTTCATCCCTGCGATTAGCCATCAGCAGCCGATCAGTTTACTCAGAGCGACCTGGCCAAGTCGCTGTCGTTGCGTCCCCGCTCCCAGGGGCGCGCCGCGCGCAGCGCGCCGAGTACCGCCCGCGTGGCTGGGGCACGGTTGAGCGCGTAGAAGTGGATGCCCGGCGCCCCGGCGAGCAGCAGCTCCGAGCATTGCTGCGCGGCGTAGGCGACCCCGAGCTCGAACTCGCCCGTCTCGTCACCGTCCGCCGCCGCGAACGCTTTTTCGAGGGGTGTCGGAATCGAGGCATCGCAGAGGTCGCAGATGCGCTTGGTCTGGGCGAAGCTCGCGACGGGAATCACTCCGGCCAGGATCGGCACGTGGATACCCGCGGCCCTGGCCGCAGCGACGAAGTCGAAGTAGACCTGATTGTCGAAGAAGAGCTGGGTGATTAGGAATGAGGCACCGGCCTCGACCTTGGTCTTCAGGTAAGCCAGGTCGGTCTCGAGGTCGGGCGCCTCCGGGTGGACCTCGGGGAAGCAGGCACCACCAATCGTAAACTGCCAGCGCGAGCCGATGAAGGCGGCCAGCTCAGCGGCGCTGCCCAGCCCCCCCTCGAGTTGAACGAAGTCCTCCTGACCTCGCGGCGGATCACCGCGCAGCGCAAAGACGTTCTCGATCCCCGCCGCCGCGATCTGATCCAGTGTCTCGGTCAGACCCTCGGTCGTCTCGCCGACGCAACTCAGGTGCGCCATCGTCTCGTAGCCGAGCTCGTCCTTCAGCTCGCGCGTGACCTCGACCGTGCCGTCCCGGGTCGAACCACCAGCGCCGTACGTCACCGAGACGAAATCGGGCGCGAGCTCGCGCAGCGAGCGAGCCGTCGCAAACAGCTCCACACGGGACTCCGCAGTCTTCGGCGGGAAGAACTCGACCGAGAAGGTCGGCGCTTTGGCCGCGATGATCTCGTCTATGCGCACGACGGCAAGGGTAGCTGCGCCCCGTGTCTTGAGGCGTCCAACCTCCGGATTGGAGGCAATTGACGGAGTTTGCGGGAAACGTTTCGTCGCCCTCTGGCGCGGCGCCAGAAGCCGCGCTAAGTTTTCCTTGCGACTGGGAGAGACGCAGTCCGCGGAAGCCAAGCGGAGCACGTCTCGAAGGTGGCGTAACGAGCTTCAGTGTGCGAAGGCTACGCACACGGCAGGCAACCGAGCGCCATCACCGGTCGCGTTTCTTTTGCGTTGGCTTCGGGTGGTCGTGCGCGCGTCTGGCGGCGGGGGACCGGCGCCATGCGGCGTCCTCGCCGACTTGCGTGGCGCTGCCACGCGGCGCCGGCTGCGTCCTTGCCTGGCTTGGTCCCGCGCTCGCCAGTCACGCACCCGACCACCCTCAGACAACGCTGATCTGTCTGGAGGGATTCCTATGTTGAGGGTGGTCGTCGAGCTCCTGCCCTCGATGGCGCGCGTGCCGGGACGCAGTTCGGGAGTCGGGCGTTGTTGGTGCCCCGTGAGTCACTCCAACAACTAGCCCGCCCACTCCCCTACCCTGTGCCCGATGAGCGGGGAGCTTCGCTACGAGCGTGTCGGCGCCGCCGCCGTGCTCACGATCGATCGGCCCGAGCGCCGCAACGCGATCGACGCCGCCGCTGCCGAGGCGTTCCGCCGGGGGTTGAAGGAGTTCGAGGCGGACGAGGACGCGCGCGTACTCGTCCTCACCGGCGCCGGCGGTGAGGCCTTCTGCGCCGGCGCGGATCTGAAAGCGATGGACCTCGACGTCGACCACCCGCATGGGCCGATGGGCCCCACCCGCCTTACCCCGGCAAAGCCGGCGATCGCCGCGGTCGACGGCTGGTGCCTGGCCGGGGGGGTGGAGCTGGCGCTCTGGTGCGATATGCGCCTCGCCACCCCGCAGTCGACCTTCGGCCTCTTCGAGCGGCGCTGGGGAGTGCCGCTGGTCGACGGCGGCACCCAGCGGCTGCCACGGGTGATCGGGATGGGCCGGGCGCTCGAGCTGATCCTCACCGGCCGGCCGGTCGAGGCCGGGGAGGCCCACCGCATTGGGCTCGTCAACGAGCTCGTCGAGCCCGGTAAACACCTCGATCGCGCTCTCGAGCTCGCCGAGCGCGTCGCCGCCTTCCCGCAGGAGACCATGCTCGCCGACCGTCAGGCAGCTATAGAAGGATTCGGCCTGCCCCTTACCGACGGCATCGCCCTAGAGCACAAGCTAGGCCGCGAGACCCTCCGCGTTGCCGTCGAAGGCGCCCAGCGCTTCGCAGCTGGCGAAGGCCGCCACGGGCAAGGTGTATAGAGAGTCCGGGGTAGGGGTGGAGCGTCTTGTACTTTTTCGGCAATTCGTCCTCGGACGGCCTCAGCCGCTCCACCGAAAAAGTTAAGCGGAACCCCTACCCCGGACTCTCTTACGCCTCGCGGGTAACTCGCCGCATCTCGTCTTCGGCCTCCTCGGGCCCCAAATAGGGCATCAGCACCGCGAAAACGAGGTCGGGAAGGATGCGCCGCAGCTCCGGGCCACGGCCGGCGCGGATCTCATCGAAGATCATCGAGGTGGCGCCGCCGATCGCGAAACGAGCCGTGTCGGCTGGCAGTTCCGCGCCCTGATGGGCGTAGTCACGTCCTTCCTCGAGGAACGGTGTGAAGCGAGCCAGGGCGGCCCGGTAGCGGGCCCGGGCTTCCTCGCCCGCGGCGGTCACCTCGACCATCGACAGGCGGGCGATACCGGCCTCGATTGAGAGCAGTCCGACCAAGGCGCTGAGACCAGCCGTGATCCGCGCGGGCCACGGATCGTCGGCTGCGGCCTCGAAGGCACTGGTCACATGGGCGACCAGCACGTCGAAGACCGCGTCATAGGCCTCGAGAAAACAGGCGGCCTTGTCCTCGAACATCTCATCGAAGGTCTCGCGGGAGAGCCCGGCGACCTCGATCACGTCCTCGACGGTGGTGGCTTCGTAGCCTTTCGCCGCCGCGACGCGCAACATTGCCTCCAGAAGACGCTCTCTCTGGGAGCGCACGAGGTAGGCACGCGGGAGGCTTTGCGTACCTGGTTGTGTTTTCTCTGGATCCGAAGTCGGAGGCGAATCCATGGCTTCAGAGTAGGGCAGTGTTCTCAGTGTGTCCAACCGTTTTGGCAGCGGAACACCCAACCCTGGCCGCTCCGTCCAAGGCGCCGACACCGACGCCTACACTGCGTCGATGAAGATCGGCATCGTTGGTCTCGGCTACGTCGGCCTGCCGCTCGCCGTTGCCTTCGCCGAGGCAGGCCACGAGGTCGTCGGCCTCGACAGCGACCCCCGCAAGGTCGAGGGGCTGAACGCCGGCATCAGCCACGTCGAGGACGTGGCCAGCGCCGCGCTGGCGCCACTCTCCGGACGCCTTCAGGCAACCGGCAACCAGGCCGATCTTGCCTCCTGCGAAGCGATCGTGATCTGCGTACCCACGCCCCTCACTGGCTCGCGCGAGCCCGACCTCACCTATCTGGTCGAGTCGGCCACCGCCCTCTCCGGCGTGCTGCAGCCGGAGCAACTCGTCGTGCTCGAGTCGACCACCTACCCCGGAACGACCCGCGAGCGCCTGCTGCCAATCCTCGAGGAGTCGGGACTCTCGGCCGGCCGCGACTTCCACCTTGCCTTCTCACCGGAGCGGATCGATCCCGGCCGCACCGACTACACCGTGCGCACCACCCCGAAGCTGGTCGGCGGCCTCACCCCCGCCTGCGTAGAGCGCGCCCGCGAGCTCTACGCGCTGATCTGCGACGAGGTAATCGTCCTTTCCAGTCCCGAGGCGGCTGAGCTATCGAAGCTGCTGGAGAACATCTTTCGCTCGGTCAACATCGCCCTCGTCAATGAGCTCGCCCAGCTCTGCGACCGGCTCGAGATCGACGTCTGGGAGGTGGTCGACGCAGCAGCGACCAAGCCGTTTGGCTTCATGCGCTTCGAGCCGGGGCCCGGCATGGGTGGTCACTGCCTGCCGGTCGACCCCTTCTACCTCGCCTTCAAGGCCCGTGAACACGACTTCTACCCGGAGTTCATCGAGCTCGCCGGCAAGGTCAACCAGACCCAACCGGTCTTCTGCGTGGAGCGGATAGAGCGCGCCCTCAACTCGGCGAGCAAGCCGGTCAACGGCTCCCGGATCCTCCTGCTCGGCGTCAGCTACAAGGCCGGGGTCGGCGACATCCGCGAGTCCCCGGCGCTGAAGATCGCCCGCCGCCTCCGCGACCTCGGCGGCGAGGTCGCCTACCACGACCCCCACGTCCCCGAGCTCCCGGAGTTGGGTCTTTCATCAATCGACCTGGACGAAGCCCTGGCGAGCTGCGACGTCGCCGCGATCGTAACGGCTCACCCCAGTCTCAACTACGCAGACGTCGTCTCTTCCGCATCCCTGGTGGTCGACTTCCGGGGCGTCACCCGCGGCATCGAGGCGAAGAACCTGGTCAGGCTCTAGCTGCCTTCATCTCGGCGTCCGCGACCTCGGAGCCGAAGTAAGGCAGCACGGCGAAGTACATGAAGTCGGGCAGCAGCTCGCGGAATCCCGACTCCTCCCCCGCCGCCAGCTTGGCGTGGACGACGGCGTGCATGCCGGCGACGATGCCCTCGGCGGCGATTGGCGGCGGCGACTCCATGCCGATCGAGGAACGGCGCGCCGAATCGATGAAATCGGTGACCCGTTTCATCGCTTCGGCCCGAATTTTCAGTGCCGGGGGCCCCGCCGCATGCACCTCGACGACCAGCGCCCGGCCGATCGCAGGATCGGCGTCCAAGGCGTCGAGGATGGCGGCGATACCGGCCCGCAGCTTGCCTCGCCAGCCCTCCGCGGTGTCCGCCGCCGCGCTCGCGATCGCCTCCATTTTCGTCACCCCGAAGTCGAGCGCTTGCAGGTAGCAGGCGTCCTTATCGGCAAATTCGTCGTAGAACGCCTGGCGGTAGAGACCGGCGTGGTCGAGCACCATACGCACGGATGCGACCTCGTAGCCGTTGCTGCCGACCACCTCGAGCATTGCTTCGAGGATTCGCTGACGCTTCGGGGAACTCACCAGTCTGAGTGTGGGAGCTTGGGGGAAAACCTTCCCCGTTGCGCCGGTCCCCTCTGCCCCTGCCCGGACGTTGGTTGCGGCCTGCTTTCCCATCCGACCTTCCTCTAAATCGATCAAGGGAACGGGTTGTCTGGAATCAGGAACAGTAGCGGTATCTGGTCGATCCGTCCAGCTTGGAAACGGATTCCTATCGAGGTACTCTGGCGTTCGTGCCCGATCGAGCTCCGCAAGCGACAAGGATGCCCCCGGGTAGGCATCAACTGCCGCGGGAGTTCATCGCCCAGCACCAGCGCGCCCGCATAATCGCCGCCCTGGCCGAGGAGACCGTCGAGAAGGGCTACCGCGCCGTCACGGTCGCCGACATCGTCCGTCGCGCCGGCATCGCCCGCAACACCTTCTACGAGAACTTCTCCTCCAAGGAGGACTGTTTCCTCGCCGCCTCGGAGTTCGCCGTCAAGGAGGCGCTGCGCCGCGTCGTCGACGCCGCCAGCAAGGTCGACACATGGCCCTCGCGCGTCAACGCGGGCCTCGCCGCCTTCCTCCACTACGTCGCCGGCGAGCCCGCCCTCGCCCGCACCTGCATCGTCGAGGCGCTCTCGGCCGGACCGGCCGCGGTCGATCGCTACGAGCGCTCGATCCAGGCTTTCGTGCCGCTCTTCCGCATGGGCCGCAAGATCTCGGCAAAGGGCGAGGAGTTGCCGACGACGCTCGAGGAGACGATCGTCGGCGGAATCTTCTGGATCCTCTACCAGCGCATCATCATGGGGCAGGCCGAGCAGATCGAGGAACTGCTGCCTGAGCTGGTCGAGTTCTCCCTCACGCCGTACCTCGGCGCCGAGTCCGCCAAGCGGATCGCCGGCGAAGAAGCGCCGACACCCACCGCGGGTTGAGCCAGGGGCAGGGATCGGGGGTCCAATGGCCTAGTGCTTGACCTGGAGACCCGTGAGCGCGCCGCGAGTCCGGAGCGCGGTCGCATCGTCGAGGCCCTGATCGCGATCGCCGCCGAGCGCGGCTACGCCGAGACCACGATCGAGATGATCATCGAGCGAGCCGAACTCGACCGGCCCGCCTTCGACCGCCACTTCCGCGGCAAGTACGACTGCTTCCTCTCCGCCTGGCAGGAGATCAACGAGGGCTGCATGCGGGAGATGCTGGAGGCCTACAACAGCCAGGAGAGCTGGCCCGATCGGCTGCGCGCGGTCGCCTGCGAGATCGTCGACAATTTGCGCAACGATCCCGGCCGCGCCTCATTTGCGGTCGAGGTGCTGGCCGCAGGCGACGCCGCCCGCGCCCGCCGCGACATGACCATGCGCGTTATCGCCTCGCTGATCGACGCCGGCCGCAACGAGATGGATGACCCCGAGTCGGTTCCCCACACGACTGCCGAGGCGCTCGCCGGCTCTGCCTACGGCCAGGTCTACGCCAAAGTAGTACGGGGCAGTACGGAGGAGCTGCCGGAGCTCGTCCCCCAATTGATGTCCGCGGCAGTAATGCCGTATCTGGGAATCGAGGCTGGGCTTGCCGAGTTGTCGAGGAGCTTTGACCCGCCAGCGCGATATCGTCGGGGTGTGGCCAAAAAGAAGCCCTCCTCCCGGGAAACGGGTGAGCCGGGAGTGTCAGCGGAGGATTACCCCCCCGAGCTCGCCCGTCTGCCTCCCGGCCGGCACGGCTTGCCGCGCGAGTTCGTCATCCATAACCAACGCGAGCGCCTGATCGCCGGTCTTGCCGAGGCGATTGCCGAAAATGGCTACTCCGGCACGACGATCGCCCACATCACCCGTCACGCCGCCGTCTCGCGCCGCACCTTCTACGAGCACTTCTCCAGCAAGGACGAGTGCTTCGTCGCCGCCTACGACACGGTGATGGAGGAGCTCGTCGGACGCGTTTCGACCGCCTTCGAGGCCGAGGAGGACTGGCCGCACGCGGTCAAAGCCGGGATCGGCGCGATGCTCGAGTTCCTCGCCGCCGAGCCCCACCTGGCCCGCCTCTGCATGGTCGAGGCCCTGGTCGCCGGCCCGGTCGTGGTCGAGCGCTACGACGCCGCGATCCAGAGCTTCGTCCCCTACTTCCAGACCGGCCGCGAGGGCCGTCCCCCCGAGGTCCTCGCCCGCCTCTCGCCGACCACCGAGGAGGCCCTGGTTGGCGGCATGGTCTCGCTGATATCCCGCCGCATCATCGCCGGCAAAGCCGAAGAGCTCGAGGAGCTGCTGCCGGATCTGGTCGAGTTCACCCTGACCCCTTATGTGGGGAGCACCGAGGCGGCGAAACTGGCGCAGGAGCGGGACTGAGGGCCCGCTGCGCGTGTTTCGCGCGCAAGGTTTCTCACACCCGCGAGCTTTAGCGCGCCACAGACAACACCTTTCGCCTTAGCCTGCCATCATCGTGGAGGCGATGGCACAGGAATGGACGGACGGACGGCTCGACGACCTCAACAAAAAGGTCGATCGGGGATTTGAACATGCTGATTCAGAGGCACGTGCCCTACGGCTGGAGATGAGGACGGAATTCACTCAGCTGCGGGAAGAGATGAAAGAGGGCTTCGCTCGGATTGATCAACGCTTGGACTCCGTGCAGCGGACGATGGTCCAAGGGGTCACCGCTATGGCCGGCGCGAGCTTGGCCGGCTTCGGCGGGATCATCGTTCTCATCGCCACTCAGCTCTGAGAGTCGGACCGTTCAGCTGGCGGGTTCGACTGGCTCGACGCCCGGCGAGCGCAGTTCGAGCCAGGCCTCGTCCTCGCCGAAGTAGTTGAGCACCGCCAGGTGCGCGAGGTCGGGGAGCAGCCGCTCGACCGTGGCGGTGCGGCCGGCGCCGATCTCGGTGGCGATCGCTTCCTCGACCGCACCGACCACGAACTGGGCGGTGAGCGCGGTCGCCGTTGCCCGCGCGCCGGACAGGTGGCGAGCCGAGTCAACCGCGCGCGAGAAACGCTCGATCAGCTGCTGGTGCTTGGCCCAGGCCCGCCCCCGCGCCGCTCGCACCTCGATCAGCAGCGCCTTCGCCAGCAGCGGCTGCTCGGCGACGGTGCGCAGCAGCCGGGCGAGGGCGGCGCGGAAGCCCGGCCGCCAGCTCTCGGCCTCACGGCCCGCCTCGAGCACTTCCGCGCAGAGTCTGTCCGCCGCCATCTCGTAGGCCTGCGCGAAGCAAGCCTCCTTACCGCCGAAGCGACGCTGGAAGCGATCGCGGGAGATGCCACTGCGCTCGAGCACCTCTTGCACGGTGGCTTTGTCATAGCCGCGCGCGCCGACGCTGAGCAGCATCGCTTCCAACGCTCCCTCATCTGACGCCCGTGCGGGGATGGCCTCGTCCCACGACCTCACCGCGCGTAGTGTCGGTGGTGCGTCCACTCCGAGGTACCTTAGCCCATCTTTGGGAACTATCAACACTTCATATACTGTCTTCGTACCAATGGGAACGCGCGCTATCCTGACCTCGTGCGCGCATTGCCTGGAAAGGCTTCCCGGCAGCCGCCCGGCCCCGAGCCGGTCAGCCGAGCCGCGTCCGCGGCGGACCAGCGCCGCCGGATCCTCGAGGCGACCGCGGACCTGATCGCCGAGCAGGGGTTCGCCGAGACGACGATCGAGCAGATCGTGCGAAGGGCGCGGGTCGGCTACGCGACCTTCTACAAGCACTACGCGGACAAGCAGGAGGCCTTTCTCGCTTTGCTCGACGCGGCGCTCGAGCGCACCGCCTATGTGGTCGAGGAAGCGTATGACCGCGAAGACGGGCCCTGGCCGGACAAGGTGGGCGCCGGGCTAGGCGCGTTGCTGAAGATCGCTGCCGAGCACCCCGGTGTGGCGCGGGCCTGCCTGGTCGAGGCGCCGACGGCGGGGCCCGAGGCGGCCGCTCGACACGAGGCGATGCTGAAGCGGTTCGCGCCGCTGCTGCGTCCTGGCCGCGAGCTCAACCCACGGGCCGACAAGCTGCCCGAGAGCCTTGAGGAGACCCTCGCCGGCGGTGTGCTCTGGGTGATCAACCAGCGCCTGATCGCGGGCGAGGCGGAGCAGCTGCGGGTGCTACTGCCCGAGGCGCTGGAGTTCCTGCTCCGACCGTATGTCGGCGAGGATGCGGCTGCGCGGGAGGCCGGCGGCGCGAGCCGAGCGACCTCGGCCTGAAGCCGGGACGAGACAATCTCAGCGGCATGACAAAAGGGATGTCTTAAATGGCGGGCGAAGAGCTCGGCCCGCTTCCCGCAGGCCGCCATGGCTTCAGCCGCGAGCAGGTTGCCCACAACCAGCGCGAGCGGCTGATCGCCGGCCTCGCCTCTGCGGTCGCGGAGAAGGGCTACCGCGCGGTGACGATCACGGACATCACCAAGCAGGCGCGCGTCTCCCGCCGCGTGTTCTATGAGAACTTCGAAGGCAAGGACGAGTGCTTCCTCGCTGCTTTCGAGGTGGTGGTGGGCCACATCAGGGCACTTGCCTCGGAGGCGGCCGCGCCTGACGCGAATTGGCCGTTGCAGGCGATCGCCGCGGCCCGGGCCGTGCTCTTCTTCTTCGCCTCCGAGCCGGACCTGGCCCGCCTTTGCCTTGTTGAGTCACAGGCTGCTGGCCCGACTGTTTCCGCTCGCTTCCACGAGGCGGTGCACGAGGTCATCCCTCACCTGGAGGAGGGGCGGGTCGTTCGCAATTCCGAGCGCGAGCTGCCGCCGACAACGGAGGAGTCGACCCTCGGCGCCCTCATCCTCCTTGCCAGTCGCAAGGTCGCCGCCGGAGAAGCCGAACAACTCGAGGAGTTGCTCCCGGATTTCGCCGAGTTCATCCTCACCCCTTACATAGGGGCGGAGGAAGCAGCGCTTTTGGCGCAAGCTCACGCCGCCTGATTCGGTACTCGCGTATTCGCGCAGGGAACGTCTCTGGGAACGTTGTTTTTCTTTTGGGAACTTTCTCTTGACAACCCCTGAGCGGGGTGCTTCACTGGCGCCACTGGGCGGTACAGCGAGCATCTTCTAGGAACTCTCTTCATCCGCACAGCAATTTCAGGGAAACGAGAAGTACAGGGACAACCGAGCCTCGCGGAAGCCGCTAAGGGAAGCGGCGGGCAGAGGGGCTCACGGGACAAGGAGAGAGATTTCAGATGTTCTCGACGCTACGCAACCGCTTCGGCATCCCCGGAGTCATCTCGGTGATGGCCCTCGTCTTCGCCATGTTCGGCGGCGCCTACGCCGCCTCCAACTCCTCGGGCGGTGGCAAGGCCACCGCCTCGGCCAAAGCCAAGAAAGGCCCCCGCGGCCCGAGAGGGCCCGCCGGGCCGCAGGGCCCAGCGGGGCCGCAAGGGCCCGCCGGGCCACAGGGAAGCCCCGGCGCCAACGGAAAAGACGGCGCCGCGGGTGCGGTGGGCGCTCCTGGCGCCAGCGTCGTCAACACGGCCGAGGCCAAAGGTCCCAACTGCAAAGAAGGCGGCTCCAAGTTCGTCGTCGGCGCTGCCACCCCGACCTTCGCCTGCAACGGCAAAGAAGGGGAAGAAGGCTCGCCCTGGACCGAACTCGGCACCCTCCCGCCTGAAGCGACCGAGACCGGCTCGTGGTATGCCGAAACAAGCCGCGTTGTCGGGTTCGTTGGGGATGTCGGCACTTCTCCGCTCTCCTTCACGATCCCGCTGGCCGACGAACTCGACGAAGCGCACGTCATAGCCCTCGCGGCGGGGGCCACTCCTCCCAATGAATGCGACGACGGCATCGCTCCGGCGCCAAGCCCGGCGCATCCGGAGGC
>JBKPOV010000178.1:0-16935 GCA_046733315.1 Actinomycetota bacterium
TCCGCAAGCACGGCGGCCACCCCGCCAACTACTGCGAGATCGGCGGCAACCCCAGCGTCAAGAAGACCTGCGAGCTGACGAAGCTCATCCTCTCCAAGCCCGGCGTGAAGAAGATCGCGGTGATGATGAACGTGGTGTCGAACACCCGCGTCGACATCGTCGCCCGCGGCGTCATCAAGGCCTGCCTCGAGCTCGGCAAGGAGCCGGCCGAGACGATCGCGATCTTCCGCATCCCGGGAGCCTGGGAGGAGGAGGGCTTCAAGATCCTCGACAAGTACGGCGTCGAGTATTGCGACCGCTCGGTCTCGATGTGGGAGGCCGCCGGTCGCGCCGTCGCCAAGATCCAGGGGGCGCCGGCATGAGCATCCTGCTGAGCAAGGACACGACCTTCATCGTCCAGGGGATCACCGGCCGCGAGGCGGTCAACCTGACCCGCGAGTGCCTCGACTACGGCTCGAAGATCGTCGGCGGCGTGACGCCCGGGCGCAAGGGCCGCGAGGTCCACGGCGTGCCGGTCTTCGACACCGTCGCCCAGGCGGTCGAGCACCACGGCGGGCCGATCGACGGCTCGGTCGTCACCGTCCCCCCCGCCTTCACCAAGGACGCCGTCTTCGAGGCGATCCTCAACGGGATCAAGCTGATCGTGATCGTCACCGAGCGGATCCCGCGCCGCGACGTCGCCCAGATGGTCGAGCTGGCCAACATCGAGGGCGCTCGCATCATCGGGCCCAACTGCCTCGGCCTAATCGTCCCGGAGGTCTGCAAGATGGGTGGAATCGGCGGCCCGGCGAAAGACGCGGCCAAGGCCTACGCCCCCGGCCCGGTCGGCGTGATGAGCCGCTCCGGCGGCATGACCACCGAGATCTCCTCCTCGCTGACACAGGCCGGCCTGGGCGTCTCCACCGCCGTCTCGATCGGCGGCGACGCGATCATCGGCTCCACCTACGCCGAGCTGATGCCCTACTTCGAGGCCGACGAGCAGACCCAGGCGATCGTGATCTACACCGAGCCCGGCGGACGCATGGAGGCGCAGCTCTCCGAATGGGTCGCCGAGAACAACTCGCGCCTGCCGATCGTCGCCTTCATGGCCGGCAAGTTCATGGATGACGATGAGATGAAGGGGATGAGCTTTGGCCACGCCGGCACGATCGTCGAGGGCGTCGAGGACACCGCGACCGAGAAGATCGCCCGCCTCGAAGCCGCGGGTATCCGCGTGGTCGAGCGGATCGACCAGATCCCCGACGCGGTCAAGCAGAAGCTGGGGGTGACTGCCTGATGGCGGAGGCGCTGAACAAGGTCTTCATCGACGTCGAGGTCGAGGACTCGGTTGCCGCCGACGCCGAGCTGGCCAAGAAGCTGGAGGAAGTCTGCCCGGTAGACATCTTCAGGGCGACAGATTCCGGCGTCGAAATCGTCGAGGAGAATCTCGACGAGTGCGTCCTTTGCCGCCTCTGCATCGAGGCCTCGCCAGCTGGGACGGTCCGGGTCAAGAAGCTCTACGACGGCAGCGAGCTCTCCTAGTCTTCAGCCGGTCAAGGCCGGCAACGTCGCAAGCGCTTCCTCGCGCAGATGCTCGGGGATGACAACCATCGCGCGCAGCTCCTCGAGCAGGTCGCGGTCGCCGTCCACCTCGACGCCAGCCTCGCCCGCCTCACCAGCCACCAAAGCCGCGATCACCGCGATCGGGCTGCCGGCCAAGCTGACGTCGGCCTCGGCGGTTGCGCCGCGACTGGCGTCGATCCAGCCCTCGGCAATGCGCAGTTCATAGCACTGGCCGTCGCTGCGCAAGACAACCGTCGCCTGAAAATCCGGCGGCGGCCGCAGAATGACGCGGACCGCGTTGGGGAGCGAGGACGGCGCAAGGTCGATCACGTCTTCGAGCTTCTGCAGGCTCATCCCCCAGCGGCTCAGCTCGATCATCGGCCCGTCCAGCCCACGACCCAGTTCGGTCAGCCTGTAGACCGTCGCCGAACCAGGCGGCTCGAGCTCCCGCCGCTCGACGATTCCGTGCTGCTCGAGGTCGCGCAGCCGCTTGGTCAGCACGTCGGTGGGAGCGCCGCCCACCGATCGGGCCAGAGCCGAAAAGCGCATCGGGCCCAGAGAGAGCTCGCGCACGATCAGCAGCGTCCAGCGCTCCCCGATGCGATCCAGTGCGCAGGCAAGGCTGCACGACTGACCGTATTCCCGGGAACCCATTTTGTGATGATAGCAATTGACTAATTGGGAATTCAAAGCATGCACTTTGAATTCTGGTACAGTCGCGGCCGTGCGCCTCTCGCCGCTTTCCTCTCTGCCGTTGGCCCCCCGATGACCCGCGTCGCGAACCTCACCTGGAAGCGCCCGAAACTGGTGCTTGCCCTAGTCGGAATCTTTGCCCTCGCCGCTGTCGCGGTGGGACATGACGTCGAGAAACACCTGAAGGCGGCCGGGTTCACCGACCCAAGCTCCGAGAGTGAGCAGGCGACCAGCGTCCTGCGCGACTCGCTCGGCTACGACCCCAACCCGGCGATCGTCCTCGTGGTCCGCGCCCCAGACGGCGGGCAGCTGAACACCCAGAGCCCCGCCGTGCGACGCAACGTCGGCCGGCTCAGCGCCGAAGTGGCCAAGGTCGAGGACGTCGGCCGCGTCCTTAACCCACTGCGCAGCCAAAGGGCCGGCGCCAACCTGATCGCCAAGGACGGCCAGTCACTGGCGATCGCCGCCTACCTCTCGACCAACGACATCGAGGACGCCGGTGGCATCGCCGCCGAACGGGTCAAGACGCTCGCCGAAGCGAGTCCGCTTGAGGTCGCCGAGGGCGGTTTTGCCCAGGGCTTCAACGAGACCAACGACCAGACCCGCACGGACCTGACCAAGGCCGAGCTGATCGCCTTCCCGGTACTAGCGCTGCTGCTGCTCTTCGTCTTCCGGGGCGTGGTCGCGGCGGCAATCCCGTTGCTGATCGGCGGCATCTCGATCGTCGGCACCCTGTTCGTGCTGCGGATCATGTCGACCTTCGTCGACACCTCGCTCTTCGCGCTCAACATCGCCACCGGCCTCAGCCTCGGCCTCGCGGTCGACTACGCCCTGCTGATGGTCTCGCGATACCGGGAGGAGGTCGCCGCGGACGGGGCGACGCAGGAGGCGCACCGGCGAACGGTGGTCACAGCCGGGCGCACCGCGGTCTTCTCCGGACTCACCGTCGCGGCTGCTATGGCGGCGCTGATCTTCATGCCGCAGCGCTTCCTCTACTCGATGGCCGTCGCCGGCGCCTCCGTCGCGGTGCTCTCCTCCGTGATCGCGATCCTCGTCGTCCCCGCGATGCTGGCACTGCTCGGCAAGCGCATCGACGCCCTCTCGATCCGGCGCGGCGCTGCGGTCTCGGACACATCCGACGGCTGGTACCGGCTTGCGCGCGGCGTGATGAAGCGGCCGCTCGCGGTCGCCCTCGGCAGCGGCGCCCTGCTCCTAGCCGCAGCGGCGCCGCTGCTCTGGACGACCCTGACCGGTCCCAGCGCCGAAGCGGTGCCGCCGAATCAGCCTTCCTACGACGCCTACCGCTATCTCGAGGGCCACTATCCACGCGACGTGACCGAGGCCGTGACCGTCGCCGTCGACGGCCGCGCCACGAAAGCCGAGCTTGCCAGCTTCCACCGGCAGATCGCGACGACCGGCGACGTCGTCCGTGGTACGCCGTTCGCGCGGGCGGAGAAGGACGTCGCCTACGCCAACTTCGCCCTCTCAGAGCCCGCGCTCTCCGACGAGTCCCAGGACGCCGTCCGCGAGATCCGCGCGCTCGACCCGCCCGGCAATGCCACCGTGCTGGTCTCGGGCAACTCGGCCCGCTTCATCGACCAGAAGCAGAGCCTGCTCGAGCACGCCCCCCTGGTCGTCGCGATCATCGCACTGACCACCCTGATCGTCCTTTTCCTGCTCACCGGCTCGGTGCTGCTGCCACTGAAGACGTTGCTAATGAACTCGCTGACGCTTGGCGCCACGCTCGGCATCCTCGTCCTCGCCTTCCAGGCCGGTTGGCTCGACTCGCCGCTCGACTACACCGGCCCGGCAGCGATCGAGGTAACCAGCCTCGTCTTCCTCTTCGCCGTCATCTTCGGCCTCGCCACCGACTACGCGGTGCTGGTGATGGCGCGGATCAAGGAACGCCACGACCTCGGCGACTCCAACGAGGAGGCGGTCGCGGTCGGCATCGGCCGCACCGGCCGGGTGATCACCGCCGCCGCCCTCGCGATCGCCATCGTCTTCCTCGCCTTCGGCGTCAGCACCGTCTTCTTCGTCAAGCAGATCGCGATCGGGATGGCCTTCGGGGTGATGATCGACGCGACGATCGTCCGCGCCCTGCTCGTCCCCTCCCTAATGCGCCTCCTCGGCGAGTGGAACTGGTGGGCACCGAAACCCCTACGCCGCATCTACCTCCGCCTCGGCTTCTCCGAGGCCTAGGTGCAGCGCGGCCAACAGGTGCAACGTTTTTCGGCTCCGCCGGCGCCGGAAAGCGTTGCACCTGTGTGCGGGCGTGCGATCGATCACATTACGCATATATAAATTTATATCCGGGTAACGTATGCATGGATGGCTGCAACGCCCACCCGCACGCGACTCTCGAAGGCCGATCGCATGGAGCAGGCGCTCGTCGTCGCCCACGAGCTCTTCGCCGAGCGCGGCTACGCGGTGGTGACGATGGACGAGGTCGCCGCGGCCCTTGGCGTCACCAAGCCGCTCCTCTACAACTACTTCGGCAACAAGGAGCAGCTCTATATCGCCTGCATGGAGCGCTCCGGCGACGCGCTGGTCAGGACGATCCTCGAGACGGTCGGCGACACCAGCAACCCCGGCGACGCCCTCAACGAGGGCCTGCGCGCCTTCTTCGCCTTCCTCGACGCCGACCGGGCCGCTTGGGCGGTGCTATTTGATGAGACCCTCCCCCACAGCGGCGTACTCGCCGACCGGGTGGCCGAATACCGCGGCCGCCTCACTGAGCTGGTCTCCGAATCGCTGCTGGCCCAGCTTCCGGCCAAGCGCCGCGCCGCCGCCCGAATCGAAGTCGAGGCCCTCTCCACCGCTCTGCTCGGCGCCGCCGAGGCGCTGGCGCGCTGGTGGCTGCGTACCGAGGCGACCAGCGCCTCCGAAGCGGCCGAGCTGCTGATCGCGACGATCGAGCCCGGCCTGCGCCTGCGCTCTACCCCATCTGCCAAGTCCTCACGACCAAAACCGAAAGGCGAAAGCAGTTGACCGAGAAACCACGACGCGTTGCCGTGATCGGCGGCAACCGGATCCCCTTCGCGCGCTCGAACTCCGTCTACTCGAGCGCCTCCAACCAGGACATGCTCACCGCTGCCCTCGACGGCTTGATCGCGCGCTACGCGCTCGAGGGCGAGCGCCTCGGCGAGGTCGCCGGCGGTGCCGTGCTCAAGCACTCGCGCGACCGCGACCTCACCCGCGAGAGCGTGCTCGGCACCCGCCTTGCGGCTGAGACCCCCGCCTACGACGTCCAGCAGGCCTGTGGGACGGGCCTCGAGACGACGATCCTCGTCGCCAACAAGATCGCCCTCGGGCAGATCGACGCCGGCATCGCCTGCGGCGCCGACACCACCTCAGACGCGCCGATCGCTCTCAACGAGGACCTGCGCGAAGTGCTGCTCGACGTCAACCGCGAGAAGTCGAACCTCGGCCGGATCAAGCAGCTGACCCGGGTGCGGCCCAGCCACGTCGTCCCCGCGATTCCCCGCAACGAGGAGCCGCGCACCGGCCTCTCGATGGGCGAGCACTGCGCGATCATGGCGGCCGAGTGGGAAGTCGACCGCGAGGACCAGGACGAGCTCGCGGTGCGCAGCCACCACAACCTCGCCGCTGCCTATGAGCGCGGCTTCATGGACGACCTGGTCAGCCCCTACCTCGGCCTCGAGCGCGACCAGAACCTGCGTCCCGATTCCTCGGCGGAGAAGCTCGCCAAGCTCGGCCCGGTCTTCGGGGGGGCTGAGGGGACGATGACCGCCGCCAACTCGACGCCGCTCTCTGACGGAGCCTCGGCGGTCCTGCTCGCCAGCGAGGAGTGGGCCAGGGAGCGCGACCTACCGGTGCTGGCCTGGTTCGTCGATGGGCAGGCAGCCGCTGTCGACCACGTGCACAAGCGCGAGGGCCTCTTGATGGCGCCGGCCTACGCGATGCCGCGGATGCTCGACCGGCTCGGCGGTGGCCTCGGCGACTTCGACCTCTACGAGATCCACGAGGCCTTCGCGGCGCAGGTGCTCTGCACCTTGAAGGCCTGGGAGGACCCGGCGTTCTGCCGCGACCGGCTCGGCTTGGACCGGCCGCTCGGCACGATCGACCGCGAGCGGCTCAACGTCAACGGCGGCTCGCTGGCGGCGGGACATCCATTCGCGGCGACCGGCGGGCGGATCGTCGCCAGCCTCGCCAAGGCACTGCACGAGCGCGGCTCCGGCCGCGGAGTGATCAGCATCTGCGCGGCCGGCGGCCAAGGCGTCGTCGCCGCGCTCGAAAGCACAGGAGAAAGCAAGTGAGCGACCTCTACACACAGGTAGTCAACTCGCCCCCGGGCCGGATGATCGCCGGCCGGGTCGGCCTGCCCCAGCCGACGCGGCTGGAGCGTCACGAGCCCGGCGCCCCGGTCGTCTCGGGCGCCGTGTTGAGCGGCGGCGCTCCGCGCGGTCGGCTTGACAAGCGGGTGGAGCGCCTCCTCGGCGAGATCGGCGCGGCCCGTCCGGAAACGACCAGTGCCTCGGTCAAGGCGCTCGTCTTCGACGCCAGCGGCATCTCCGACTCGACCGAGCTGGTCGAGCTGCAGCGCTTCTTCCACCCCAACGTGAAGCGGGTCGAACGCTCGGGCCGCGTGGTCGTGCTCGGCACGCCGCCATCGGGTCTTCCCGCCCGCGCGGCGACGGCGCAGCGAGCGCTGGAGGGCTTTACCCGCTCGCTCGGCAAGGAGATCGGCCGCGGCATCGCCGTGCAGCTGGTCTACGTCGCCGAGGGCGCCGAGGAGGAGATCGACTCGACCCTGCGCTTCCTGCTCTCGCCGCGCTCGGCCTACGTGTCCGGTCAGGTGGTCGAGGTCGGCGCGGCCGTCGCGCGGGACGAGGAGCTCGACTGGAACCGTCCGCTCGATGGCAAGGTGGCGCTGGTCACCGGGGCCTCGCGGGGCATCGGCGAGGCGATCGCGACGACCCTGCACCGCGACGGCGCCAAGCTCGTCCTGCTCGATGTGCCGGCCCTCTCGGCCGACCTGACCGCCGTCGCGGCGAGGCTCGGCGCCGAGACGATCGAGCTCGACATCACCGATGCCGAGGCGCCACAGCAGATCGCCGCGGCAATCCCCGACGGCATCGACGTGCTGGTTCACAACGCCGGCGTCACCCGCGACCGCACGATCGCCAAGATGCCGGAGGACCGCTGGAGCTCGCTAATGGAGATCAACCTCTCCAGCGAGGAGCGGATCAACGACGAGCTGCTCGAGCGCAAGCTGCTGCGCCCCAACGGCCGCATCGTCTGCGTCTCTTCGATGAGCGGCGTCGCCGGCAACTCCGGCCAGACCAACTACGCCACCTCGAAGGCGGGCGTGATCGGCATGGTCGAAGCGATGGCGCCGGAGCTGGCGAAGCGGGAGGCGACGATCAACGCCGTCGCCCCCGGCTTCATCGAGACCCAGATGACGGCGAAAATGCCGATCGCGATCCGCGAAGCGGGCCGGCGCATGAACAGCATGTCGCAGGGCGGCCTGCCGGTCGACGTCGCCGAGACGATCGCCTGGTTCGCCAGCCCGGCCTCGAGCGGCGTCAACGGCAACGTCGTCCGCGTCTGCGGGCAGAGCCTGCTGGGGGCGTGATGACGACGCGCACGCTCGAGAGCTCGCCCAGCATCCTGCCCCTCTACGCCCGCGCCGCGGCGCCGCTGGTGCCGGGCGCCTCGCTGCTGCCGTTCATCCCGGGTCGCGGCAAGGAGATCCCGGAGATCGAGTTGACCCTGCCGCGGGTCAAGGCCGACACCGAGCAAGTCGGCGCCTACGCCCGGGTCTGCGGCTTCACCCTGCGCGACCACCTGCCCCCTACCTACGCGCACGTGCTCGCCTTCCCGCTGCAGATGGCGGTGATGGCCGACGGCGGCTTTCCCTTCGGGGCCGTCGGCCTCGTGCACGTCGAGAACCGGATCGTCCAGCACGGGCGGATCGGTCTCGACGAGGAGCTGACGATTCACGTCAAGCCGACCAAGCTCGTCCCCCACCCCAAGGGCCGTACCTTCAGCCTGCAGACCAAGGTCAAGTCCGGCAACCGCATCGTCTGGGAATCAACCAGCACGATGCTGCGCCGCGGCGGCCCCCAACAGCCAGCCGACGGGACTAAGAGTCGTCATATGGACGGTTTTGAGGCCCATCGACCGCTTGAGGACGCCGCGGTTGGAGCTACGTGGAAGCTGGGGGGGGACTTGGGGCGGCGGTACGCGGCTGTCTCCGAGGATCGCAATCCGATCCATATGCACGCTTGGACGGCGAAGCCGCTCGGCTTCCCGCGGGCGATCGCGCATGGGATGTGGACCAAGGCGCGCTGCCTGGCTGCGCTCGAGTCCCGCCTCCCCGACGCCTTCCAGGTTGACGTTCGCTTCCGCAAGCCGATCCTGCTCCCGGGTCGGGTCGAGTTCGCAAGTGCTTCGCAGGGAGACGAGATCGCATTCGCGGTGCGCGACGCAAAGCGCGGCACACCGCACCTCGACGGCCGCGTGGTGCCGCTCGAGGCCAAATCCAAAGACGGGAGGAAGTAGAGATGCCCACCGCAACAGAGGAGAAGGGAGTGGCCGAGCGCAGCATGGGGCTGGGCCTGCGCTGGCTCAACAAGCTGGCCGGCTCGGACCTGCTCGACCGCATCCGAATCCGCAAGCAGGTCGAGCGCGCGCTCTTTACCGGCACCAAGAACGGCTTCCGCTCCGCGACGGCCGCTGGGCGCAGCTTCAAGGCGGCTCAGAAACTGACCGGTCCGGCGCGCCAGGTGCCGAGCAAGCCGCGCAGCCTCTTCGACATCACCCCCGACGACGAGCAGCAGATGCTGCAGGAAGGGGTGCGCGACTTCGCCGAGACGAAGGTGCGG
Source organism: Actinomycetota bacterium (assembly GCA_046733315.1). Taxonomy (GTDB): domain Bacteria; phylum Actinomycetota; class Thermoleophilia; order Solirubrobacterales; family 70-9; genus VRUE01. Next base: position 9,087 of record JBKPOV010000178.1, read on the forward strand.
CCCGTCGCCAAGCAGGCCGACTTCGACAAGTCCACGCCGGCAGAACTGCTCGAGCAGGCAAACGAGCTCGGCATCAACATGCTCGGCGTTCCCGAGGAGCTCGGCGGCGTCATGCACGAGCAGGCCGCCGTGACCAGCGTGCTGATCGGCGAGGCACTCGGCCACGGCGACATGGGCATCGCCTACGCCGCGCTCGCACCCGGCGCGGTTGCCACCGCGATCGGCCACTGGGGCACGCCCGAGCAGGAGGCGACCTACCTGCCCGCCTTCACCGGCGAGGACACGCCGGCGGCAGCGTTGGCGATCCTCGAGCCGCGACCGCTCTTTGATCCCCTGAAGCTGGAGACGAAGGCGCGCAAAGACGGCGAGGACTGGGTTCTCAGCGGCGCCAAGTCACTGCTTGCCCGCCCCACCGAGTGCGAGCTCTTCCTCGTCGCCGCCGAGGCCGAGGATCTTGGCCCGGCGCTCTTCGTGATCGAGTCCGGCGCCTCCGGCCTCACGGTCGAGGAGGAGCCGGCGATGGGGCTGCGCCCCGCCGCCACCGGCCGCCTCTTGCTCGAGGACGTGAAGCTGCCCGCCGCCGGCCTGCTCGGCGAGGGCAAGCGCGAGGACTACGTCGAGTGCGTGCAGCGCGCTCGGATCGCCTGGTGCTCGCTCGCTGTCGGCGCGGCCGAGGCGACGCTCGACTACGTCAAGCAGTACGTCAACGAGCGCACCGCCTTCGGCGAACCGATCTCCAACCGCCAGGGCGTCGCCTTCGCGGTCTCCGACATCGGCATCGAGTCCGAAGGCATGCGACTCGCCACCTACCGGGCGGCAAGCCGCGCCGACCAGGGCCAGGACTTCGCCCGCGAGACGGCGATGGCACGCCGGCTCTGCGCCCAGAAGGGGATGCAGATCGGCTCCGAAGGGGTGCAGCTGCTCGGCGGCCACGGCTTCGTCAAGGAGCACCCGGTCGAGCGCTGGTACCGCGACCTCCGCGCAGCGGGCGTTATGGAGGGCGCCCTGCTCGTCTAGCGCCAAGCGCTCAGAGCTAAAGGAGAGCCATGATCAACCTAGAGATACCCAAGAAGTTCAAGCCACTCGCCAACCAGGCGAACCAGGTCGCGACCGAGGTCTTCCGACCGATCTCGCGCAAGTACGACGAGGCCGAGCACTCCTATCCCAAGGAGCTCGACATGCTTGCCTCGCTGATCGACGGGATGAACGAGGGGAGCGACATCGGCGGCGCCGGTGCTGCCGGCGTCCGCCGCGAGTCAAACGGCGACGCTAACGCGGGCAACCGCAACGGCTCCAACCTCTCAACGGTGCTCGGCATCATCGAGCTCTGCTGGGGCGACGTCGGCCTGCTGCTCTCGATGCCCCGCCAAGGGCTCGGCAACTCGGCAATCGCCTCGGTGGCGAGTGACGAGCAGCTCAAGCAGTACGGCGGCAAGTGGGCGGCAATGGCGATCACCGAGCCCGAGGCCGGCTCCGACTCGGCCGCGATCCGCACCACGGCCGAGCTCGACGGCGACGAGTACGTGCTCAACGGCGAGAAGATCTTCGTCACCTCGGGCGACCGCGCCGACCTGATCGTCGTCTGGGCCTCGCTCGACCGCTCGAAGGGACGGGCGGCGATCAAGTCGTTCATCGTCGAGCGCGACAACCCGGGACTGAAACTCGACCGGCTCGAGCACAAGCTCGGCATCCGTGCCTCGGACACCGCCAACTTCACCCTGCAGGACTGCCGGGTGCCGAAGGAAGCGCTGCTCGGCAGCCCCGAGATCGACACCAAGGCCGGCTTCGGCGGGGCGATGCAGACGTTCGACAACACGCGCCCGCTGGTCGCCGCGATGGCGGTCGGCGTCGCCCGTGCCTCGCTGGAGGAGACGCGCGTGCGGCTCGCGGAGGCGGGCGTCGAGATCGACTACGACACTCCGGCGCTCTCGCAGTCCGCGGCCGCAGCCCGCTACCTCGAAATGGAGTCCGACTACGAGGCGGCGCTCCTACTCACCCTGCAGGCGGCCTGGATGGCCGACAACGGCAAGCCCAACTCGTTGCAGGCCTCGATGGCGAAGGCCAAGGCCGGGCGCACCTGCGTCGATGTTGCCCTCGGCTGCGTCGAGCTGTGTGGGAGCGTCGGGTACGGCGAGAACGAGCTGCTCGAGAAGTGGGCGCGGGACGCGAAGATCCTCGACATCTTCGAGGGGACTCAGCAGATCCAGCTGTTGATTGTTGCTCGGCAGTTGCTTGGCAAGAGTTCCTCGGAACTGCGGTAGGGAGAGCCGGGAGGCCCTCCCCGAAACGCGCGGCAGGAGCCGCGCTTGAGTGTTTCGGGGAGGGCCTCCCGGCTCTCTGCTGACAGTTCGAGGAAGCTCACGCCAGGATGTTTCGTCGCAGCCAATCAGCCAGGAATGGCTCGGTGATGCGGTAGGCGCCGGAGTCGCCGGTGACCAGTTCTCGCTGCGTCAGCGTCCGCAGGGCCTTCTGGACGTTGGTGGCTGGGGGAAGGTTGCGGTCGATGCGGTAGGCGGCACTGAAGGGGTGGCCGGGTTCGCGGGCCAGGGCTTGGAGGACCTGCTTCTGGACGGCTGAGGCGCCGTCCCATAGGAGGCTGAAGTGGGCGTGCTCGGAGCGCAGGACCGCGGCCAGGGCCTGGTCCAGCTCGTCCTGGCCGGCGGGTGCGTCCCCAGTTTGCTCCCAGAGGAAGTAGCAGAGCTCCTGGGTCGCGTAGGGGTGGCCGTCAGTGCGGGTGAGAACGTCGGCTACAACCGCATCCTCCACTTCCCGGCCACTGTCGTGGAAGCGCTGGACGAGGAACGCCGCGAACGGCTCGATCGGGATGTTGCCCAGCTCCATCGACTTGGCGCTGCGCCAGAACGGCTCGTTGGCGTCGTTGAATATGCGCTCCATGATGTGGTGCTTGCTGCCCAGGTACACATGGGCGACCTCGGGCTGGCGCTGGAAGACCGCGCGCAGGAGCTTTGGCAAGCCGGGGTCGACGTCGACGATCTCCTGAAACTCGTCCATCACGAGTGCGGTCCGCCGTCCCCGGGAGCTGCCGAGCTCGGCCGGAAGCTCCAGCAGCCTCTCCAAGGTCGCATCGATCTCGGCCGCCTGCCGGCCGATGCCAAAGCTGAAAGAGAAGCTCCCGTCATCGGGGTTGACGTTGATCGTGGGCTGAACGCGAAGACCGCGGAAGGGAGCGAGCGCCTTCTCCCGCACTCGCTCGAGCGGGGAGGCGATCTGCTCGTAGATCGACTTCGCGAGCGCAGCGGCCAGGCTCTCCTTGGTCGGGGTGGTCATCAGGTCAACCTGTGCCACCAGCACCTGCTCCGCCGCCAGCGCATGCGCCGCACGCCAGACCAGCGATGACTTGCCGCAGCGGCGAGGGGCAAAGACGACGACGTCCTGGCCGTTGCGGATGTCGCTGGTCAGCTCCGCCAGCTCGGTTTCACGATCGGCAAACGAGTCGTCGAGCGCCAGCGCTCCAAAGCTGAAGGGATTTGCCAAGAGTTCTTCCTTATACCTAGAAGTATTATACCGCTTAATATCCTAACCCCCCGGAACCGGGAGTGGGATCTCCTATACTTGTAAGTATTATACTTTGAGGTATAAAGAACAAACTCCATCTGGCTCCCTCCACTTCTCTATAAGTCCATGGCGCCATGGAGGCCCCCTGCCCGTGAACTTCATCGAGGACGTGTTGGAGCGCTCCCCCGCCTCGCGCCTGGGGATAGTCGCCGTCGATGGCGAGGGAAATCGCCGCGACTGGTACTTCGGCGAACTCATCGCCTGCTCGGCTGGGCTATCGGGAGCTTTTGCCGCTCGTGGCGTCAAGCGTGAAGACGTCGTGATGACGCTGGTCGGGAACCGGATCGAGTGGGTGCTCTCGCTGCTCGCCTGCTGGCGCATGGGCGCGGTCGCGCTGCCGTGCAGCACGCAGCTGCGTCGCCACGACCTCGCCGTGCGGACCGCCGCGGCGAACCCCAAGCTCGTCGTCGGTGAAGCTGCCCTGCTCAGCGAACTGCCCGGGGGCGTCGCGACGATGACGATGGACGAGGTCGCGGTCACTCTCGACGAGGACCTGCCGCAGGAGACGCCGGCGCCGGTTGAGGCGATGGACGCCGAGGACCCCGCCTTGGTCGTCTTCACCTCTGGCACCACCGGCGAGCCGCGCGGGGTGGTCCACTCCTACCGCTACCTGCTCGGCCAGCAGGGGCAGGCCGACCACTGGCTTGGCTCGCGCGAGGGGGAGCTGGTCTGGTGCACGACCGCGACCGGCTGGTCGAAGTCGGCTCGCAACGTCTTTCTCGCGCCCTGGCTGACCGGCGCCGCGGCAGTGATCCACGGGGGGCGGTTCGAGCCGGCGGAGCGGCTCGATCTCGCCGAGGCGCTCGGCGTCAACGTGCTCTGTCAGGCCCCGACCGAGTACCGCATGCTCGCCAAGCGCACGAGCCTGCGGCGCCTGGCGAAGCTTCGCCGCATGGTCTCGGCGGGTGAGCCGCTCGAGGCGGAGACGATCGCCGCCTTCCGCGACGCCATGGAGCTAGAGCCTGCCGACGGCTACGGCCAGACCGAGACCGGCCACATCAGCGGCAACCTCGCCGGCCAGGCCGTCCGGCAAGGCTCGATGGGCAAGCCCCTGCCCGGCCTGCAGGTCCGCATCGTCCCCCCGGAAGGCGAAACCGACGAGCGGTCGGCGAGCGGCGAACTACAGCTGCGCGCCGCCTCCTCCCCCACCTTCTTCTCGCGCTACCTCGACGGCGAGCGCTTCGAGGATGAGTGGTGGCCGACCGGCGACCTGGTCCGCCAGGACGGCGACGGCTACCTCTACTTCGAGGGCCGCGATGACGACATCATTCTCTCCTCCGGCTACCGGATCGGCCCCTTCGAGGTCGAGTCAGCGCTGCTCTCCCACCCTGCCGTCGCCGAAGCGGCCGCAGTCGCCGCGCCCGACCCAGAGCGCGGCTCGGTCGTGCGGGCGATCGTCGTCCCCCGGGAACGCGAGCCCAGCGATGAGCTGGCCCGCGAGCTGCAGGAGCACTGCAAGCGCGAGACCGCCCCCTACAAGTTCCCCCGCATCGTCGAGTTCGCCGCCGAGTTGCCGAAGACGAACAGCGGCAAGATCAAGCGCGCTCAGTTGCGCGCGAGCTAGAGCGCCTCGGCGATATCGACCGGGCGGCCCAGGTGGTAGCCCTGCGCCATGTCGACGCCGTATTCGCGCAGCATCTGCGCGGTGACGTCGTCCTGAACGAACTCGGCGATCGTCGCCTTGCCGAGGCCGCGGGCGATCTGGACGATCGCCTGCACGGTGAGCTGGTCGGCGTCGCTGTTCGGCATATCCCGCACGAAGGAACCGTCGATCTTGATCAGGTCGAAGGGAATTGTCTTCAGGTAGTGGAAGGGGCCGAAGCCGGCTCCGTAGTCATCGATCGCGACCTGGCAGCCGAACTCGGTCAGCCGGTCGGCGAAGCCCGCTGCCATTTCGTAGTCGTGGGCAACGGGGGTCTCGGTGAGCTCGAAGGTGCAGCGAGAGGGATCGGCCTGCCCTTCGTCGAGGCGGCGCTCGATGAATTCGAGCACCGAGAGGTCGGCGACCGAGGCACCGGAAAGATTGACGTGCAGCGAGACGGGCCGACCCTCCTGCTCGCGCGAGGCGAGCAGTTCGAGCGCGCGCACGACGACCCAACGGTCAAGCTCCTGCACCATGCCGGAGCGCTCGGCGGCCTCGATGAAGGAGGCGGCCGGCAGCAGCTCCCCGTTCTCACCGGTCATTCGCAGCAGCAGCTCGTAACGCTCGATACCGCCGGAGGAGAGGCTGCGGATCGGCTGCGTATGAAGGCTGAGGCGATCGTGTGTGAGCGCATCGCGGATCCGGGCGCTGGTCGTCTGGCGACGTTGCTGTTGGCGCTGCGGTTCCCCAGGGTCCTGGAAGAGGGCGATCTGGTTGCGACCGTCTTCCTTGGCGCGGTACATCGCCTGGTCAGCGGCGACCAGCACGGCCTCGGCGCCGACTCCGCGCTCGGCGCCGAACATCGTGATGCCAACGCTGATCGTCACCCCCTCAGCCTCGGCAGATGCGGCGGCGCTCTCAGCGACCTGGGCGCGCAGATCCTCACCGAGCTGCAAGGCACCGGCGGTATCGGTTTGCGGCATCAGCACGGCGAACTCATCGCCGGAAAGGCGGGCGACGATGTCGGTCGTGCGCACGCGCTCGCGCATGATCCCGGCGACGCGGCGGATCAGCCCGTCGCCCGCGTGGTGGCCGTGCGAGTCGTTAATCCCCTTGAGGCCGTCGATGTCGATGATCATCACCGCGCCTTGACCCCCGTAGCGGGCGGTGAAGGAGACGTATTGGTCGAGCTCGGAACGGAAACGGCGGCGATCGAGCAGGCCCGTCAGCGAATCGTGATCGGCGATGTAGCGCAGCTGTGCCTCGGTTTTTTCCGCTTTCGCCAACGCTTCGACGACGACCATGCGGTCCTCGGGGTCGAGCTTGGCGAGCACCGACTCGATCGCCGGATCGCTCTGGATAGAGAGTCCCTCTTTCGCCACCTGCTGAAGTTAAAACCTTCGGCGGCATATCGGATCGCCTTGCAGGCGTGGACGCCTCTAGTGCGTACGAATTTCATCTACTTGCCAGTGCGAAAAGTTGGCCTGCCGAGTTCCCGCACGGTTTCGCAGGCTCGCGGGTAGTGTGGGCCCATGGCCAATCGCTTGGCGCAGGAGACCAGTCCTTACCTGCTCCAGCACCGCGAGAACCCCGTCGATTGGTACCCGTGGGGAGAGGAGGCGCGAGCCCGGGCGCGTGAGGAAGACCGACCGATCCTGCTCTCGATTGGCTATTCCGCCTGCCACTGGTGCCACGTGATGGAGCGGGAGTCCTTCGAGGACCCCGAGACCGCGGCTTACATGAACGAGCACTTCGTCAACATCAAGGTCGATCGCGAGGAGCGCCCCGACGTCGATGCCCTCTACATGGAGGCGGTGCAGGCGATCAGCGGGCAGGGCGGCTGGCCGATGACGGTCTTCCTCGACCCGGAGGGGGTGCCTTTCTACGGTGGCACCTACTTCCCGCCCGACGAGGGTCGCGGCATGCCGAGCTTTCGCATGGTGATGGAAGCGGTCGTTGATGCCTTCGAGCGCAAACGCGACGAAATCGAGCAGCGAGCCCCCGAGATGCGCGCCCGCCTCGGGGCGATCGGCAAGATCGAGCCGGCAAGCGAGACCGTCGAGGCAGCGCAGCTCGAGGAGGCGGTCGCGCGGCTGCGCCTAGCCGCCGACAGGCAGCGCGGCGGCTTCGGCGGCGCACCGAAGTTCCCACCGGCATCCGCGATCGAGCTGCTGCTCGCCCGGGGCGAGCGCGAGATCCCCGCGCTGACCCTCGACGCGATGCTCGCCGGCGGGATCTACGACCAGCTCGGCGGCGGCTTTGCCCGCTACTCGGTCGACGCCGTCTGGCTGGTTCCGCACTTCGAGAAGATGCTCTACGACAACGCCCTGCTCGCTCGCGCCTACCTGCACGGCTGGCAGGCCTTCGGCCACGAGCACTATCGGCGTGTCTGCGAGGAGACGCTCGACTGGGCGCTGCGCGAGATGCGCGGCCCCGAGGGCGGCTTTTACTCAGCGCTGGATGCGGACTCCGAAGGCGAGGAGGGTCGCTTCTACGTCTGGGACCTGGAGGAGATGCGCGACGCGCTCGGCGACGGCGACGACGTGATCTCCTACTACGGGGTAAGCGGCCAGGGCAACTTCGAGGGCCGCAACGTCCTTCACCTCGCCGGCGGTCTCGACGCCCCCGAGCCCGACGGTCTCGCCGAAGCGCGACAGACCCTGTTCGTGGCGCGCTCGCAGCGGGTACGGC
>JBKPOV010000179.1:0-31686 GCA_046733315.1 Actinomycetota bacterium
CCGCAAACCGAGATTGTACCGAATGTCTCGTGGGCTCGGAGATGTGTATAAGAGACAGCCAGCTGCACCGCCTCCGGGATCGTCATGAAGTAGCGGGTCATCTCCGGGTGGGTGACGGTGACCGGGCCGCCGCGCTCGATCTGGCTGCGGAAGATCGGTACGACGCTGCCCGAGGAGGCGAGCACGTTGCCGAAGCGGACGCTGGCGAAGCGGGTGCCCGGGTGCTTGCGGCCGGCCGCCTCGACGATCCACTCCGCCATCGCCTTCGAAGCGCCCATCACCGTTTTCGGGTTGACCGCCTTGTCGGTCGAGATCAGCACGAAGCGCTCGACGTTGGAGGCGGCCGCGGTCTCGGCGGTGATCCGCGTCGCGATCGCGTTGTTGCGCACCGCCTCCAGCGGGTTGGCCTCCATCAGCGGCACGTGCTTGTAGGCGGCGGCGTGGAAGACGACGCTGGGCTTGAAGCGCTGCATCGTCTCCAGCATGCGGCCCGGCTCCTTGCAGTCGGCGAGCACCGACTCGACGTTGCTGAAGTGCCGTTCCTCGACCATCTCACGGTCGATCTCGAAGAGGTTGTCCTCGGCGTGGTCGAGCATCACCAGCAGGCGCGGGCCGACGCGGGCGATCTGGCGGCAGAGCTCGGAGCCGATCGAGCCGCCGGCGCCGGTGACGAGGACGATCCGATCGCGCAGGTAGGCACCGACCCGGTCGAGCTCGACCACGATCGGGTCGCGGCCGAGCACGTCCTCAACCTGCACCTCGCGCAGCTGCTTGTTGAGCTGCACGCCGCCGCGCAGCAGCTCGAAGACGGTCGGCAGGGTACGAACGCGGATTTCGCGATCGCGGCAAGCCGCCACGACCTTGGCGCGCAGCGTCCCCGGCGCCGAGGGGATCGCGATCACGACCTCGTCGGGCTGGGTCTCGTCGAGCACCTTGGCGATCTGCTTGGTTGAGCCGAGGACCTTGAGGCCGAGCATCCGCATGCCGCGCTTGCGCGGGTCGTCGTCGAGGAAGCCGATCGCCGTCGCGCCGAGATCGGGATTCAGCTGCAGCTCGCGGACCACCATCTGCCCACCCGAGCCGGCGCCGATCACCAGCACCTCGTGCTTGGGAATTCGCCCCGAGCGCGACGGCCGCTCGACGATCAGCCGCACCGCCAGGCGCGCCCCGGTGATCAGCATCAGGGTGAGCAGGAAGTCCATCACCGCCACCGAGCGCGGCAGGTTGTGGGCAAACGGCCGCAGCACGGTGAAGGCAACGACGAGGATCGCGCTGGCGACGGTGACGGCACGAACGATCGTCAGGAAGTCGCGGCCGCTCACGTAGCGCCACCACTTTTGGTACATCCCGAAGGCGGCGAAGACGACCAGCTTGCCGACCACGACGAACCCGACCGACTGCGCGAAGAGGACCGCGTAGCGGTGTGGCAGGCCGTGCGGATCGTCGAGGAAGCGCAGCCGGAACGCCAGGTAGAAGGCAAGCGCGAGAAGGGCGCCATCGGCGCAGACCTGGAGGACCCGGTTGCGGTAGACGGGATGGTTCAACCGGCGCATAGAACCTGGCGAGTTTAGATGCTGCCTGGCTTCCCACCTACAATGCCCGCTTCACGAATGCCTCCCTTCGTTCTCGCCAGCATCACCGACAAGATCGTCGACCCGATCGTCAATGTCGCCACTGACTTCATCGGCTCCGCCGGCGTCGGCGCCGTCTTCCTGCTGATGCTGCTCGAGTCCGCCTGCATCCCGGTGCCCAGCGAGGCGATCATGCTCTTCGCCGGCTTCAGCGTCTCCGAAGGCGAACTGACGATGTTCGGGATCGTCACGGCGGGTGTGCTTGGCAACGTCGTCGGATCGTGGATCGCCTACGCGGTCGGCTACTACGGGCGGCTCGACCTGCTCGAAAAGAACAAGCTGATCCACGTCAGCCCCAAGCACCTCAAGTGGGCCGATGACTGGTTCGAGCGCTACGGCGCCGCCACCGTCTTCTTCTCGCGGATGCTGCCGATCGTGCGCACCTTCATCTCGCTGCCCGCCGGGGTGGCGAAGATGCCGTTCTGGCGCTTCACCGCCTACACGCTCGCCGGTTGCGTCCCCTGGGTGCTGATGCTGGCGCTGATCGGGCAGAGCGTCGGCGACAACTGGGAGGACTGGCGTCACAAGCTCGGCTATTTCGACTACCTGGTGCTGGCCGCGATCGTCGGCGGGGCGATCTACCTGATCGTCAAGCGGCGACGCAAAGACGGCCCCGGCGGGGAGGAGCCCGAGGCCGCGGCGACCCCCGAGCCGGCCCGCTCTCCCGGCGCTTGAGCGGCGTCGGCGAAGGCGGGATCCCCTCCGGGCGCGCCCTGGTGCTCGGGGTCGTACAAGGCCCCGCCGAGCTGCTGCCGGTCTCCAGCTCGGCCCACATCGTCCTCGTCCCCTGGCTGGCCGGCTGGGATTGGGCGGGGGTCGACCCGGAGGTGCGCAAGAGCTTCGAGGTGGCGCTGCACGCCGGCGCCGCGGCCGCCTTGATCGTTGGCCAGCGCCAACTGATCGCCGAAGAGCTGCGCGCTTTCGACCTGCGCGGCGCGACCGTGCTGGCGCTCTCCTTCTTCCCCGCCGCAGTGGTCGGCTACAAGCTGGAGCGGCCGATTGAGCGGCGGCTCGGCGGGCCGCGGGCGACCGCCTACGGCCTGCTCGCCGGGGCGGCGGCGATGGTCTTGGGCGACAGCCGGCCGCAGCTGCGTGGCCGCGGTGAGGCGGGCGCTGCCGACGGCTTGGCACTCGGCGTCGCTCAGGCCGCTGCGCTGGCACCTGGGGTCTCGCGCAACGGCATCACCCTCGCGGCCGCCCGCTGGCGGCACTTCTCGCGCGACCAGGCCAACCTGCTCTCGCGCACGATCGCCCTGCCGATCATCGTCGGCGCCATCGGCCTCAAGGGCACCCGGCTCGCCCGGCGCGGCGCCTCCCCGGCCCTGCGCCGCTCGATGGCGCTCGGCGTCGCCGCCTCCTTCGCCTCGACCCTCGCCTCCCAGCGCCTGATCAAGCTGGTCGAGCGAGATCGGGCGCTTTGGCCCTATGCCGCCTACCGAGCCGCCCTGGCGGCCGCAGTCCTTGCCAAATCGAGGCGGCGATGACTATTCCAAGATTTGGATGAACTTGGAATAGATTTGGATATAGGCTAGGATATTCCAAGATTTGGATGAACTTGGAATAGATTTGGATATAGCGATGTACGTTGAGAAAGCCCCGGCATACGCGGAGTTGATCGCCAAATTGGGCCCCGAGGCCACGGTAAAAGCGCTGCAGACGCTGCAAAGCGGACCCTTCGAAGACAGGTACCTGCACTGGGACAAGCTCCGCCACCTGGATCCACCAGCTGGCCTTAGCAGCGAAGAGTGGTGGCTGGGGTTGAAAGTAAGCCGCATGTCTGAAGCGCGGCTCCTGCCGTGGAGCGACAAGGACGGGACACCGTTTCGCTATGGGCTCCCGGACTTGGTGTTCAGACGCCTCCGCCGGGTGGACCAGCGCGCCAGCGGCGAGGTCGCGATGGATGAGGTGGTGACCTCCGAAAAGCAAGCGGGGCAAAGGTTTCTGGTCAACTCCCTAATGGAGGAGGCAATTCGCTCGAGCCAGCTTGAGGGGGCGACCACCTCAAGGCGAGTCGCCAGGGAGATGCTGCGAACCGGGCGCGCGCCGAGAGACCGTGGGGAGCGAATGATCGCCAACAACTACCGGGCCCTCCAGTTCGTGAGAGAGGAAATGGGTGACAGGCTCGACCTCGACACTCTCTTGGAGCTGCACCGGATCGTCACCGAAGGGACCCTCGACGACCCCTCCGCGGCTGGTCGTCTGCAGCGACCCGGGGAGGCACGGGTGGCAGTGTTCGACCGTGACGAGGACAACCGGCCGATCCACGTGCCCCCGGCGGCCGAGGAGCTACCGGAGCGGATGCGTTTGCTCTGCGACTTCGCCAACGAAGGTGACGACGACAACCGGTTCATCCACCCGGTGGTGCGGGCGATCCTGGTGCATTTCTGGCTCGGCTACGACCATCCATTCGAGGATGGGAACGGCCGCACGGCGCGAATCCTCTTCTCGTGGCTGATGCAGCAGCGGGGCTACTGGCTAATCGAGTACCTGCCGATCTCCCCAATCATTCGCGAAGCGCCGGCGCAGTATGCCCGCGCCTTCGTCGAATCCGAGACAGACGAAGGGGACGTGACCTATTTCCTCATTCACCAGCTCGAGGTGATCGAAAAGGCGCTCGACAGACACGATGTCTACATCCGTCGCAAGATCGCCGAGGTGCGTGAAGTCGAGCGAACCCTCCAAGATGCCGACGGGGTCAACCACCGCCAATTGGCGTTGCTCACGGATGCCATCCGAAACCCAGACGGCGCCTACACGTTCGGCAGTCACGCGACAAGCCACCGAGTAACCCACGAGACGGCTCGCTCCGACCTCTCCGACCTTCGCGACCGCGGCCTGCTCGTGCGGCGGAGCAAGGGTCGCGGCTACATCTTCGAACCGGCTCCCGATCTAGCCGCGAGGCTGAAAGAATCGCCCGCATGAGCAGCGACGCCTATGCCAAGGCAGGAGTGGACCAGGGAGCCGCGGATTCCGCCGTCGATGGGCTGGTCAAGGCGCTCGGCGCGATCCAGCTCGGGCGTCCTTCGCGGCAGGTTCCTTTGCCGGGTCACTACGCCAGCGTGATCAAGCTCGACGAGCGGACCGGGATTGCGCTCTCCACCGATGGCGTCGGCACGAAGCTGCTGGTCGCCGAGCAGCTCGGCCGCTTCGACTCGATCGGGATCGACTGCGTGGCGATGAATGTCAACGACGTGATCTGCGTCGGTGCCGAGCCGCTGGCGATGCTCGACTACATCGCGATCGACCGGGCCGATCCCGCCGTCTGTGCCGAAGTCGGCCTCGGCCTGGCGCGGGGAGCGGAGCTGGCCGGGGTCGAGATCCCGGGTGGCGAGCTGGCCCAGCTCGGTGAGATGGTCCGTGGCGTCGACGTCTCGGGCGCCTGCTTCGGCACCGTCGCGCTCGGCGAGATCGTCGACGGATCGTCGGTCGAGCCCGGCGACGCCGTAATCGGCCTCCCCTCCTCCGGCCTGCACTCCAACGGCTACACGCTCGCCCGCTCCGCGCTGGAGGGGCTGCCGCTTGACCAGGATCCGGAAGGCCGCCTTGGCCGCACCCTCGGCGACGAGTTGCTCGAGCCGACCGAGATCTACGTCAAGCCGGTGCTGGAGCTGCTGCGCTCCGAGATCGAGGTGCGCGGCCTCGCCCACATCACCTCCGGCGGCCTCGGCAACCTGAGCAGGCTCGCGGCCGAGGTCAGCTACGAGATCGACGAGCCGCTACCGGTGCCGCCGATCTTCGAGCTGATCCAGGAGCGATCGGGCACTTCGGATGAGGAAATGCGCGAGGTTTTCAACATGGGCTGCGGCTTCTGCTGCATCGTCGCTACCGGCGACGAGGACGGTGCACTCAACCTCCTGCGTCGCCACTATTCAGGGGTAAAACGAATTGGCCAGGCGGGAGCAGCGGTGGGAGAGCTTCGTTCTCAAGATAAGTCTACCTGACTAGTGTCTAGTAGTCTAGTGTTTAGTTAATTAGTCTCTCTTTTAGAAGAGTTTAATTTGCTAGTCTCTCTGTATGCCGTTCATCGGGCGCATAGAAGAGCTTGGGGCCCTGCAGGCTGAGCTTGATCTCGCCGGCGGTACAGGGGGTGGCCGTTTCCTCTGGGTGCGGGGCCGGAGGCGGGTTGGGAAGTCCCGCCTCATACAGGAATTCTGCGATCGCTCAAAAGCTCCCTACGCCTTTTACCAGGCGCCTCGTCGAGAGCGGCCCGATGCACTCGGCGGCTTCGCCGAAGCGGTAGCTGAGTCGACGCTACCGGCGGCCGCCGCCTTCGACGGAGCCTCCTATGAGTCCTGGCCGGCCGCTCTTCGCGGTGCCGCACAGGGTCTCGACCGGGCCCAGCCGGGGATCCTCATAATCGACGAGCTCCCGTACTTGGCCGAGCTCGACCCCGGCTTTCCCGCGGACCTCCAGCAGGCTTGGGACCGGACGCTGGAGAACGCGCCGCTCCTCCTCGTCTGCGTCGGTTCAGACGTGCGGATGATGGAAACCCTTGTCGGCGAGCGCTCTCCTCTACACGGCAGGCCGACGAAGGAGCTCCGGGTGGCGCCGCTTCATCCCGCCGAGGTGGCCGAGATCACCGGTGCCTCCGACGCCAGCGCCGCCTTCGACCGTTACCTCGTCTTGGGTGGCTTCCCTCTACTCGCCGCGTCCTGGCAAGGCGCGGTCGAGCTCGGCGAGTTCCTTCGCGAAGCACTTGCCGACGACCAGACCCCCTTCGTTACCACCGCCCTGCGGATCATGGCCTCGGAATTCGAAGGCGAGCTGCAAGCCGCAAAGGTGATCGAAGCAATTGGCCACGGCGAGAGCGCCTACAGCCGGATTCAGGGGCGTAGCGGCGTGAAGGGCAACACCCTCAACCACGCACTCGACGTACTCATTGCCAAGAAGGGCCTAGTGGCAAAGGACCTGCCTTACGCCGTCCCGCTGGGCAAGAAGGCAGCCAAGTACCGCATTGCCGATCCCTACCTGCGCTTCTGGCTGCGCTTCGTCGGCCCTCACCTCGATGAGCTTTCCCGAGGAAGGCCGGACCTCGTAATCGCAAGAGTCGAGCGCGACTGGGAGACGTATCGGGGGCGGGCGATCGAGCCGCTTGTGCGCGACTCTCTGAATCGGCTGCTCGCAGACCCCTCGCTCAGCGAACGGCTCGGGAGTGCTCGCCACGCCGGCGCCTGGTGGCGGCGCGATCACTCGGTGGAGGTCGACCTGGTCGGGGGGGATAGGCCCAACCCCAGCCGGATCAGCTTCGTCGGCTCGGTCAAGTGGCGTGACCAAACGCCTTTTGCCGCCAGCGATTTGCGCGATCTGGCGACGGCCCGCATTCGGGTTCCCGGGGCCGAGGCGGCCAAGCTCGTCGCAGTCAGCCGCAGCGGTTTCGAGAAGGGTCTCGAGGCAGATGCAACCTTTGACCCCGATGAACTCCTAGCCGCCTGGCAGAGAGCCTCCATCGCCGGCGTGCTTGACAATGGCCGCAGCTAGATGAGCTCGAGCCCCTCCAGCGCGATGATCGGAACAGTGCTCTCCGGCCGCTACCGGCTGGAGGCGAAGCTCGGCAGCGGCGGCATGTCGACGGTCTACCTCGCCCGCGACCAGACGCTCGATCGGCAGGTGGCGGTGAAGGTGATGCACCGGGAGATGTCCGAGCAGGCCGACCAACTGGAGCGCTTCCGCCAGGAGGCCCGCTCGGTCGCCAAGCTCTCTCATCCCAACGTCGTCTCGGTGATCGACGCCGGCGAGGACGGCGGCCACCCCTACATCGTCTTCGAGTACGTCGAGGGCGAAACCCTGAAGCAGCGGATCAGCCGCAACGGCGCGCTCGCGCCGCAGGAGGCGATCGCCTACGCGATCGAGATCGCCCGCGGCCTCTCGATGGCGCATGCCCGCAACATGGTCCATCGCGACATCAAGCCGCAGAACATCCTCATCGACGCCGAGGGCCGCGCGAAGCTGACCGACTTCGGCATCTCGCGCCAGCTCGAGCAGGACGGGATGACCGCGACCGGACGCGTACTGGGCACCACCGACTACGTCGCCCCGGAGCAGGCGATGGGGCACAAAGTCGATCCCCGCACCGACATCTACTCGCTCGGGGTCGTCCTCTACGAGATGCTGGTCGGCCAGGTCCCCTTCTCGGCCGACAGCCAGGTCGGGGTGGCGATGAAACACGTCAACGAGGAACTGCCCGACGTGCAACGGCGCCGGCCCGAGGTCTCCGCCGCGGTGGCGCTTGTGGTCGAGCGCTCTACCGCCAAGGACCCAAACGAGCGCTACCAGAGGGTCAGCGAGATGATCGACGACCTCTCGACGGCGTTGGAGGTCGAGGCGGCTCGGGCGGGCTCGACCACCGGCGAGGCGACCAGCGTGCTCGACGCGGTGCCCCCGCCCAAGCGCAAGCTCTCCGGTCGGGCGCGCTGGAACTGGGCGGCGATCCTGGGCCTGCTGGTCGTCGCCGGCGGCGTGCTGCTCGCCGTGCTGCTGATCTCAAACGGCGATTTCGGCGGCGGTGGCGCCAACAAGGGCAAGGGCAGCCCGGTCTCGATCACCTCGGCGACCGACTACGACCCCCAGGGCGACGGCGAAGAGATCGGCAGCAAGGTCGGCCTCGCCGTCGACGGCGATCCGACCGGCACCGCCTGGGAAACCGAGCACTACGACTCCGACGTCTTCGCCGGCACCAAGACCGGGCCCGACCCGGGCGTCGGCATCTACGTAACGGCGAGCGGCACCGCCAAGCCGACCAAGATGCTCGTCAAGTCACCGACCCCCGGCTGGGACGCCCAGGTCTTCGCGACGAGCTCGGAACCCCCGGAAGAACTCTCCGAATGGGGCGAACCGGTCGGCATCGCGGTCGACGCTTCGACGACGGAGGAGATCGACCTCACCGTCCCCTCCCCCGCCCGCTACTTCCTGCTCTGGTTCAACAAGGCCTCCGAAGCCCGCGACCAGGCCGGTCGCTACCAGGTAGAGGTCAGCGACATCGAGCTGCTTCGGTAGCTCAGAATCTGTAGGAGCGGGCGTGCTGATGGCGCTCGACGGCGAGAGTGACCAAGCGGTCGCAGAGGCTTGGGTAGTCGAGGCCGGAGGCCTGCCAGAGTTTGGCGTAGACGCTGGTCTGGGTAAAGCCGGGCATGGTGTTGATCTCGTTGACGAGGACGCTGCCGTCGGGCTCGACGAAGAAATCGCAGCGGGCCAGGCCAGCGCAACCGCCCAGCTTGAAAGCCTTCACCGCCAGCTCACGCACCTCGTTGATCTGGTCGGCTGCGATCGGCGCCGGTACGACCAGTTCCATGCCGCCGTCGCGGTACTTGTTCTCGTAGTCGTACCACTCGCCTTTGGCAACGACCTCGCCAGGCTGTGAGGCATCGACCTCCTCGTTGCCGAGCAGCGAGCACTCGACCTCGCGGCCGGAAGCCGAGGCCTCGACGATCACCCGCGGGTCGTGGCGGCGGGCGAGCTCGACCGCCTTGTCGAGCTCGGAGCCAGCGCCCCCGACCTTGCTGATCCCGACGCTCGAGCCGAGCCGCGAGGGCTTGACCCAGAGCGGCGAACCCAACTGCGCGCAGCGCTCACGCCAGCCCGGCTCGCCCGCGTCGACGAACTCGACCTGCGGCAGCCCGGCCTGGGCAAAGAGCCGCTTCAGCGTCAGCTTGTCCATACAGGCGGCCGAGGCGAGCACGTCGGAGCCGACGTAGGGAAGGTCGAGCCACTCGAGCAGGCCCTGGACGCTGCCGTCCTCGCCGAATGGGCCGTGCAGGGCGGGAAAGGCAACGTCGGCACCGAGCAAGCCCTCGCCGGGGACGAGCTGGACCGTCTCCCCCTCGCAGCTCCAGGCTCCTTGCCGCGAGATCGTCACCCGCAATGCCTCGTGACCCGCCTCCTCGAGGCCGAGCGCCACAGCCTCGCCCGAGCGCAGCGAGACATCGTGCTCTGAAGAGCGGCCGCCGGAGAGGACCGCGATCTTCATTCTTCTTCTTCCAGTTCCGGTTCCGGTTCCGCCGAACCGGTTGCGACCTTGCCGACGACGAGGGTCACCGCGGTGCCGGGTTTCGTTTCCGAGCCCGGCGGCGGGAACTGGTCGGTGACGCGGCCGACCTGCGAGGGCACTTCCGTTTGCTGTTCCTGCACGACCGGCTTGAGACCTGCTTCGCGCACCGCTTCGACCGCCTCGGCGCGCTCCTTGCCGATCACGTTCGGCGCGGTCGCCTTTTCTTCGCCCTTGGAGACCGTGATCGAGACGGCCGAGCCGGGCGGCAGCTGCGAGCCCGCGCTCGGGGCCTGGCTGATTACCTGTCCTTCTGGCGCGGTGTCTTCGACTTCTTCGACGTTGGGCGTGAAGCCGCGGCCGCGGAGCTGCTGCACCGCGAGCGAGCGTTGCGAGCCGACCAGCACCGGCACCTTCGCCAGCTTCGGCCCGCTGGAGACCTTGAGCAGCACCTCGGTCCCCTTGGTCGCGGTTTGGCCGCCGGAAGGCTCGGACTTGATCACCAGGCCCTCTTCCACATCTTTCGAGTGGACCGATTCGGCTCTGGTGGAGAAGCCAACGTCCTCCAGTTTTTCTTCGGCTTCGCCGAGCGACAGGCCGGCGGTCGAGGGCACCTGGGCGCTGCCCGGGCCGGCGCTCACGGTCAGGGTCACCTTCGGCTTGGAGCAGAAAAAGCTCAGGAACGCGCAGTCGAGCGACGCTTGGTCGCCCGGGGGCGAGGCGGCGGGATCCTGCTCGAGCACTTCGTTGGCCGGCGCTTCGCGCTCGACCCGCTTGACGTCGCCGACGCTGAAGCCGTTCTGCTGCAGCAGGGCGATCGCGACGTTGAGCTCGTTGCCAGTCACGTTTGGCACCTCGGTGGTGGTGTCGCGCGTCAGCGCGAAGCCGATCAGCAGGCCGATCAGGATCGCGGCGGCGACGAGCGCCCAAAATCGCTGTCGGCGACGGCGATCCTCCTCCTCGGCCATCATCCCCTCGGCGACCGGCTCCTCCGGCACCGCGACAACCGGTGGCAGCGGTGCGAAGGCGGCGGTACTGTCGGCCCCTCCACCGGGATCCCTGAGGGCCGCGTCGATAGCGGCGATGAAGGCATCAGCGCTCTGAAAGCGCTGGCCCGGCTCCTTCTCCAGCGCCCGCATCACCACCGCGTCGAGCGCCGGTGAGACCTGGGGGTTGATCGAGCTGGGCCGCTGGGGAGCTTGGGAGACCTGTTTCATCGCCACGGCGACGGCGGAGTCGCCCTCGAACGGCACCCGGCCGGTGAGCGCCTCGTAGAGCATCACGCCGATCGAGTAGAGGTCGGAGACGGCGGTGACGTCGAAGCCCTGCGCCTGCTCGGGTGAGAGGTAGTGCGGCGTGCCCATCACCGAGCCGGCCTGGGTGATCTCCGAGACCCCGGCGCGGGCGATGCCGAAATCGGTCACGGTCGCCTTGCCCTCGTCGTCGACGATCACGTTCTGGGGCTTCAGGTCGCGGTGGACGACGCCGTGGCGGTGGGCAAAGCGCGCCCCCTCCAGCACCTGGCGAACCAGGCCCGCTGCCTGCTCGGGAGTGAGCCCCGCGTCGATCAGCTGCTTCAGCGTGCGCCCCTCCAAGTACTGCATGGCGATGTAGTAGGTGCCGTCGACCTCGCCGCGGTCGAAGACGGCGACCACGTTGGGATGCTGCAGCCCGGCCGCCGACTCGGCCTCGCGGCGGAACCGCTCGACGAACTCGCGGTCCTGAGCAAAGCGGGCGTGCAGGACCTTGAGCGCGACGCGACGCTGCAGGTGTGAGTCGTCGGCGAGCCAGACATCGGCCATCCCCCCGGATCCAATTCGTTGGAGCACCGTGTAGCGCCCGTCCACTACGGACCCCTGCGTAACCTCAGCCACCCCTCACCCCGCCGTCGACGGGACTCAAAACGGAGATATAGATCGGTTTCAGTCCCATCGGCGGCTGTTCTATCTCATTCACCGTTGAGGATCGTTTCCGCCACGTCGCGGAAGATCGGCGCGGCGACGTCGTTGCCGAATTCTTCCGTGCACTCGACCGTCGCGGCGATCGCGATCTGCGGATCGTCGGCGGGGGCGAAGCCGATGAACCAGGCCTGGTTCTCTTCTTCGCCGCCGCCGCAGGCAAGGTTGCCGGGCGTTTCCGCGGTGCCGGTCTTGCCGGCGACGGAAACGCCGGGGATCTCGGCGTTGGTGCCGGTGCCTTCGTTGACCACGCCTTCCATCGCCGTGGTCAACTCCGCCGCCGTCTCGGCGCTGATCGGGCGGCTGTACTCGGAGGGGTCGAGGCGCTTGGTCACGCGCCCGTCGGGGTCGACAACGCGGCTCCAGATCTGCGGCTTCATCTGCTTGCCGCCATTGGCGATCGCGGCGGCAACCTCCGCCATCTGCAGCGGCGTAACGGCCAGTCGCTCCTGACCGATCGCCACCCGGGCGAGGTCGACCGGATCATTGGCGCCCAGCAGTTCTTCTTCGTTGAAGACACCGCTCTTGGACACCTCGCCACTGGGAAGATCGATCGGCGGCGTCGAGTTGAAGCCGAACTTTTCCATGTACTCGAAGAGGGTGTCGTTACCGAGCTGCTGGCCGAGCTGGCCGAACCAGGTGTTGACCGAGTTGGTCAGCGCCGTGTCCAGGGTCGCGCCCGGGAAGCTCTCGCCGAAGTCGTTTTCGAGCGGCGTGCCTTCGACTTCGAGGCTGCCAGGCGCGTCTATCGGCGTGTCGGGAGTGATCGTGCCGCTCTCGAGACCCGCCGCGGCGGTGACCACCTTGAAGGTCGATCCCGGCGGGTACTGACCCTGGGTGGCGCGGTCGAAAAGCGGGGTTTCGACTTCATTTGTGTTCAGCTTCGACAGTTCGTAGGGCACACGGTTCGGGTCATATGGGGGGTTCGAGGCCAGCACCCGTACTCGGCCGCTTTTTGGCTCGATTGCCACGACCGCGCCGAAGCCGGCTTCCTCGAGGTCTGCGAGCGCGGTCGACTGCGCCGCCGCATCGAGATTGGTGACGATGTCGTTGCCCTCCTGACGGCGGCCGCGGAGCTCATCGAGGATCGAGGTGAATTCGGAGTCGTTGCCGACCAGCTCGTCGTTGTGGAACTGCTCGAACTCGCTGTCGCCCTGCTGGACAAAGCTGTAGCCGATCGGGTGGCCGTAGAGCGACCCTTCCGGGTAGCGACGCACGTAGCGCAGCGCGTCTCCTCGACCCTTGGCGACCGAGCGGGCTATGACCGTCCCGTCAGCGGCGAGGATGCGGCCGCGCTGGATCTGCTGCTGCTCGAGCAGCGGCCGCTTGTTGGCCGTCTTTTCCTTCAGCGCCTCCGCGTCGAAGACCGACCAGTACGAGGTGAAGCCGATCAGCACCGCGAAGAGGACGACGACGAGGCCGAAGAGCTTGACGATCTGGCGGTTCACCGGCCGCCTTCCAGGAGCAGTCCACTCGCTTGCCCTGCCGCCCCCGACTCACGCCGGGCCCGGTCGGAGATCAGCAAGAGCAGGGCCAGGAGGACGAAGTTGGCGACGATCGAGCTGCCGCCGTAGCTGATGAACGGCAGGGTGACGCCGGTCAGCGGGATCACCCTGGTGACGCCGCCGATGATCACGAAGGCCTGGATCGCAAAGACGGCGGTGAGACCGGTGGCGAGCAGCTTCGAGAAGCCGTCGTCGGCGAGCAGGGCGATCTTGAAGCCGCGGGCCGCGATCAGGAGGTAGATCAGGACAACGGCACAGGCACCGAAGAGGCCGAGCTCGTTGACGATCAGCGAGTAGATCGTGTCGGTCTGCGCCGCCGGCAGTAGCGCCGCGTCGGTACCGGGAATCGTGATCAGCGACTGGCCGAAGCCCTTGCCGAAGAGGCCGCCATCGGCCTGGGCGAAGATCGATTGGAGGATCTGGTACCCGCTGGCCTGCGGATGCGCGTAGGGATCGAGCCAGATCTCCACCCGGTCGTGCACGTGGGGAACCGTGGAAGCGAAGAACCAGGCGCCGATCAGGAACATCACCATGCCGATCGCGACAAAGGAGAAGCGACCCGTGGCGACGTAGAGCAGGGCGAGGAAGGCGGCGAAGAACATCAGCGAACTTCCGAGGTCCCGGATGAAGACCAGCATGAACATCGAGGCTCCCCAGACGACCAGCATCGGCCCGAAGTGCTTGAGCGGCGGCAAGGTCACCCCGAGCACGCGTCGCGCGCCGACGATCAGGACCTCGCGGTGCTCGCGCAGATAGCTGGCGAGGAAGACAACCAGGCAGATCTTTGAGAACTCGGCCGGCTGGAAGGCGAGCGGGCCGACCTTGATGCCGAGGAAGGCACCGTTGACCTGTTGGCCGATCCCGGGAAGGCGCGGCGCCATTAGTAGCAGCAGTCCGACGCCGGCGATCGTGTAGCGATAGCGCTCGAGCACGTCGTAGTCGCGCAGGAAGTGGATCGTTAGCGCGAAGAGCACCAGGCCGAGCACGAACCAGTTCGCCTGATCTCGCGCAAGGTCGGCATCGATCCGGTAGACCATCACCAGGCCGAAAGCCATCAGCAGCGCCACCAGCGGGAACAGGTAGGGGTCGGCGTTGGGCAGCCGGAGGCGCAGGAAGAGGTGGGTGGCGAGGCAGACGGCGAAGAAGTAGGCCCCGTAGATCAAGCTGGCGTCGTCGAGGCGCGAGCTCTCCTGGGCGAATACGGCTGCGAAGCCGGCGGTAAGAAGAAGTGCCACCGGCACGAGCGCCAGCAGCTCACGGTTGCGCGCGCTCACCGCTTCCGCTGTTCCTTATCGATGTATGGCAAGGAAGGGGAACAGCGGAAGCTCATCGCGCGCCCTGGGCCCGTTCGATGTCCTCCACCAGGGAGACGGCGTCGTCGCGGGAGCGCAGGTCGTGGCCGCTGACCGCTTCGGCGCGTCGCGGGGGCAGCGAGGAGGTCTGGAGAGGGCTGGCATAGCGCTCCTCGTAGAGCTCGATCCCGAAGGGCAGTTCGTAAGGCAAGCCGCGGTAGAGGGCGACGCGGCCACCGTCATCGGTACCGAGGAACCAGACCTGGCGGTTGCCGTACCAGGCGCCGAAGGCGAGGGCCGCGAGCACTGCGGCCACAGCGAGGGCCGCGAGTCCGCGGCGCAGGCCGCGGCGGGGCCGCTTGGCCGCCAGCTGTTCGCGGCGGTCCTGCGCCGCGGCCGCGGCGGCCCGGCGGCGTACCTCCGTGGTGGTCAGACCGGCCTCCGCCGCGGTGCTGCCGATCAGCGTCGCGTCCTCGTGGCTCTGCTGAGGCGCCGCTGCGTCTTCGAGCCGGAAGGCGAGCGCGGTGATGTTGTCGCGGCCGCCGGCGCGGTTCGCTTCGTCGATCAGGGCGCGCACCGCCGCGCTCATCGAGGTTGCGTCGCGCAGCAGCTTGGCGATCTGCTCCTCACCCAGCATCGTCGTCAGGCCGTCCGAGCAGATCAGGAAGACGTCGCCGGGGGCAGCGGACACCGTCTGGACGTCCGGCTCCACCTCAGGCTCTGGCCCGAGCGCGCGGGTGATGATCGAGCGCTGCGGATGGTCCTCCGCCTGGGCGTCGGTGAGCTGGCCCTTGCGCCGCATCTCCTCGACCAGCGAGTGGTCACGGGTAAGTTGCTCGAGCTTGCCGGCGCGCAGACGATAGGCGCGGCTGTCGCCGACGTGTCCGATCGCCACCTCTTCGCCGCCTGCATCGACGATCGCGGCGGTCAGCGTCGTGCCCATGCCGGCGCGCGAGGGATCGGCGCGCGCCAGCTCGTGAATCTTGCGATTGGCGCCGAGGATCGTCTCGCGCAGCACGCGCTCCGGCGGGGCGTCGGGAAGATCGACATCGAAGGCGTCGGCCGCTGCTTTGGAAGCGACCTCGCCCGCCTGCGCGCCCCCCATCCCGTCGGCGACGACGAAGATCGGCGCGCGCACGAAGTAAGAGTCCTCGTTGGCGTTGCGCTGGCGCCCGGTGTCCGAGCGGAAGGCCTGGTCGTCGATCCTCAGCATGTCTACGCCCCTGCCTCGTACCTGAACTCGGTGTCGCCGATACGGACCACGTCGCCGTCGATCAGCTCCGCCTCGCCGCTGAGGGTTGCATCGTTGAGCAGGGTGCCGTTGGTAGAGTTCATGTCCTCGACGTAGGTGCGTCCATCGCGACTGAAGATCCTCGCGTGTAGGCCGGAGGCATAGCGATCCTCGATCCGCACGTCGGCTTCCGCGGAGCGGCCGATCGAGAGGCCGCCGATCAGATCGAAACGCTCACCGGGGTCGAGGCCGCCGCCGCGCTCCGCGATCAACCAGGCGTCGGTGGCACTTGGCCGGGGGGCGAAGCCGGGGGCCTGGTGGAAGCCGGTGGCGTCCGGGGCTGGAGTGACCGTGCGGCGGAGATCCTTGAGAGCACTGCGGGCGATCCAGAGCAGGAAGAGGTAGAGGACGGCGAGGAAGCCGAACTTGAGGAAGACGGAGATGGGCTCGTAGTCCACTAGCGCGGGGCGCTCGGGTCAATGTTTCGTTCGCGTCCCGATCGCCACGGACTCGAACGACCGGAGATCACCGTGACGATCGGGACGCTCATTGCTCGATGTCGAACAGGAAGGTCGTGGTGCCGAGCGTCACCTGGTCGCCAGGATTGAGTCGCGAGGAGGAGACGCGCCGGCCGTTCACCTTGATGCCGTTGGTCGAGCCGAGGTCGGCGATCGTCCAGTCGCCAGTCTGGGTGCGGCGCAGCTCGGCATGACGGCGCGAGACGTTGGGATCGCTGAGCACGCACTCGGCCCCCTTTGAGCGGCCGATCGTCGCCCGCGGTCCCTCCAGCACGTAGCGGCGATCCTCGAGGGAGACGACGGCCCGGGTCATCACCATCGCTTCGGCGCGCTGTTCGGGATTTGGCTGCGGGGCGGCGCTCTCTTTGACGGATGAGTAGACCATCGTGTGGCCCTCCTCGCCCTGGCTTGGCGGCTCGCCTTCGCGAGCCGGCGACTTGACCAACCGCGTCTGGATGCCGAACTCGCCAAGCCGCAACCGCTCGTCGGTCTTGAACTCGACCGCCGGACGGGTGAGCAGGTCGTAATTGCGCCGCCGCGCATGCTCGAGCAGGTAGCCGGAGAGCTCCTGCTCCAGCGAGCGCTCGTACCCTTCGAGCTTCACCCGATCCTTGCTGGAGAGGAAGACCGTGTACTCGTTGGGGACGTAGACGCGCGCCACCCCGGCGGTCTTGTGGGCGTCCATCTCCTTGGCCAGCTTGCGGGCCAGCTCAACCGGCTGCACCTCGGAGCTGAAGGCGCGACTGAAGACCCCCTCGACAAGGCCTTCGATGCGACTCTCGAGGTTACGTAGAACGCTGATCGGTGGCTCCTTTTCGCGAGCGCTTCAAACGCCCCGGTGGCGGGGAAAGCGGCTCGAATCCTAGTTGGTGCAACCGCGGGGAACGTGCAGCCGGGGAGGCGCGTGACCAAGCAGGTCCAGGACGCAGGGAGGCCAAATGGTGGTTTCCATTTGGCCGACTGAGGACGCAGAGATGCGCCGTGTCACGTGCCTCATCCGGATGTGCGGTCTCCGCGGTTGCACCAACTCAGGGGAGCAGGACGCCGTGACCGACGGCGAGCCAGGCTCCCAGGGCGGCGGCGACCGCGACGGCGCCAAGGCGCAGTGAAAGTGAGTGCTCGCTGTGGGGAGGATGTTCCGCTAGAGAATCGAGCGAGCTTTCGATCGCGCCGCCCAGCTCCTCCAGGGACGGGCGCCGATCCGGGCGGGTCTGCAGACAGGCATCGACCGTGTCGCAGAGCTCCCGCGGCAGGTCGGGACGCAGTCTGCGCAGGGGTCGCATGCGGGCGCCGATCGCGCGGGCCGTGGCGGCGGGCGTCGAGCGGCGGGTCGGGTGCTCGCCGCTCCAGCTCTCATACAGCATCAGGGCCAACGCGTAGACGTCGGCAGCGGGCCCGACAGCGCGGCCCTCGGCCTGCTCGGGCGCCATGTAGGCAAGCGTGCCGACGACATCGCCGGGGGCGGTCAACGCCGCTGCATCGGTGAGACGGGCGACGCCGAAGTCCATCAGCTTCGCGCTCGGCTCACCCCCGTCGGTGACGAGAACGTTCTGCGGCTTGATGTCGCGGTGAACGACGGCGCGCTCGTGAGCGTGGTCGAGTGCCTCGCACAGGTCAGCCCCGATCTCGGCGATCTCGCGGTCGCTCAGCGTGCCGCTGCGATTCAGCCGCGCGAGGGTCGTGCCGTCGACCAGCTCGGTAACCAACAGCGCGTTGCCGTCCTCCTCGCCCATCTCATAGAGCGTCACGATCCCGGGGTGATTGAGGCGGGCGGCCGCCTGAGCCTCGCGCAGGACGCGATCCGAACCCGATGCGTCAGTCGATTCGATCGCCTTGACGGCAACCGGCCGCTCGAGGCGACCGTCCCACGCCTCGTAGACCGTGCCGAAGCCGCCGCTGCCGATGCGACGCTCGATCAAGAAGCGGTTGAGGACAAGCGAACCGACCAATGCACTCTCCGCCTTCGCCGCGAATCCGCTTCCTCCTGCGACATACTCCCTGCTTCTTGGAGGATTCTTCCCCCTCAACTCGGCCGGGTCGACGGCCCCGGCCTCGCCGTCGCCCCGAACGGCAGCAGATCCTGCTGCGCCGTGGTCTGGCGCTGGGCGGCGGGCTGCTCCTGTTGATTCTGATCGTGCTCGGGGTCAAGGGTTGCCTCGACGCGCGCAAGAGCCGCGAGCTCAGCGACTACGCCCGTAACGTCACCCAGATCGTTGAAGAGACCGATCAGACGAGCAAAGCCTTCTTCGACAAGCTCGACGACCCCGGCAGCCTCTCGGTGACCGAATTCATCAATCAGGTCAGCGCCGACCGCAGCGCGATGGACAACTACGCCAGCCGCATCGACGGTCTCGATACACCGGGAGACATGAGCCACGCGCAGAACGCGCTCGAGCTGGTCTACGAGCTGCGCGCCAGCGCGATGAACGAAATCGCCGAAAAGATGAGCACCGCGCTCGGCGACGTCGGCTCAGAGCAGGCGATGAGGAGCATTGCCATGCAGATGCGCAAGCTGCTTGGCGCCGACGCCCTCTACGCGGCGGTAGTGAGACCGGAGATCAACGGCGTCCTCGCCGTCAACGGCATCGACGACTCCGACGTGCCGAAAAGCGTCTACCTCCCCGACGAAACCCGCTGGCTCGACGAAGGCGAAGTCAGCACGGCGCTGGCTTCCGTGAGCGGCTCGAGCAGCTCGGAAACGTCGGGGATACACGGCCTCGGCCTGATCAGCACCGGCATCAACGGAACCGAACTGGCGGCGGAATCGACTACCGCCGTGGGCAGCGAAGGCACGCCGGAAGTCGAAGTCGAAGTGGCGAATCAGGGTGAATCGACTGAGAACGGGATCAACGTCTCGGTCTCGGTCAGCGACGGCACGACGCTCTCGGGCACGCTCGACAGCGTCGGCGCCGGCGAATCGCAGACGGTCTCGATTCCGCTGACACCAGCGCCGAGCGGCGAAGTCACCTTGGAAGTCACCGTCGACACGGTGCCGGGCGAGAGGGTCTCCGAAAACAACGAAGCCAGCTACACGGTCGCCTTCGAATAGGGGGCGCCGTGCGGATCGCCTATCTGGGACCGGCCGGGACCTTTACCGAGGATGCCCTGGGCGAGGCGCTCGAGGGCGGCACCCCGTACGAGCCGCTGCGCACGCCGACGATCCGCGAGGCGATACTCGCCGTCGAGCAAGGCGAGGCTGAGCGGGCCCTCGTCCCCTTCGAGAACTCGATCGAGGGCTCGGTGCGCAGCACCCTCGACACCCTCGCCTTCGACGCTGAGAAGGTGACGATCGTCGGCGAGTACGACTTCGCCGTGCGAGCGATGCTGATCGCCCGCCATCCAGTGGCGCTGAACGAGATCGAGGGCGTGCTCTCGCATCCCCAGCCACTTGCCCAATGCGCACGGTTCCTGCGCGACAACCTTCCCGACGCCGAGCGCCAAAGCGTCGAGAGCACCGCGGCGGCGGTCAAGATCGTCGGCGAGTCCGATGCTCCCTGGGCGGCAATCGGCGCACACGCGGCGGCCGACCTGTACGGATGCACGGTCCTGCGCGAAGGGATCGAGGACGAGGCCAACAACGTCACCCGCTTCGTCTGGATCGCACCGCAGGGAACCCAAGCGGCGAGGGGAGACATCTGGAAGACCTCGCTGGTCTTCTCCGAGCTGGGCGAGGACCACCCGGGAGCGTTGGTCGATGCGCTGCGGGAGTTCTCCAGCCGCGAAGTCAACCTGAGCCGCATCGAGTCGCGGCCACTGCGCCTCGGATTGGGCCGTTACATGTTCTTCTGCGACCTCGAGGGTGCGCTCTCTGAGCCCCCCGTGAGCGAGGCGGTGGAGGCGGTGCGGAGCAAGGCAGATTCGGTTCGGATCTTGGGCTCCTACCCGACTGCGTAGAATTCCCGAGCAATATGGCACGCGTCCTTGTCCTCAATGCGACGTATGAGCCGATCAACGTGTGCACGTTGAGGAGGGCTGCTGTGCTGCTTTTGAAGGAAAAGGCGGAGCTGCTCGAGCGCCGTGAAGGCGCGATCCACTCCGAGCACATGACGATGCAGCGGCCCGACGTGATCCGCCTGACCAACTACGTGCGGATCCCACGCGAAGCGCACAGGAGGAAGATCACCCGCCGCGCGGTGCTCGCGAGGGACTCGTGGACCTGCCAGTACTGCGGCTCGCGCAAGTCGGGCCTCACGGTAGACCACGTGATCCCCCGCAGCCGCGGCGGCAAGTCCGTCTGGGAGAACATCGTCGCCGCCTGCGCCAGCTGCAACCGCCGCAAGGGCAACCGCCTCCCCCGGGAAATCCACATGCATCCCAGGAACACCCCGAAGGCGCCGGGGCCGACCGTGTTCATCCAGGTGGCCAGTCCCAGCATTCCCGCGGCGTGGCAGCAGTACTTGCCCAACGCCGACCTGCCGGCCGCAGCGTAGGAAACGGGTCAAGCGCCGGGCGCCATCGTGCGAAGACCGGCTAGGCGAGCGGCGGCTGCCTGGCGTTCGTCATAGGTCACAAAGGCCTCGATTGGAACGAGGTCAATCGCGGAGGCCACATGAATCGCATCGATGGACCGTAGAGCTGGCTCGGCAAGCGCACCGGCCCCCGCGAGAAGGTCGCGATCGACGGGGCGCAAGGCGAGCGCATCTACCAACCTGGCGGCGCGTTCCAGCAACAGATCAAGTGACAAGGCGGGGTCCCGCATGACAGCGCGGCGTACCGCCCGCGGGATCTCGGTCAAGACCATCTCGCTGCTGACCAGTTTCACATCGGCGAGAAATGCCCGAAGGGACTCGGACTCCGGCTCCTCGCTGACGAGCTTGACCAGTGCGGACGTGTCCGCGTAGAAGATCGCCACAACTCAGCGATCGCCGCGGACTTCGTCGAGCGCGCGGCTCAGGGAGTGTGGATCCCCCGTCAGCTCCATCGCCTCCGGCAGCCCCGAGCGGAGCGGTCGAGATACCCGTCCTTCAGCGATCAGCCGGTCGAGGTCCGGACCGGTGTTCGCGACTGGGCCCAGCTCGGCCACAGGCCGGTTGCGATCGGTAACAACCAGCCGCTCACCCTGGCCCACTCGCCGCAAATAGACGCTCAGGTTCTGCCGCAGCTCTGCAACCCCCACCTTCTCGCTCATGTACATCAAAGTAGCACCTCCTTTTCACCCGTTTGCGTGCCGCACCAGTGGCCTAAGCTCAGAGGGCGTCGTCTTCTCCGCTCCGAAGATGTCTCTCTAGCGCTAGTTTGCGGCCTGGGCGGAGGGCGGCGCCCGCTACTCGGCCGGCTCGGAAAGCTGCTCTTGCCCGTCCGGCTCCTCGGCCGGTGAGTCGTCATCCACCACAAGTGCCACGGCGGACACGCAGTCATCGTCCTTCATGTTCATCACGCGAACCCCCTGCGTCGGCCGGCCCATCTGGGAGATGCCGCCGGCGCGGGTCCGCTGCACCATGCCGTTCTGGGAGATGAAGAGGAGGTCCTGGTGCTCGCGGACGATCAGGGCGCCGGCCAGGCCGCCCTTTTTGGTGGTCAGCTTTGCGGTCAGCACGCCCTTGGTCCCGCGTCCCTTGATCGGGTACTCGGAGACCGAGGTGCGCTTGCCGTAACCGTTCTCGGTGACGACGAAGAGCTCGGAGTCGTCGCGGGCGACGTCCATCGCCAGCACCCTGTTCGGTTTGCCGTTGACTTTGGCGGAGACGTTCATTCCCTTGACCCCACTGGTGTCGCGCCCCATTGGCCGCACCGCCTCCTCGGAGAAGCGCGACGCGTGGCCCGACTTGGAGACCAGCAGGATGTCGTCGTCGCCCGAGGTCAACCGCACCTGGACCAGTTCGTCGGAGTCGCGGATCTTGATCGCGATGATTCCGTCGGCGCGGATCGGCGTGTTGTAGGCCTTGAACTCGGTCTTCTTGACCAAGCCCTGGGAGGTGGCGAAGACGAGGTACTTGTTCTCGCTGAAGTCGCGCGTGGGGATCACCGCGGTGACCTTCTCGCCCTCCCGCAGGGGCAGGACGTTGACCAGGGCGCGGCCTTTCGCGGTGCGTGCGCCCTCCGGCAGCTCGTAGACCTTGAGCCGGTAGACCTTGCCGCGGTTGGTGAAGAAGAGCAGGAAGTCGTGGGTCGAGCAGATGTGCAGGTGCTCGATGTAGTCGTCCTCCTTGAGGTCCATTCCCATCACGCCGCGGCCGCCGCGATGCTGCTGGCGGTAGGTCGCGAGCGGCAGCCGCTTCGCGTAGCCCGAGTGGGTGATCGAGATCACCATCTGCTGGTCGGCGATCATGTCCTCGATGTTCATGTCGCCCTCGAAGTGGGTGACCTCAGTGCGCCGCTCGTCGCCGTAGCGTTTGTCGACCTCGTCGAGCTCCTCGACGATCACCGCGTCGATTCGGGCCGGGTCGCCGAGGATCGCCCGCAGCTCGGCGATCCGTTTTGCCAGCTCTTCGTGCTCTTCGCGCAGCTTGTCGGACTCCAGCGCGGTGAGGCGGGCGAGGCGCATGTCGAGGATCGCCTGCGCCTGCTCTTCGGATAGATCGAAGCGCTCGATCAGGCCCGCCTTGGCCGTCTCAGTGTCGGCCGAACCGCGGATCAACTCGATCACCGCGTCGAGGTTCTCGAGCGCGATCAGCAGCCCCTCGAGGATGTGGGCACGCGCCTCGGCCCGGCGCAGCTCGTGCTGGGTGCGGCGAATTACGACCTCGCGCTGATGGCTGACGTAGTGCTCGATCAGCTCCTTGAGGCTGAGCGTCCGCGGCACGCCGTCGACCAGGGCGACCATGTTGATGCCGAAGGTGCTCTGCATCGCGGTCCGCTTGTAAAGCTGGTTGAGCACGACCTCCGGCGGGTCCCCGCCGCGCTTGGTCTCGATTACCAGGCGCATGCCGGAGCGGTCAGACTCGTCGCGCAGATCGGAGATGCCGGTGATCTTCTTGTCGCGTACGAGGTCGGCGATCTTGGTGATCAGGCCACCTTCGCCGCCCTTCTTGACCATGAACGGCAGCTCGGTGACGACGATCGCGTCGCGGCCGCCCTTGATCGGCTCGACGTGGGCGCGAGCGCGGATCCGCACCGTCGCCCGGCCCGACGCGTAGGCGTCCCGAATCCCTTCGGCGCTCATGATGCCGCCGCCGGGGAAGTCGGGACCTTTGACGTGCTCCATCAAGCCGGCCAGGTCGATCCCCGGGTTGGCGATGTAGGCCTTGACGGCGCCGATCGACTCGCTCAGGTTGTGTGGCGGGATGTTGGTCGCCATCCCGACCGCGATCCCGGAGGAGCCGTTGACCAGCAGGTTCGGGAAGCGCGCCGGCAGAACCAACGGCTCCTGCTGGGACTCGTCGTAGTTGGGACCCCACTCGACCGTATCGGCCTCGATGTCGCGCAGCAGCTCGGTCGAGAGCCGCGCCAGGCGCGCCTCGGTGTATCTCATCGCGGCTGGTGGATCGTCGTCGATCGAGCCGAAGTTGCCCTGGCCGTCGACCAGCATGTAGCGCAGCGAGAAGGGCTGCGCCATGCGGGCGAGGGTGTCGTAGATCGCGCTGTCGCCGTGCGGGTGGTACTTGCCCATCACCTCGCCGACGATGAAGGCGGACTTTCGGTAAGGCCGGTTCGGCTGCAGGGCGAGGTCGTGCATCGCGTAGAGCACACGGCGGTGCACCGGCTTGAGGCCATCGCGCACGTCCGGCAGCGCCCGGCCGACGATCACGCTCATCGCGTAGTCGAGATACGACGAGCGCATCTCGTTGGTCAGCTCGCGCTCCTCGATCCGCCCTCCCGTAAGTGCTTCGGCGCCCTCCACCTAGATCACAGCCCCACTCAGGACGTGGTTTGCAGCGTCCGCGCTAGACATCGAGAAACCTAACCTCCTTGGCGTGGCGTTCTATAAACGCCTTGCGCGGCTCGACCTTGTCGCCCATCAGGTCGGTGAAGATCTTCTCGGCCATCGCCGCGTCGTCGATCCGCACCCGCTCGAGCGTCCGGCTCGCCGGGTCCATCGTCGTCTCGCGCAGCTGTTCGGCGTTCATCTCGCCCAGGCCCTTGAAGCGCTGCATCGTCACGCCCTGGCGGGCGAGCTCCATCACCATCCGCCGCAGCTCGGCGAACGACTCGGCCGTGCGTTCTTTCTGGTCGAGCGAGATCTTGAAGGGCGGTCGCCCGACCTGACTGAGCAGCTCGGCGTGCGACTCGATCAGGCGACGGTAGTCGTGCGACTCGAAGAGGCCGGCGGTGAGCTCGAATGCCTTGGCCAGCCCGTCGCGGCGGTGAACCGCGCGAACGAGGATCTCATCGCCGGATTCGGAGACGATCTCGGTGTCGAAGGGCTCGACCTCACCGGCGTCGCCGTTGATCACGTCCTTCACCTCGGCCAGCGAGGTGACGCCGCGGTCGAGCACTTCAGACTCGCCGAGGAAGCGGACCAGCTCGTGGCCGAAGTCGGCCTGCAGCGAATCGGCCCAGCCCTCGTGCTCCTTGAGCCGGCGGTTGAAACGCTGCCAGCGGGTCGCTGTCAGCTTGTGCGAGGCGCCCTCGGCGTCGCCGACCTCCATCTGCTCGAGCTTGTCGCGCAGCAGCAGCTCCTCAAGCTCGGACTCCTTCTCGACGTAGGTTTCCTGCTTGCCGTTTTTCAGCTTGTAGAGCGGCGGCTTGGCGATGTAGACGTAGCCCGCCTCGATCAGCTCCGGCATCTCGCGATAGAGGAAGGTCAGCACCAAGGTGCGAATGTGGGCCCCGTCGACGTCAGCGTCGGTCATCAGTACGACCTTGTGGTAGCGCGCCTCTTTGACGTCGAACTCCTCGCGAATGCCGGTGCCCACAGCCGTGATCAGGGCCTGGATCTCCTGGTTGGAGAGGACCTTGTCGATGCGCGCCTTCTCGACGTTGATGATCTTGCCGCGCAGCGGCAGCACCGCCTGGGTGTTGCGATCACGCCCTTGCTTGGCGGAGCCGCCGGCGGAATCACCCTCGACTATGAACAGCTCGGCCAGGGCCGGATCGCGCACCGTGCAATCTGCGAGCTTGCCCGGCAGGGTGGAGTTCTCCAGCGCCGACTTGCGGCGGGTCAGGTCGCGGGCCTTACGGGCGGCTTGGCGCGCCCTGGCTGCGTCGACGGCCTTGCCGACAATACGTTTCGCCTCACCGGGGTTCTCCTCGAAGAACTCGCCCAGCTTGCGGTTGACCGTCTCCTTGACCAGCCCCTCGATCGGCGGGTTGCCGAGCTTGGTCTTGGTCTGGCCCTCGAACTGGGGATCGGCGAGCTTGACCGAGATAACCGCGGTCAATCCCTCGCGGACGTCGTCGCCGGTGAGGTTCTCGTCCTTCTCTTTGAGCAGCCCTTTGCTGCGCGCGTAGGCATTGAGGGTGCGGGTCAGGGCCGAGCGGAAACCCGAGAGGTGGGAGCCTCCCTCGTGAGTGTTGATGTTGTTGGCGAAGCTGAAGACGGATTCCTGGTAGGACGAGTTCCACTGCATCGCCACCTCGACCTGACCGTCCTCGGTCTCGCCTTCGAAGTAGACCGTCTTGCGGTGCAGAGCGTCCTTGTTCTCGTTGAGGTGGGCGACGAAGTCGACGATGCCGCCCTCGTAGTGGAAGGTGTCGCGCTGACCCGCGGCGCGCTCGTCGATCAGCTCGATCTTCAAGCCGCGGGTCAGGAACGCGGTCTCGCGCAGGCGCTCGGCGAGGGTCGCGTAGTCGAACTCGAGCTCGTCGAATATCTCATCGTCGGGCTGGAAGGTGATCGTGGTCCCGGTCGAATCGGTCGCCTCGCCATTGGCCAGGTCCGCCTGCGGCTTACCCCGCTCGTAGTCCTGCGTCCAGATCGAGCCGTCGCGGCTGATTTCAAGGTGGAGTTTCTCGGAGAGCGCGTTGACGACGGAGATCCCCACGCCGTGCAGGCCGCCGGAGACCTTGTAGCCGCCACCGTCGCCGAACTTGCCTCCCGCGTGCAGGGTGGTGAGCACCACCTCGGCGGCGGGGCGCTTCTCCTTTTTCAGTTCGTCGACCGGGATGCCGCGACCGTTGTCCTCGACCGTGCAGCTGTTGTCGGGATGGAGGACGACGCGGACGTGGTCGCAGTGGCCCGCCAAGGCCTCGTCGACCGAGTTGTCGACGACCTCGTAGACCAGGTGATGCAGACCGCGTGGTCCAGTCGAGCCGATGTACATGCCGGGCCGCTTGCGAACCGCTTCAAGGCCTTCGAGGACGGTGATGTCCTTGGCGCCGTAGGAGACGGCTCCGTCTTTCTGCGCCGCGGCCGGCTTCATCTTCTCAGGCAATTAATCCCTTCCCGCTCTCATAGAAAACCCCGACCGTCTGGGCTGTTACCGCCCAAGGTCGGGGCAGAAATGCAAGTTGACATAAGGATACCAGTTTGACCTTGCCGTCGGACGCCCCGGAGGAAATAAAAGTCCTGCAAATCGCCATAAATGAAATTACTTTTCGCCATCATTCACACGGAAGCGCAAACTCTTTGGCGCCCGCTCCCCGAGCTTGTCCCGCAGCCGCTCGATCAGCTGCGCTTGCATCAGATCCAACTCCTGCGCCCAGACGGAATCAGTGCAGCTCAGGGTCACCTCTCCCCCCCGTTCTGAGACCGGGGCGGCGACGGCCGCGATGCGCTCGCCGACGACCTCGGACCACGCTGCTTGCAGCGAGGCCAGCGGCGTCTTCGGAGCCGCCCGCTCCAGCGCAGCGCGCAGGGCTGTCCCGGCCGGCCGGGGAGCGGGTCGGCGGCTCATGCCGCCGCGGCCTGCTCTGAAAAAAGCGGCATTCGCACGATCTGGACCGCAGGCAATACCGGCAGTGAATCCTCCGCGGCCGCGGAGATCAGGGCCTGACCAGCGCCGGAGAGGCGCTCGACCAGGCGCTGGCGGCGGTCCGGGTCGAGCTCGCTCATCACGTCGTCGAGCAGCAGCAGCGGCACTACCTGCCGCGCCGCCAAGAGGACATCGCGCTCGGCGAAGAGCAGGGCGAGCAAAGCGGCGCGTTGCTGTCCTTGCGAGCCGTAGCGGCGCAGAGAACGACCGGCGGTGGCGATCTTGAGCTCGTCGAGATGCGGGCCCCATGAGGTTCGGCCGAGACGCAGATCGGCCTCGCGGCGATCGGCCAGCCCGGCGCGGATCTCCTCGGCCGAACCGGCGGCGCGTGGCGCGTACTCGATCTCTCCGCCACCTTCGAGGCCCAGCTCCGCCGCGGCTGCGCCGAACGGACCGGCGAGCTCGGCGACCGCCTCAGCGCGAGCGGCGATCAGGGGCGCCGCGGACTCGGCGAGGGTCGCGTCCCAGGTGTCCAGCTGGGACGGCGCGCCGTGGCCGGCGGCCAAGCGAGCGACCAGGGCGTTGCGCTGTGCCAGAGACTGGCCGAATCGCTGGCGCAGCTCGGCGCGGTGCGGCCAGCGAGCCGCGACGAAGCCATCGAGATGAGCGCGTCGTTCCGCCGGCGGGCCCTTGATCAAGCTGAGCCGGTCCGGCGAGAAGACCGCGACGGGGGGCCTGCTGCGCGTGAGGGTGGCGGGGTCGGCGGCATTGCCATCGAGCAGGTGACGGCGGCCCTCGGCGCGGCTAACGGAAGCCAGCAGGTGATGCTCGATCCCATCCTCATCGCGAATCGTCGCTTCGGCGCGCGCAAAGGAGCCGCCAAATGGGATCAGGTCCCGGCGATCGGAGGTTCGGAACGAGCGGCCGGTTAGGGCGAAGTAGAGCGCCTCGAGCAGGTTCGTCTTGCCGACACCGTTCGGGCCGACGAGACTGACGATTCCTGGCCCCAGCTCGATCCGCGCCTGCACCAGACTCCGCAGCGGCCTCGCTTCGACGGCGGAGACCAGCACTGCGGCCTCACACGTTGAGGCGGATCGGCATCACCAGATAGCGGAAGTCTTCGTTGTCCACGGGCTGAAGCAGGCCCGGTCGCAAAGGCGAGATCAAGCGCAGCATCACCTCGTCTCCCTCGACGCTTTCGATTCCCTCGCGCAGGAACTCCGGGTTGAAACCGATCTCGAGCGGCTCGCCCTCGAAGGCGGCCGGCATGGTCTCTTCGGCGTCGCCGACGTCGGGCGTCGACGCCGCGATCGTCAGCTCCCCCTGGGCAAAAGAGAGGCGAAGTGGCGCGTTGCGCTGGGCAAGCTGGCTGATCCGACGGGTGACATCGAGCAGCTCGGGACGCGGCAGCCGCACATCGTGCTCGTAGGACTCCGGCAGGAGTTGTCGAAAATTGGGGAATTGACCCTCGATCAGCCTCGTGTTGAGGACGATCTCCCCTGCCTTGAAAATGGCCTGGTTGCGCTGCAGGGCGACCGAGACGGCCTCGACCCCGTCGGCAGAAACGATCCTGCCCAGCTCGCGCAGCGCCTTGGCCGGGATGTTCGCCTCGAGCTCGCCGCCGATCGCCGCGTCCAGCTCGGTGCGCTTGACCGCGAGGCGATAGGAGTCGGTGGCGACCATCGTCATCTCGGCGCCGCTGGCGCTGACCAGGACGCCGGTGAGCACGGGGCGCATGTCGTCTCGCGAAGCGGCGCGGGCGACCAAGTCCACCGTTGCGGCAAGTGCGGGCGCGGGGATCGAGAGGGGCTCGCCCTCTTCCTCGGGGAAGGTGGGAAAGTCCTCGCTCGGCAGGACCCGCAGGTGGAAGCTTGAGCCGCCGCTGCGGATCTCGACGTCGCGCTCGGACTCGCGCAGCTCAATCTCCACGGTCGGGTCGCCCAGCGAGCGGGAAACCTCGGCGAGAAGGCGGCCGGGCAGAAGAATCGAGCCGTCGCCGTCGACCTCCGCGGCGAGCTTCGTCTTCAAGCCCATCTCGAGATCCGTTGCGCAGAGGCTGACGCCATCGCCGTTTGCACTGAGCAGGATCCCGGAGAGCGACTGAGTCGCGGCGCGCGTTGAAACAGCTCGGGAGACCACCGAGAGCTTTGCGACAAGCTCGTCACGTTTGGTTGTCAGCTTCAAGTGATTGATGCCTTCTTGAGTTGGATTAGGACTTGTGGAAAAGCGCGAGATCGCCCAGGACTCCGCATTGGCTAGCCGTTAGCGGGCTGTGGAGGGATCTGTGGGAAAGCATTGATTCTTACAGTGCCGTCGGCCGTCAGGAGCGAGTTGTGGAGCTGTTGTGGATTGCGCTGCGCAACTCCTTGACCTGAGCGGCAAGGGTCGCGTCCTCGTTTACGCGGGCTTCGGCCCGGCGGATCGAGTTGAGGACGGTGGAGTGATCACGCCCGCCGTAGAGGCGGCCAATCTGCGGGAGCGAGAGGTCGGTCAGCTCGCGGGTGAGGTAAATAGCGACCTGGCGGGCGCTAAGTGGAGTGGCCGCCCGGGTCGAACCGACGAGCTCTGCCCGGGAGATGCCAAAGGCGGCAGAGACTCGTTGCTGGATCTCCTCGACCGGGGTTTGCTCAGCACTGCGCACGACGCTGGGAATAACGGCCTCGATCAGCTCAGGGGTGAGCGGCTTAGCGGTGAGCGAGGCGTGGGCGATGACGCGAGTCAGGGCACCGTGCAGCTGGCGCACGTTGACGTCGATCCGCCGGGCCAGCACGGCAAGTACGTCACCCTCGGTGTCGACGCCCGCCTCGCGGACCAAGCGCCGCAAGACGGTCAGGCGCGTCGCCAGGTTGGGCGGTTCGACGGCAACCGTCAAGCCCCACTCAAAGCGATCGCGCAGGCGCGACTCCAGGGTGGAAAGCTCGCTGGGGATGCGGTCAGCTGAAAGAACAAGCTGGCTGCCGCCTTCATAGAGGGCGTTGAAGGTATGGAAGAACTCGTCCTCGGTGTGTCGCTTCCCCTCGAGGAACTGGACGTCGTCGACGAGCAGCACGTCGAGATCGCGATAGCGCGTCTTGAAGCCCTCGGCGCCGGCGCTGCGCAGGGCGGTGACGAACTCGTTGGTGAAGCGCTCGGCGGTTGTGTAGCGCACGTTCAAGCCGGGCGCTGAAGCGTTCAGGTAGTTGGCGATCGCGACCAACAGGTGAGTCTTGCCGAGCCCCGGGGGACCGTGGAGAAAGAGCGGGTTGTAGGCCTCGGAGGGCGCCTCGGCCACGGCCAGGGCGGCGGCGTGGGCCGCACGATTTCCGGGGCCGATGACGAAGCGGTCGAAGGTGTAGTTGACGTTGAGGTCGAGGGCGGTGCCGCGGTCGGAGTCGGCGCCCGTCGCTTCGCCTTCCGCCAGGAAGCGCACACTGCGCAGCCGCGAATCCGAGGCAGCGAGTGCCTCCTGGATCAGTCCTGCGTAGCGTCGTTCGGTCCAGGCGCGGATGCTGTCGGGGGCTGCGAGGAGGAGGGTCTCAGCTTGAGCACCGGCGACCTTCAGCGGTTCCAACCAGAGCTGAAAGGTCGATTGCGGCACGGAGGCCCGCAACCGACCTTGGACGTCCCTCCAGAGGGAATCGAGATCTTGTCTTTCCACGCCATCCTCCACCGGCGGCCGACCATAGCGGCGCCCGGATGAGCTGAAATCGGTCCCCCCGCAAATGCCGCTGAAATCATTTCTGCGCCGAATTCACCCCGCTCGCGGCGCGTCCGTATACTGCGACGCCCGATGAAGCGGACTTACCAGCCGAAGAAGCGGAAGCGGGCGAAGACGCACGGATTCCGGGCGCGGATGAGCACGCGCGGAGGTCGGGCGATCCTCAAGCGCCGCCGCCGTAAAGGCCGGAAGCGCCTCACTCCGTAGATGGCGGCGAAACGACGCCGCCTTTCGCGCAGCGGCGAGTTCGACCGCGTCTATCGCGACGGATCATCACATGCAACCCGCTACCTCGTTCTCTACAGCTTTCCCCGCGGAGACGAGGAGGACGAAGAGGTGAGGCTCGGCGTTTCGGTCAGTCGTAAGGTCGGCGGCGCCGTCGATCGCAACCGGGTGAAGCGGGTCCTGCGCGAGACGTTCTGGGGGCTCTCGGACCGCTTGCCCGCTCAGCACGATTTTGTCCTGGTGGCTCGTCCTGAGATCAGCGATCTGATCGAGCGGGACGGCTCAGCCGGAGTTCGGTCCAGCATCGAGGAGGCCCTCGGCGGCTCCCCTGGGAAGAAGCGTTCCACGTGAAACGCGTCCTATTGGCTCTAATCGGCGCCTACCAGCGCTGGATTTCACCGGGCCTCCCGCGCCGCTGTCGCTATGAGCCGACCTGTTCGGCTTATGCGGTGGAGTCCATCCGGCGCTTCGGCGCGGTCCGGGGTGCGCTTCTCGCTACCTGGCGGGTTCTGCGCTGCAACCCCTTCAGTCATGGCGGCTTCGACCCCGTTCCGGAGCGCTTCACGCTCAAAGTTGGTCCGGTGGATCCGGCCATTCATCACAGGGAGGCGCGCCCGTGATTCCCGCGGCGAACATCCTCCAGCCACTGATCGACATCGCCAACTCGGTGCTGCAGTTCTTCCACGACAGTGCCGGCTTGAGCTGGGGGATGTCGATCATCGCCCTGACGATCGTCACCAGGGCGCTCCTCATCCCGCTCACCTACCGGCAGCTGAAGGGCATGCGGGCGCTGCAGGCGTTGCAGCCGCAGATCAAAGAGATCCAGGCGAAATACTAAAACGATCGCCAGCGCATGCAGCAGGAGATGATGCGCTTCTACCAGGAGAACAAAGTCAACCCCTTTGCCTCCTGCAT
>JBKPOV010000180.1:0-11060 GCA_046733315.1 Actinomycetota bacterium
AGTGGGCGAGCGGGGTCGCCCGCGAGCGGGGTATGCACTGGTCGCTGCCGCTCACCCTGCAGGCCCTTGCGATCGCCCGCGTCGCCACCGGTCGCGATGGCGCTGAGGTGGCTTTGGACGAAGCGGCGGAGATCGCCGAGCGCACCGGGGCGATGGTCAGCCTGGAAGCGGTGGAGACGACGCGCGAGACGATCGGCGTGCCGCGTTAGACGCGGCTCAGATGCCCATCGCGCGGGCCACAAGCCGGTCCATCAGGCGATCCGGCAGAAGGCGAGAAAGCAACGCCTGGCCGTGCGCGTCGGCGCCCACCAGGTAGCGGGTGCGGGGCCGGCGGGTGCTGAGCGCGTGCTGGACCGCATTGGCCACCTTCTCCGGGGGGATGCCTCGCTCGGCGGTACGGCGAACCGCCCTCCGAAAGCGCTCGATCTTCTCTCCGTAGAGCTCCTCCTGCGCCGCCGGAGCCCGCCCGGCAACTGTGTCGGCGATGCGCTCGCCGCGTTCCCAAATCGGCGTGTCGATCGAGCCCGGCTCGATTGCGATCACGTCGATCTGCCAGGCCCGCAGCTCCTGGCGCAGGCAGTCGACCACTGCCTCAATCCCGTACTTCGAAGCGTGGTAGGGGGCGCCGAAAGGCATCGCCATGCGCCCGCCGATCGAGCTGAGGAAGACGACGCGCCCGCGCGCCTTGCGGATCAGCGGCAGCATCGCCTGCGTCACCGCGACCTGCGAGATCAAATTGACCTCGAGCTGCTGGCGCAGGTCGTCGAGCGGAATCGTCTCCAGCGGCGACATCACGGCGATGCCGGCGTTGTTGACCAAGCCGTCGAGGCCGCGGGGTCCCACGGCCTCGGCGACCTCCCCAGCGGCCGCGGCGATCTGCTGCGCATCGGTGATGTCGAGCATCAGCGGCACTAGGTGCTCCGATGCTGCCTCACGCAGATCACCCGCATCCTCCTGCTTGCGAACGCTCGCAAAGACCCGCCACCCTTCGGCGTCCATCCGCAAGGCAGATGCCCGGCCGATACCCGTCGAGGCACCGGTGATCAAAACGGACTTCAAGGCAGCCAGGCTAACACCGCCCGGACCGCAGCTCCGGTGGCACGGTCTGCGAGGCGGCCTGGGCTCTCCAAGGCTCGCCGAGAGCTTGGTACGACCTACCGTAAGTTTTCTTATTACTCGATACCTTGCTAGCAAGTTGTCACTATCACCTACTGACAGGAATCGAAGATGACAAACGCATCCCTGGACAAGTCAAAGCTTGCGAACGACGACGAGGAGTACCTCGCGCTACTCGCCAGTGACGCTGACTGGATCGTCCGCTCTGCTGATGACCTGGAGCAACGTCGCGAGATCGATGGGGACCCACTCTCCAAACTGCCAGAGGACGACTTTCGGGAGTTCGTCGACTGCATCGAGTTCAAGCTGGGCGGGGTCGGCGGGGGTTCCTATCGCGCGTTGATGTCCTCGCTCACCCTCAGTGAGATCTTCGAGATATTCGAACGCTTCGGCATGAGCCGCGAATATGCAATGGCGAACCACGAGTACGCATGCGTCAGTGGCGCCTTAGAGTTTTCCTTCTGGAGCTTCTGCTCGGCCACCTGCCACGCGGTCACGCTGCCGATCGAATAGTCAACCGATCAAGGGCGTTTCGCGCCGTCCACCGGATCTGGCACGGCGCGGCCCGCCCGCTGGCGCTCCAGCTCCGCCACCATCAACTTGGTGTGCAGGGCGGCGATCAGGTCCTGCAGCGGCTGGGCGCCAGCTTCGAGCATCTCGACGACGCGCTCCGGTGAGACCTCGCCGGCGAGGCGCTCCATGACGACCTCGACCTCCTGGCGGACGAGGTCTTCGATCGCGCTCTTGTAGCGCAGGGTGTCGTAAACGGTGAAACCGATCTGCTCGTCGTAGCCACCGGCACGGAAGCGGCTGATCGCCTCAATGATCTTGATGTCCGAGGGCGAGTAGCCGCGGCTGTTGGGGCTCAGCACCTCCAATTTCTCGAGGCGGTCGAGGACGTCCTTGGGGACGCCGTAGCGCTCGCGCACCTCGGCGGCGCTGGTGCGGGTGCGCTCGCCGGCTAGGGCGCGGTCGAGGATGCGGTCCTCGAGCTCGACCAGGGCGCGAGCGCGCTCGGGGTCTTCGTCGAGCACCGATTTGATCGCCCGCAGCGGCATGAAGCGCTCCTCCTGCAGCTGCTTGATCAGCTTGATCCGGTCGACGAACTCTGGCGGGTAGTAGGCCATGTTGCGGCTTGTCTTCACCGGCTCGGGAAGCAGACCCTCGCGCAGGTAGTGCTTAATCGTCGCCGCCGGCACCCCGGAGGCCTCGGCCAGCTCCCCCATCCGCAGCAGCCCGTCCTGGGGCCGATGGGCCTCAAAGGCGTCTATATCTCTGTTTTGAGTCCCGTCGGCGGGGGTCATGCGCGGAACTCCATGTGGGCGCTTGTGGGGCCTGCGGCGGCGCCCGAGTCGAGCATCGCCGCGATCTCCCCGTCGGTGTAGCCAACTTCGCGCAGCACCGCCTCGGTGTGCTCGCCGAAGGCGGGGGCCGGCCGGGTGGGGTCGGCGGGGGTGCGGCTCATCTTCACCGGGGCGCCGAGTTGGCGCACCGGGCCGAGCCCGGGCTGCTCCATCTCGACCACCATCTGGCGGGCGCGGACCAGCTCCGAGTCGAGCGCCTCGTCGAGGTCGAGAACCGGCTCGATGCAGCAGTCGTGCTCGTCGTTGAAGGCTTTCCATTCGTCGCGAGTACGCGAGCGGAAGACCTCGGCGACCTGCTGCCAAGCCGCGGAGCCCGGCGCCTCGAACTGGACCTCGATCAGCTCGGGGCGCTCGACGCCATTGCAGAAGGCGGCCCAGAACTTCGGCTCCAACGCACCGCAGCTGACCCAGCCGTCGCTCGCCTCGTAGGGCAGGTAACAGAGCAGGCCGCCGGCGAGCTGCTGCTCACCGCGCACCGGCACCTCGCCATCGCAGAAGTAACGGCCGGCGACCATCGCCAGCCAGGAGAGGGCACCGTCGGCCATCGAAACGTCGACCATCTGGCCCTCGCCGGAGCGCTGGCGCTCGTGCAGCGCCGCCATCACGCCGAAGGCGGCCATCAGGGCACCGCCGCCGAGGTCGGCAATCTGACCGCCCGACTGCATCGGCGGCCCGTCCTTAGCGCCGGTCAAGCCGAGCAAGCCGACGAGGCCGAGGTAGTTCATGTCGTGGCCGGCACGCTGAGTGTAGGGGCCGTCCTGGCCATAGCCGGTGATCGCGCAGAAGACGATGGCGGGATTGCTCTCGCGCATGCGTTCGTAGCCGACCCCGAGCCGATCGAGCACGCCGGGCCGGAAGCCGTCGAGAACGACGTCGTGGCTTTCGACCAGGCGCAGCAGCGCCTCACGTCCTTCCTCGCTCTTCAGGTCGAGCCGCACCGAGCGCTTGCCGCGGTTGAGCGAGAGGTAAAGGGCGGAGCGCGTGCCCAGCTCCTGCTGCTCGTCCGTGCCGTAGTAAGGAGGCGCCCAACGGATGTAGTCGCCCATGCCGGTGTCCTCGACCTTGAGCACGTCGGCGCCGAGATCGGCGAGCAGCAGCGAGCAGAAGCCCCCCGGCAGCAGCCGGGTCAGGTCGAGGACCTTGACGTCGCTAAGCGGGAGAGCGCTCACGCTTCGGCACTCCCAGCAGCTCGCGCGCCTCGGCGACGCTGGCGACCTTGCGGCCGACGTCTTCGGCCATCTGGCGCGCCTTGGCGATCAGGTCGCCGTTGGAGCGGCACATCTCGCCGTTGGGCAGGTAGAGGTTGTCCTCGACGCCGGCGCGGATGTTGCCGCCCAGCACCAGCGCGGTGCCGAGCAGTTTCCACTGGTCGCGCGAGATGCCGATCGTCTGCCACTGGTTCTCCCCCTCGGCGCCGCCCGGGATCTGCTCGGACATAAAGGCGACGTTGCGTGGGGTCGGCCGGATGCCGCCATTGACTCCCATCACCAAGGAGATCTGCAGCGGCGTTCGCTCGAGCAGGCCCATGTCGATCAGCGGGTCGAGGTTGGCGACGTGACCGGCGTCGAAGCACTCGTGCTCGGGCTTGATCCCCAGCTCCCGCATCGCGGTGAGGAACTCGATGATCGTGTCGAAGCTGTTCTCGAAAACCGTCTTGAAGACGAAGTCCTTGCGGCGGGAGCTGTACTTGGCGTAGTTCATCGAGCTCATGTTGAGCGCCGCCACGTCGGGCTTGAGCTCCCGCAGGTATTCGAGTCGCTTCTCGATCGGGATGCCGATCGCGCCGGTCGAGTAGTTGATGATCACATCGTCGACCTCGGCCAGGATCGCCTCGGTGATCGCGCGGAAGTCCTCGACCTCATAGGAGGGCGTGCCGTCCGGTTTGCGGGCATGAATGTGCAGCTGGGAAGCGCCCTCGTCGACCGCGCGCCGCGCCTCCGCCGCGTACTCGTCGGGCGTGTAAGGAATTGCCGGGCACTGATCGCGATTCGCGATCACCCCACTGATCGAGCAGCTGATCACCACCGGATCGTCGAAGCGGCTCATCGCCCCTCCTTCCGGTGCGCTTTATCGGGGTATATCGGGGGAAAGGCGCACCGGAACGTCATACCGGCATCACTCCGTGGCGCTTCTTCGGCTTTTCGACCTGCTTGTTGCGGGCCATGCGCAGGGCCTTGGCGATCGTTGGGCGGGTCTCGCGCGGGTCGATCACGTCGTCGATCACGGCATTGCCGGCGGCGATGTAGGGGTCGATCTGCTCGCGCACGGCGTTG
Organism: Actinomycetota bacterium; assembly: GCA_046733315.1. Lineage (GTDB taxonomy): Bacteria > Actinomycetota > Thermoleophilia > Solirubrobacterales > 70-9 > VRUE01. The sequence continues at coordinate 4,754 of JBKPOV010000180.1, forward strand.
AGCATCGACTCGCGGGTGGCGTCGGGGTCGTCGGAGGCCTCGATCATCGAGCGGCCGATGATGTTGACCGCGCCCTCGGCTCCCATCACCGAGATCTCGGCCCCAGGCCAGGCGACGATCAGGTCGGGCTCATAGGCCTTGCCACACATCACGTAGTAGCCGGCGCCGTAGGCCTTGCGGACGACCACGGTCACCTTGGGCACGGTGGCGCGGCTGACCGCGTAGAGCATCTTGGCGCCGTGGCGAATGATCCCGGCGTGCTCCACTTTGGCGCCGACCATGAAACCGGGCACGTCCTGCAGGAAGACTAGTGGGACGTTGAAGGCGTCGCAGAGGTTGATGAAGCGCGCCGCCTTGTCGGCCGAGTCGTTGTCGAGGATCCCGGCCAGCTGCTTGGGCTGGTTGGCGACGATCCCGGCCGGCTGTCCGCCGAAGCGGGCGAAGCAGGTGATCAGCGTCTTGGCGAACTTCGGCTTGATGTCGAAGAACTCGCCGTCATCGACGATCTCGCGGATCACCTCGTACATGTCGTAGGGCTGGCGCGAGGAGTCTGGGACGATCTCCATCAGCTTCTCCGATTGGCGCTCGATCGGGTCCGAGACCTCGCGCAGCGGCGGCTTCTCCTCGCAGTTGGTCGGGAAATAGGAGAGGTACTGCTTGACCTTGGCGATGCACTCCTGGTCGTCCTTGACCTCGAGATCGCCCACCCCCGACTTGCGGCAGTGGACCTTGGCGCCGCCGAGCTCCTCCATCGTGATGTCCTCGCCGGTGACGGCCTTGGTCAGGTGCGGGCCGGCCAGCGCCATTGCGCCCTGTCCCGAGACCATCGGCACGAAGTCGGCAAGCGCCGGGATGTAAGCGGTGCCGGCGGCGCACGGGCCCATCATCGCCGCGACCATTGGGATCACCCCCGACATCTCGACCTCCTCGCGGAAGAGGTGGCCGGAGCCGGCGAAGAGCGAGCCCGCCGCCTCTTGGATGCGGGCGCCGGCCGAGTCAAGCAGCCAGATGAAAGGCATCCGCTTGGAAAGAGCCATCTCCCGCAGGCGGGTCGCCTTGAGCTCTCCGGTCATCCCCATCGAGCCGGCCATTACGGTGAAGTCGTAGGCGGCGACGCAGCAGGGTCGTCCATCGACGTCGCCCCAGCCGGTGATCACCCCGTCCGCCGGTGCCTCCTTGCCATCCATCGCCCGCTGGGCGAAGTGGGGGCGGCCGTGGATACCCATCTCGACGAAGGTGCCCTCGTCGACGAGAAGGTCAATCCGCTCGCGGGCGGTCAGCTTGCCGCGCTCGTGCTGCTTGGCGATCTTCTTCTCGCCGCCGCCCAGCCTCGCCTTTTCGCGCCGCTCGTGCAGCTGCTCAGTCAGCTCCGTCAGCGGAGCGGTCCCCGGCAAGAGGTGCTTCTGCTCAGCCACTATTTGCCTTTCCATTGCGGGTCGCGTTTCTCGAAGAACGCGGTGACGCCCTCGACGATGTCCTCGGTTGAGAAGGTGAGCGAGAGCTGCGAGCGCAGGTAGTCGAGCGCATCGTCGACCGCCATGTCCTGCTGACGGTACATCGCGTCGTGGCCGAGCCGCATCAGCACCGGGCTCTTCGAGGCGAGCTTTGCCGCCCAGTCGGCGACGGCGGCGTCGAACTCCTCCGCCGGCACGACCTTGTTGGCGAGCCCGTACTCAACGGCCTGCTCAGCGCTCAGCCGCTCGCCCAGCAGCATCATCTCGTTGACCTTCTTGCGCGGCACGTTGCGATAGATGATCGCCATGATCATGTAGGGGAATGCGCCGACGTTGATCTCCGGCGTGCCGAAGGTCGCGCCCTCCCTGGCGATCAAAAGGTCGCAGGAGAGGGCAAGGCCCATCCCGCCGGCGAGGACGTGACCGTTGGCGGCGCAGAGGCTCGGCTTGCCGAGCCGCGGCATCAGCCTGAAGTATTCGAGGAAGAGATCGGTGGCGAAGTGTTTGGCGACAAGCGGAACGTCGGCAGCAAAGCCGCCCAGATCCGCCCCGGCGCAAAAGACTTTGTCTCCTGCCCCGGTAAGCACTACCGCGCGGACCTCATCGGAGTCGCGCGCCGTCTTCATCGCGTCGACCAGCTCGCTCAGCATCTGCCCGGAGAGCATGTTGCGCTTCTCCGGGTTGTTCAGCGTCACCGTGGCGACACCCTCGGCAACCTCGTACTTGACGACCTCGTAGTCCATCGGCGCCGGACCATAGCCGACTCTGCTGAAAGTAGGAAGTGCTACTGTCCACCCGGCCCGAAATCTGCGAACGAGGAGAGAGACAGTGGCGACCGCGACGACCAACGGCTCCAAAGTCATCAAGCCCGACCACGAGGCCGGGCGCAAACACTTCATCTTCAGCCAGGAGCACGAAGACCTGCGCGAGTCGATGCAGTCGTGGGTGAAGAAGGAGCTGTGGCCCCACCGCAACGAGTGGGAGGACACTTATTGGGACTCGGCGGCGATGAAGCGCGCCGGCGAGCTCGGCTTTCTCGGCCTCTGCTTCCCCGAGGAGTACGGCGGACAGGGCGGCGACTACTTCTACTCGCTGGTCCGCGCCGAGTGCATGAGCTACTCGGGCTCGGGCGGCACCAACATGGGCTTCGCCGTGCAGAGCGACATGGTGCTGCCGCCGATCCACCTGCTCGGCACCGAGGAGCAGAAGCGCCGCTACCTCGAACCCGGCCTCAAGGGCGAGAAGATCGGCTGCATCGCGATCACCGAGCCGGGCGCCGGCTCCGACGTAGCTGGCATCCGCACCAGCGCGATCCGCGACGGCGACGAATACGTGATCAACGGCTCCAAGACCTTCATCACCAACGGGCCCCGCGCCGACTTCATCGTCCTCGTCACCAAGACAGACCCGAGCGCCCGCCACGAGGGCATCACGCTCTTCGTCCTCCCCCTGCGCGACGAGGATGGCAACCACGTGCCCGGCTTCACCGTCTCGGCCGAGTTGGAGAAGATGGGGATGCACGCCTCCGACACTGGCGAGCTCTCCTTCGAAGACGTCCGCGTCCCGGCCGACGCCGTGCTCGGCGAGGTCGGCAAGGGCTTCTACCACATCGCCTGGGAGCTTCAGGGCGAGCGGCTGGTCGCCGCCGCCGGCTGCCACGCCGGCGCGGAGCGGATGATCGAGAAGACGATCGAGTACGCCAAGGAGCGCGAAGCCTTCGGCCGGCCGATCGGCAAATTCCAGGCCCTGCGCCACAAGATCGCCGAGATGGCGACCAAGACCGAGGCCGCCAAGCAGTTCACTTACGCCACCGCCTGGCGCTTCGCCAACGGCGAGTACCCGGTGCGCGAGATCACGATGGCGAAGCTCTATGCCTCACGGATCGCCTGCGAGGTGGCTGACGACGCCGTGCAGATCCTCGGCGGCTATGGCTACATGAAGGAGTACGAGATCGAGCGCGCCTTCCGCGATGTGCGCCTCAACCGCATCGGCGCTGGCACCGACGAGGTGATGCTCGATGTGATCGGGCGGAGCTACGGGCTATAGGCGCCGGAACAGTCAGGCGACGCTTAGCCGTTGGTGAGGATCACCGTGGCGATCATTCCGAAGATGCCGAGCATCGTCGGCCCCCAAAGCATGAACATGAGCTGGCGGATATCGCGGACCTCGGCACGGAGTTCGCGCAGGTCGCCATCGACTCGATCCAGCCTCTGGTCCAAGCCATCGAATCTGTCGCTGAGGCGCGCATCGGTCCACATCGTTCGCTCCATGCCGTTGACGCTACCAGGCGGTAGCGCAGACAATACACCTCAACTGTAACGAAAGTGCAAATCATCAGAGACAGCGGGCAGCGCGCCATCCTCCCCCCCTTCGGCGAGGAGCACGAGGAGCTGCGCGAGACGGTTCGCCGCTTCGTTTCCAAGGAGATCGCGCCCAACGTCGACGAGTGGGAGGCGGCACGAGAATTCCCCCGTGAGCTGTACGGGCGCTGCGCCGAGCTCGGCTTCCTCGGCCTCAAGTTCCCCGAGGAGCTCGGTGGCCAGGGAGGCACCCACCTGCACGACGCTATCTGGGTCGAGGAGCTGGCCCGCAGCGGCGGCTCCGGCGGCGTCGCCGCCGGCCTCAACGCCCATACCTCGATCTCGATGCCACCGATCTTCAACTTCGGCACCGAGGAGCAGAAGCAACGCTGGCTGGTGCCGGGGATCGCCGGCGAGAAGATCGGCGCGCTGGGGATCACCGAGCCCGGCGCCGGCTCCGACGTCGCCGGCATCTCCACCTTCGCTGAGAAGGTCGACGGCGGCTACGTCGTCAACGGATCGAAGACCTTCATCACCAACGGCGTCCGCGCCGACTTCCTCGTCTGCGCTGTGAAGACGACGAAAGAGGGCGGCCACGGCGGCATCTCCTTCCTCGTCCTCGAGCGCGAGATGCCCGGCTACGAGGTGGCCCAGAAGCTGGAGAAGATGGGCTGGCACTCATCCGACACCGGAGAGCTGGCCTTCACCGACGTCGAGGTGCCCGAGGAGAACCTGCTCGGCAGCGAGAACGAGGGCTTCAAGCTGATCATGGCCAACTTCGCCTGGGAGCGGCTGCTGATGGCGATCGGCGCCGTCGGCGCGATGCAGCGCCTAATCGAGACCACGGTCTCCTACGCCCTCGACCGCGAAGCCTTCGGCCGCCCGATCGGCAAGTTCCAGGCGATCCGCCACCACGTCGCCGAGATGGCGACCAAGGCCGAGGCTTCCCGCGCCCTCACCTACAACGCCCTGCGCCTCTTCCACGAAGGCCAGGACTGCATCCAAGACGTGACCATGGCCAAGCTCGTCACCCAACGAGCCGTACTGGAGATCGCCGACCAGTCCCTCCAAATCCACGGCGGCTACGGCTACATGCGCGAGTACGGCATCGAGCGAGCAGTCCGGGACGCCCGCCTGGGCCCAATCGGCGGGGGGACGGATGAGGTGATGAAGGAGATCCTCGGGAAGTTGATGGGGTTGTGAGAGTTGGCCTCTATGTTCTGGTTCTCCTCGGGGTCATCGCCAGCGGCCTGGAAGCTCGCCAGGCACCGGCTGATCCAGGCATCCACAGGACCAAGTCGCATGCGGTGCACGTACCACGCCCTCGCGTCGTGCGTCACCTCATTCCGTTCGGGCCGAAGCGGAAGCGACAGATGGCCTCTTACTCGCTCCGGCACTACGGAGAACGCAGCTGGCGCTTGAAGCGCCCGCGGGTGATCGTCGAGCACTGGGCCGAAACCGGCAGCGCCGCGGCCGTCTACAACGCCTTCGCGCCCGACCATCCCGATCCGGAGTTGCACGAGCTGCCGAATGTTTGCGCTCACTTCGTCGTTTCTGGCTCAGGGCGGATCTACCAGCTGGTCTCGACGAGGACTCGCTGCAGGCACACGGTTGGGCTCAACTGGACGGCGATCGGGATCGAGCACACGGGGTTCAGCGACGCGGAAGTGCTTGGCAACCGGCGGCAGATGCACGCTTCGCTGCGCCTTACCCGGTACCTGCGCTGCCGCTTTCACATCAAGCTGCGCAACGTGATCGGCCACGCCGAGAGCCTCTCCTCGCCCTTCCACCGCGAGCGGGTCGTGAGTCTGCGGCGGCAGACCCACGGCGATTGGCGGCACCGGTCGATGCAGACCTACCGTGGGCGACTGAATCGTCTGGGCAGCTGCTGAACTTCTCGGCTCGCCGCCCCCAAGCCCCGGCGTAGGATCGCTTGCATGATCTACCTACTCAGACACGGCGACGCGGAGGAAGGCATGGGCGACGATGCGGCACGACGGCTCACTCCCAAGGGAGAGCGCCAGGCACAGGCCGCAGGAGAGGCGCTCGCCGCTCTCGGGGTAAAGCTCGATGCCTGCCTGACGAGTCCGAAGGTGCGGGCCGCGGACACCGCTCGGTTGGCCTGCGAGGCGCTCGAACTCGAGCCCGAGCTAACGGAGGATCTGCGCGGCGGGTCCTTCGACTCGACCGCCCTGTCCGGCGGGCGCGGCGACGTCCTCCTCGTCGGCCACGAGCCCGACTTCTCAGCCGAGGTGGCGCGCCTTACGGGCGCAAACATCAAGCTGCGAAAGGGCGGCCTGGCAGTCGTCGACGGCAGCACACTCGTCGCCCTGCTCAGACCCAAGGATCTCGCCGCGATCGCTGACGCTTGAGTCGTTTGCCTACTAGTAGGCGTTGGCGAAGCCCGCGTGTGCGGACTGGCGAGCGCCGGACCAAGCGGGACAAGGACGCAGGGAGGCCGAATAGCAGCGCTATTTGGCCGACTGAGGACGCCGTACCGCGCAGTGTCCGCCGCCGCCAGACGTGCGTGCGGGTTTCGCCAATGCCTACTAG
>JBKPOV010000181.1:0-9171 GCA_046733315.1 Actinomycetota bacterium
CCTGCAGGATCAGGGCGGCGAACTCGCGTTTCGTCTCGGCCGGCAGCTCGCGCGCTTCCTCGTCGCTGATGAACGGCCGCGCGATCGCCCGGTAGAAGTGCTCGGTCGCACCGCGCCGCTGCTCGGTGCCGACGAATTCGATACAGCCAGAGTCGAACAGTTCTTTGACGTGGTGGCCGACCTTGCTGACGCCCTCGCCGATCATCTTGGCGATTTCGTTGGGGCTGGCGGTGCCTTCATTGAGGATCGCCAGGGCGTCGATCCTTATCCGGTGGCCGACGGCATAGGCCACCGCCTCCTCGATGCTTCTCCTCTGCCCCTTTGCGGTCGTCGCCAACGCTGATTCCTCCCAGTCAAGAGCTATCCGATTGCTAAAGCGCGCCGGAGGATAAGCAAGTTTCCCTGATCGATGGCGCCGACACTCAGCCGTACCTCAATACTTAACGATTTCTTAGTATTCCTCCCAACCCCGATCAGACGGGCAGGAGAAGGAAGGGAGGTGACTGGGAATGACGATCAGCAAAGCTGCCGCTGTCATGCCAAGCGTGCAAGTGTTCAAGCACAACTAGCACCACCGGGCGGGGTCGGTCCGCCACGAACGAGGGCCGGCCCGGCTCGCTACTGGACGACGGGGAGCGGGGTGCCGCTTACCGGTGGCGCTTCCGCGACCGCCGGCGTGGCCTGGAGAACCGGCAGCTCCTGCGGAGTAGCGGCGACGATGCCACGAGCGGCTTGACGGATCGCCTGGGCGGCTGGCGAGTCCGGTTCGGCGGTGACCAGCGGCGTGCCGTTGTCAGCGTGCTCGCGCAGGGCCTCCGAGAGCGGGACCTTGCCGAGCAGCGGGATATCGAGTTCGTCGGCGAGGAGCTGTCCACCCCCCTCGCCGAAGATCGTGAAGCGCTCGCCATCTGGGGTCGTGAAGCCCGACATATTCTCGATCGCTCCCAGCAGCTCGAGATCGAACTTGGCGGCCATCTCGGCACCGCGCTTGGCGACGGATTGAGCCGCGGGCTGCGGGGTGGTGACGATGACGAACTTCGCTTGGGGCAGGAGCTGTGCCAGCGTCATCGAGACGTCGCCGGTCCCCGGCGGCAGGTCGAGCAGCAGGTACTCCAGCTCCCCCCAGGCGACGTCCTCGAGGAACTGCTGGATCGCCTTGTGCAGCATCGGTCCGCGCCAGACGACGGCGGAGTTGTCGTCGACGAAGAAGCCGATCGACATGACTTTGACTCCGCTTGGGGCATCCAGCGGCAAGATTTTTCGCTCAGCATTGACCTCGGGCTTGTTGTTGACCCCGAGCATGCGCGGGATCGAGTAGCCGTAGACGTCGCAGTCGAGCGCACCGGCCGGATGACCTTCGGCGGATAGCGCCGCCGCCAGGTTGGCGGTCATCGTCGACTTGCCAACGCCGCCCTTGCCGGAGGCGACGCAGATCACGTTTTTTACCTGTGCGAGAGCACCCGCCGGCAACTTGCCGCGGCCGAGGGTCTGCTGCAAGCTCGATTTCTCCTCGTCGGAGAGAACGTCGAAACCGACCGCCACCTCGGTCACGCCGTCGAGCTCGGAGACCTGTTTGGTGACCGCCTGTTCGAAGTGCGAGCGGATTGGGCACCCGGCAGTGGTCAGCGAGACGACGACCTCGACGCGGCCCTCCTCTCGAACGTCGATCGAGCGAACCATGCCCAGCTCGACGATCGAGCGGCGCAGCTCGGGGTCGATCACAGCTCGCAGCTTCTCGGTTATCTGATCCTGCGTTGGAAGTGGCATCGGGGCCATTCTCGCAAAGGCATGGCGGCGGCAGCGGTGGGCCTCTTTGCCGGCCAGGGGGAGAGATCGCGCGACCGGGGTCTTAGGCCTCCCAAGATGCTGTCGAGTGGAGGAGGGGCTATGTCGGGCACGCGGGGCGGCTTGGGCCGCATCGTGGCGATTGGAATTGCGCTCGCGCTCGCGCTGCTGCTGCTGGCGGCGAAGGAGGCGACGGCGGGCAAGTACTCGGTCGCGCAGTGCGGTTGGCACATCGGTGCTGATGCCGGCTGGGCTGACAGCACCGGGGGCGCCAAGTTCCGGCCCGACGCGTACTGCGCCACCCCGCCGGGCGCTGATCCCTTCGACGGCGCCCACTTGAAGAGCTTCACCCGCGATGGCCAGGGAACGGTCTCGGGAACTCGCTACGCACGCTGGCGCTGGGAGGCCCCCGAAGGGACCGGCATCACACGCGTCAGCGGCACCTGGTGGCACGCGCTGCACGACGGAATCGAGCAGCGCATCGGCGTCGCCAACTGGAGCGGCGGCTTCGATGTCTTCGCCGCCGCAGCCAACACCGACGTGACACCCCGCGAGTTTGTCGTCGGCTTTTCCACACCGATGCCGGCACTCGAGGATCGGCTCCTCTGTGCCAAGGCAGAGAGCAAATGGTGCGGCCTCGATCCGGGATCGTGGTCGGCCATCCGTGCCCTGACGATCACGATCGAGGACGACTTTCTCCCCGTCTTCTCGCTCGGTGGCGACATCCTTGCGGGTGGCTGGCTGCGCGGCGAGCGCAAGCTCGAATACAGCGCCCTGGACGGGGGAGCGGGATTGAAGAGAACCGAGGCCCTGATCGACGGCCACCCGGTCGTCGGCCACGATCATCCCTGCAACGTGGTTTCAATCAGCGGCGAGTGGCGGGCGACGACGATGCGACCCTGTCCCACGACCCGGGTCGGCTACTACCCGATCTCGACCACGGGGTTCAGCGACGGCCCCCACAGCGTTAGTCACTGCTCCACCGACTTTGCCGGCAACGTCAACTGCGTCCCGGGTCGAACGATCCTGATCGACAACAACCCGCCGGCTCATCCCCGCGAGCTCACGCTGGCCGGTGGGGATGGATGGCGGCGCACGAACGACTTCGATCCCGCTTGGATCAATCCCGATCAGGGCCCGGCGAGCCCGATCGGCGGAGCGTCCTGGCGCATCACCGGCCCGGCCGGCTATGACGGAGGCGCGAAGTTCGTCGCCGGACATGACCTTCGAGCTCTGCAGGACCTCTTTGTCCCACGCGCCGGTGCCTACACGTTGAGCGTCTGGCTGCGAGATGAGGCAGGGAACGAGACCGCATCCTCGGCGGCGTCGCTGCCGCTGCGCTTCGACGACGTGCCCCCAGGCGTCGCCTTCGAGCCAGCGGCTGCCGGGGATGCGGTCCCGACCCAGATCTCGGCGCAGATCAGCGACGTTCATTCGGGGCCGGCGAGCGGGGAGATCCACTACCGCCGTCTCGGTAGCGAGCAATGGACGGAGCTGCCGGCGAAGTTCCAGAGGGGTGAGTCGGTTGACAAAGCCGTCCTTCTCGCGCGCCTGCCAACTGACCTGGGTCCCGGCACCTACGTGTTTCGCGCCGATGCCTTGGACGCGGCGGGGAACGCCACGACTACGACGCGCCGGGTGGATGGCACCGAGATGACCGTGCGCAAGGTGGCGGGCAGCCCTATCGCCGGCCTCAGGCAATCGGTACCGGCAGGGGCCAAGGTGCGGATATTTGCGCGCCTGCATTGGCGCGGCCGCAGCGGGACCGAGTTGACGGTGCCGTTCCGCGTCGCCGCTCGTCTCGAAGGACGACTCCTCGATACCGACGGTGCCGGGCTGGTGGACCGCGCCGTGCGCGTCGTGTCCCGGCCGTCCCGCGGCGCGCTGGGCAGGACGACCGTAGAGACGGTGGAGACGGGTCCGCACGGGGGCTTTCGGTTGCGTCTTGCACCGGGCACCTCACGCCGCATCGCGGTGAGCTTTCGTGGGGATGTCCGGCTCGGTCCCGCTGAACGGAGTCCGCTGACCCTTCGCGTTCGTAGCGGCGTCGAGCTGCACGCCCAGCCGCGCGAGCTGCACACCGGCGCCGCCGTGCATCTCAGCGGCCGCGTGCGCAGCCAGGGGGCGCCACTTCCCCGTCGCGGCAAGCTCATTGCGATCCAGTACTACGAGTCCGCCGCAAAGCGCTGGCGTCCGGTACTGGTAACGCGCACCGATCACCTTGGCCATTTTCGCGCCGCTTATCGGTTTCGATACATAAGCGGCTCGGCCAGGATCAGGCTGCGGGCCGCGGTCCTTCCCGAGGAGCGCTGGCCCTATGCGCCTGGCGCTTCCAGCACGATTGTCGTTCGCGTAACCGGGTAGGCTGATGCCGGATGTCGCAGGCAACCCTTCACACCAGCGCTGGCGCGATCGTGCTTGAGCTGCACGATGACGATGCGCCGAAGACGGTGGAGAACTTTCGCAAGCTCTCAGCCGACCGTTTCTACGACGAACTGGTCTTCCACCGGGTGATCCCGGATTTCATGATCCAGGGCGGTTGCCCCGAGGGGACCGGCCGCGGCGGACCGGGCTACACCTTCGAGGACGAGTTCAACGAGCACAAGATCGAGCGAGGCGCGCTGGCGATGGCCAACGCCGGCCCCAATACCAACGGCTCGCAGTTCTTCATCGTCACCACCGCCTCGGCGCCTTGGCTCGACGGCAAGCACACCGTGTTCGGCCGCGTAGTCGAGGGCATGGACGTCGTCGATACGATCGAGTCGACCGAGACCGACGCCTCCGATCGCCCGCTCGAAGCGCAGACGATCGATCGCGTCGAGCTCTCTGAATAGCTAGACCGTCGGCGATTCGCCCGTCGCCGGATCTTCGCCGTCACGCTTCGCGCGGCGGCGCCGGATCGCCTGGCCGGGGCGCCAGAGGCTGACCAGGCCGGCGACGAGGGTGACCAAGAAGATCTGGCCGGCCATCATCTCCAGGCCGGCAATCATGCGCCCGGGCTGGCCGCCGGGAACCAGGTTGCCGTAGCCGGTTGTGGTCAGCGTCGTGTAGCTGAAGAAGAGGAAGTCCGAGCCAGCGGGGTTGGGATGGCCTTCGAAGAACGGCCCCCCCTGGACTCGCTCGATCGCGCCGTAGAGGAAGGTGAAGAGGATGCCCAGCACGGCGTAGACGCTGAGCGCACCGAGGATCGTGCGGGAGCCCACCTCGGGCGCCATGACCACGCGACGCAGGACCGCCCCCATGGCCACGGTCAAGAGGGAGACTTGGATCACCGTCGCTAGGTCGAGCCAGTCGTGGTTGCCGGAGGCCGCTCCGATGGCGGCAAGGACCACGGTCAGGACCGAGAGCGCCAGGGCGACGCGTACGAGCTGGGTCCGGGCGTGCGAGCTGGTCAGCGCGACAACCGACGTTGCACTCGTGGCCACGGTCAGGATGACGGCGGTCCAGGCGCGGTTCTCCAACAGCGAGGCCAGCACGTAGGTGACCAGGACCAACGCGAGGACGAGCCCGAAGGCGTCGCTGACGCGCTCCGCTCGCTGCAGCCATCGCTCACGCCTGCGCGCCTGGCGCGATGCCGTCTCCATCCCGGCAGGTTCGGCCCGGCAAGTGGGGTTTCCTGCCCGGCAAGGGCTCTTGATAGACCTCATCCGTGACGCAGGAGACCTGGACAGCAGTCGATGAGTACGTGACCGGTCTGCTGGCGCCGCCCGACGAGGCACTTGAGAAAGCGTTGCAGACGGGCGAAGCGGCGGGTCTCCCACAGATCCAGGTCTCGCCGCCCCAAGGCAAGCTCCTCCATCTGCTGGCGAGGACGATCGGGGCGCGGTCGATCCTCGAGTTCGGCACCCTGGCTGGCTACAGCACTATCTGGCTGGCGCGGGCGCTGCCCGCGGATGGCCGGCTGATCACCCTCGAGGCCGATCGCCGCTATGCCGAGGTAGCGCAGGCAAGCATCGCCGCTGCTGGGTTCGGAGAGGTCGTCGAGCTGAGGGTCGGGCCGGCGCTGGACCAACTTCCGCGGCTCGAGGCAGAGGGAGCCGGCCCGTTCGACCTCACCTTCATCGACGCCGACAAGGTCCACACACCCGACTACTTCACCTGGACGCTCGAGCACTCACGTCCGGGCAGCCTGATCATCTCCGACAACGTTGTTCGCGATGGCAGGCTTGCCGATGCCCACGACGATGACCCCGCCATCGTCGCCCAGCGCCACCTCCACGAGTTGCTCGCGGCCGAGCCGCGGGTCGAAGCGACGACGATCCAGACGGTCGGTGCCAAGGGTTACGACGGCTTCAATGTTGCCCGGGTAGTCACCTAATCCATACGTAGATGGCGAGGACCGCTGTTCCAACGGCGGTATCCATATGCGCCCTCGCGCCGTCTCTCGATCTCACCGTGGCCCTGTAGGCGGAGGGGGAGGTCTTCGAGACACCTTTCGATGACTGCCGGTTTTCAAGGGTCAGGGGAAGAGGTGTTGAATTGGCTTGCTGAAGCGGTTTGCGGGCTTCGCGCCACAATCCGTGCCACAGTCGAGCTGGTTACTGCTGCGGGACGGCGAACTCAGGCCGCTGAGGGTCTCGGCGTCGCAGAGGGCGTCTGCCAACCTCGGCCCGGATCGGGCGAATGCGTCCCATTGTCGGAGCGCCTCTATAACGATAGGAGATCCCGACTGTCCTCCCGCTCCTGCCTTCACGCGAAGGGAGAAGCGCGCGGTCTCGTCTGGCGGATGCCTCGTTTGTCGGAAGCGGTAGCGACCGGTCATGCGATTGCCTCGTCTCACGGCCACGGGAGACCATGCTTCTCCGCAGTTGCCATTAGGGAGGCTCTTGCGCGCGCTAGATTGAGCAGCGCCTTCCGCTCTTCATCCGGTGTATCCCAGTCGATCCGCGGGTCGAGGCCCTTAGCGCGAGCCCAATCCTCCGCATCGTGATTCCGGATCTCTCGCGGCCCTTCCCAAGATTCCGCCCCACCGGCCAGGAGAACCCGAAACCTTTCCCGCCCTTCGAAGTACTGAGGTTCCACTTTTTCATGTGGCTTGACCAGCAATAGACGCTTGTCCGGTAGGAGGTAGAAGTAGATCGAGGTTCCCCCCACGCCGCCCGTGAACGCGTCGCCCAGAAGCCAGCCCTTCGGGTTACGCCTCAAACTCCGCGCGACCTTTCGGCCTGCCTTGGGGACAAGGATCTCCACATCGCGCCGACTTGAGGTGAGTGGGATGGGTTCCGCGGTGTTGGCGGCAACGCTGACGAAACTGTCGATCAGAGCCCCGAACTCTTCCGCGCCTGAGCTGACGCGGTCCTTAGCGTCGTCCGCAATCTCTTGCAGCGCAGATTCAAGGTCTGTGCTGCAGAGGCGCCGTTCTCGCCAAAGCGTGCTGTGGTCCCCGCAGACCGGTTCGCCGCATTCGGCGCACCGTCCGACAGCGAGCGTTCCGCACGCACAGAAGAGGCCCAAGCCGGAGCTCGTACCCGTTTGGAAGCGAACTCTGCAGGTTGCGCCCTTGTTGTCGTTATAGGAGACGCACTCGAAAAAGCCGGGGGCGATCTCTCGAACGTCGTTCCCGCCACAAACCGGACAATCCACACATCCACGCTACCGTGGCTGGCTCAACCGGTCCATCCACCTCATTCCGGTGACGGAAGTGTGATTGCGAGCGCCTGACTCGCAGCAAGCCAACTACCCCTTCTGCTTCGCGCGAGCAGGGGTAGTAAGCCGCTATGTCGAAGATGCGCGGCTTACTAACGAGCGTTTGAAAATGAGTCAGGCAGGCACACGCTCGCCGGCCGGAACGTGGTGCTCCAACTCGGCGGGATGCCTCAGGGCGAACGGGATGCCTTCTTCCGCAAGTTTGACGACCTCGGCGTAGGTCTCGCCAGCGGCGGACCAGTCCTCTACGTCGGGCGACTCGGCCCACCAGCCGTCGGCTTCGTGGTGGTAGATGACGCGCACGGTTTCCATTAGATCCTCCAAGCCAGAGTAGCTTCCGGGCCTCGTCTTCGGCAAGTCCAACGTCTCTGACGAGAACCTTGCGGACCACGCTTCGCCTTCATCGTGGGGAACTGGCTCACGTCTCGACCCCATTCGTCGGTTTCCCCGGCCTCTTGGAACGACCGTCCAAGTAGGCGTCAAGCAGCGCGGCACAGGTCGGGTTCTGAAGGTCTAGCTTCTAGGCAAGCTATGAGGATTGAGAGCACCAAAGACTTTGATCTCGCTATTGCGATGGCCAACGAGCTAATCGCCGAAGAGAAGGGTGAGGAGGCCCTGCGCCTAGCCGATGAGTGCCAAGGTGAAGCGCCGTTGTTGCTTCAACTCCGTGCCGTTGTCGATCGGGAGACCCTTCTAAAGGCCATCGATATATGGAGTGAGATTCGCCCAGGAGACGACGTGGATTTTCAAGCCGCCTCTACGCTGCAAAGAGTTGTAGAACTGACTCGGCGAACCCACGATTACGCTGCCGTTATCGAGTTGGATCGGAAGCATCTTCAGGAGGCCCGAACCCTCTATGAGGGAGTGGCTGAAAACGAGGAAGTTACGCGCCATGCGCGGGTGACCTCCTGGGTCAATCTGGGTAATTCCTATGACTTCATGGGTCGGGATGTTGACGCTCTGCGGTGCTATGACGCCGCGTTGAATCTCGATCCGGATTTCGGCATGGCCCTTGGTAATTACGGAATCACCCTTCTGGGTATTGCCCCCTTCATGGGTCCGCACCAAGGTCATGTTATCCACGATGCCGCCCTAGCTCTAGATCGCGCCTTCGACGACGAAGAGAGAATCCTTGAAGTAGGGGGATTGCATGCACTCGAAACCTTTCGACAGCAGCGAAATCGGATTGAGGGGGGGCCGGCGGAGGTGCATCGATCTGCAGCGAAGGCTGGACGCTTCAGCGATCCACACGTTCAGTGGGCGTACGAGCGCGGACTGCTCCTCCATATTTCGCCCTCGTGCCTAACCGACGAGAGTGAGGCGGTCGATTCGCTGCACTTGGGCAGAATGACGGTTGGGATCGACGACCAGTCCCAAGAGCGCCTGGCTCGCTTGCGAGACGCATTCAACACGGTTAAGCAGGACTTCATTTCGGCTCGATACACGTTGTGGCTCGCGACTGATCCATCCAGCCCGATCCGCGGTCAGACCGATGCCATCTCGGCCCGTGGCTACTACGCTGACACACTGGCCTATGCGCGTTGGGGCGTCCGGACTGGCATGGCCCTTCATGCTGTAGCTGCCGCCACCAACACGCTCGACAAGATTGCTGGTCTCGTCCATTTGTACTTCGACACGGGTCGGTCTCCAAAAAGTGTCTACTTCAGGGGGATGTGGCACAAGAAGCGTCGTAAGGGCAGGCCGGTGGAGATGGAGCCAGGGTTGGTTGCCGAATTGCGC
>JBKPOV010000182.1:0-7261 GCA_046733315.1 Actinomycetota bacterium
ACCACGAGTACTTCACGATCCACGTCCCCCCGCCGCCACTCGGCACGAAAATCCTCAAGAACCGCCTCGTGTTCGACGGGACGATCGGCAACGGGGGCCTGCCGACCGAAGAGAGCGGCGCCTTCCTGACCACGCCGAGCACCTGCTTCGATCCCAACCAGCCGGCCTTCGAAAAGGTCTACAACACGCTTCTCCACGCCGACTCGGATGACGAACGGGCGCCCGGAGATGAATATGACGTTGCCACCCCGGCGCCGCCCCCGCCCGCCTTCCTCGCGGGCTCAGAGTTGGTCGAATCGCCACTGCCGAAAGTCGGTGGCTCTCGGGTGATGCCGACCGGCTGCAACAAAGTCCCCTTCCAACCCTCGACATCACAGGCGCCGGGCACGAGCCAGACCGACTCGCCGATGGGCGGCACGGTCGACGTGAGGACTCCCTTCGATCCGGACGCACCGATCTACCAGTCGAACGTTCGCAACGCTGACGTCTCCTTGCCGCAAGGCATGGGCATCAATCCCTCTGGGGCAAACGGGTTGCAGGCCTGCACCGACGCGCAGTTCGGCAGGGGCACTCGCAATCCGGTGGCCTGTCCGGCTGCCTCGAAAATCGGCACCGTCGCAATCGACACTCCGCCGCTGCCGGATGGGACACTGACCGGCAACGTCTACGTGGGCACGCAGCAGAGTCGCGATCCCGCCTCGGGCAACGAGTACCGGATCTTCATCGACGCCGAGTCCGCCAGTCGCGGCCTCTCGATTCGCCTGCTTGGCAACGTCAGCGCCAATCCCCTCACCGGTCAGCTCACCGCGCAGGTGCACGAAGCGCCTCAGTTGCCCTTCAAGTCGGTTCGAGTCACTCTCGACAGCGGTAAAGCGACGCTGACCAGCCCGCCGACCTGCGGGCCGAACAAAACCAGCCACGCGATGACCGCCTGGTCCGGCACTCCCGACGGCGGTCCACCCGACAAAGGCTTCACGCTCACCTCCGCCCCCGGTGGCGGGCCCTGCGCGAAAACGCTGGGCGAGCGGCCGTTCGGCCCCGCCTTCGGCACCCACAACAGCAACCCCAAGGGCGGTGCCTTCACCCAGTTTGCGATGAACGTGGCGCGCAACGACGGCAATCAAGAGCTCAAGGGCGTTGACGTGACGCTGCCTCCAGGACTAAGCGCCAAGCTCGCCGGCGTGCGCTACTGCCCGGCGTCGGCCCTCGCGGCCGCTGCGGCGAACAGTGGCGCTGCCGAGGCTGCAAATTCGAGCTGCCCGGACAAAAGCCTGATCGGGACCGCCACGGTCGCCGCCGGCACCGGCGCCAACCCGTTCCGCACGACGGGACAAGTCTTCCTCTCAGGGCCCTATCACGGTGCCCCCCTCTCCCTGTCAGTGATCACCCCCGCCACGGCCGGGCCGTTTGATCTCGGCGCGGTCGTGGTGAGGGTGGCACTGTTCGTCGATCCCGAAACGGCGCGGGTGCACGCCGTCTCCGATCCGATCCCGCACGTGTTCGGCGGGACCCTGCTCGACATCCGATCGGTCGCCGTCAAGCTCGACCGGCCGAAGTTCGCCCTCAACCCGACCAACTGTTCCGCCTTCAAGACGACTGGAGCGCTGCGTGGGGGTGGGTCCAACCCCCTCGACCCGGCGGCTTTCAGCTCGTTCCCCGTCACCGCGTCGTTCAAAGTCAACGACTGCGAGAGCCTCGGCTTCAAGCCGAAATTGTTCATGCGGATCTTCGGCGGCACCCGCCGGGCGAAGAGCCCGAAGCTGCGCGCGATCCTGATCGCGCGAGACGGCGACGCCAACATCGGGCGCTCCTCAGTGAAGCTGCCGAAGCCGTTGATTCTCGAACAGAGCAGTCTCGCCAACGTCTGCACGCGGGTGCAGTTCGCCGCCCATGACTGCCCAAAGGACTCGATCTACGGCTTTGCCGAAGCGACCACGCCGCTGCTCGACGGGCCGCTGAAAGGTCCTGTCTACCTGCGCTCCTCGAGCCACGAACTGCCGGACATGGTCGCTGCCCTGAACGGCCAGGTCGACGTCGTCCTCGCCGGTCGCATCGACAGCGTCAAGGGTCGCCTGCGCACTACCTTCGACACGGTCCCGGACGTGCCCGTCTCCAAGTTCATGCTCACCGTCCGGGGCGGAAAGAAACGCGGCCTGCTGGTCAACTCGACCAATCTCTGCGCCCGCAAGTACAAGGTGATCGCCCGCTTCACCGCTCAGAACGGCAAGAAGGCGAACCAGAAGCCGAAGCTGCGGACCCCGTGCAAGAAGCACGGCAAGCGCAAAGGCAAGGGCGGAAAACGCTAGGTCGGCTGGCTGGTCGGGCGGACCAGGATCTCGTTGACGTCGACGCCGGGGCGCTGTTCAAGGGCGTACATCACGGCTTTGGCGATGTCCTCGTCGCGCAGTGCCCAATCGCCGGGCCGGTTGTCGAAGAACGGCGTGTCGGTCATCCCCGGCTCGATCAGGGTCACCTTGATCGCGTGGTTCTCGTGCATCTGGCGCAGCTCGGCACGGAGTGCCTCGCCGATCGCGGTCGCCGCCCACTTGGTCGCCGAGTAAAGCGACCCGGGCAGGGCACGGCGGCCGGCGACCGAGCTGGTGACGAGAAAGTGGCCGTCGCCTCGCTCGAGCAGGTGGGGGAGGGTGGCCCGGATCGTCAGCGCGACCCCGTAGACGTTGGTGAGGACCATCGAGCGCCAGTGCTCGACCGACTCCTCGAGGAAGCCGCGCGACGCGCCGAAGCCGGCATTGGCAAAGACCGCATCGATGCGCCCGAAGCCCTCGATCGCGGCCGCGGCCATAGCCTCGACCTGATCCCACTCAGTCACATCACATCGCACCGCCAACGCCCGCTCCGAGCCACCCAACTCCTCAACCAGCTCCTCCATCGGCTCCAACCGCCGCGCCGCCAGCACCAGCCGATAGTCCCCCGCAGCCGCCCGAGCCGTAGCAGCCCCAATCCCACTCGAAGCTCCCGTAATAAGCAGGACGGGGTCGTCTCGTTCGGCCATAGCCCCCATTCTTCCAGGTGATGTCGCACTTCCCGCCGCATAGCGCCAGCTAGTGCGACCGCTTTCGCCACCGCGCGCCGCAGTGGGGTTGCGGTCGTCATTCCATTCGCTATGCGGCGGGAAGTGCGACATCACCTCGTCGGGGGTGGCGGCCTTGCGATAATCCGTGTGGTGGATCCCCAGCGCAAGCGGAAGATCCGGCTCGTAGTCGCCCTAAGCGTCGCCCTCCTCCTGGCGGGCGCGCTCGTCTACACCTCTTTCAGCGCAGCCACGGCTGCCAAGGAGCCCTCGCAGCTGCTCAGCGCTGCTCCCGGAACGAGCTATGACCTGACGGGCAAGGTCGTCGAGGGCTCGATCCGGCGCCAGGACGACGGCTTGCGTTTCCGGGTCGCCGACCGCGACGGGGGCGGCGAGAGCATCCCGGTCACCTACAGCGGCACCGTCCCGGACCCCTTCCGCGGCGGCCGCGAGATCGTCCTCACCGGCGCGGTCGAGAACGGCGTCTTCGTCGGCCAGCCCGACACCCTGGTGACCAAGTGCCCGTCGAAGTTCACGACTTCGAATGACAGCTAGCTTCGGCAGCGCCGCGCTGGCGCTGGCCTTCGCCACGATGCTCTTCGCCGTGGTCGCCGCATTGGTCGGCCGCAACGGGGACGAGCGCTGGGTGCGCGCCTCCCGCCGCGCCGTCTATGTGGCCTGCGGGCTACTGACGCTCTGCGTCGCCCTGATCGAGGTCGCCTTCGCCGGCGATGACTTCTCGCTCAACATCGTCCAGCAGCACTCCTCGATCGAGACGCCGAACTTCTACAAGCTGGCGGCGATGTGGTCGAGCCAGGAAGGCTCGCTGCTGCTCTGGGCCTGGGTGCTCTCGATCGCCTCCTCGCTGGCCCTCTACGCGACCCGCAACAAGCTGCGCGAGATCGTCCCCTACGCGACCGCGGTGATGGCCGGCGTGGCGAGCTTCTTCACTGGCTTGATGCTCTTCGCCGGCGGGGTCAACCCCTTCGCCAGTCTCGATCCGGTCCCAGCCGATGGAATCGGCCTCAACCCGCTGCTGCAGCACCCGAGCATGATGATCCACCCGCCGATGCTCTACTCGGGCTACGTCGCCTTCACGATCCCCTTCGCCTTCGCGATCGGGGCGTTGATCACCCGCCGCATCGACGCCTCCTGGATCCGCGCCACCCGCCGCTTCGCCCTGATCGCCTGGGCCCTGCTCGGCTTCGGCCTTTTGCTTGGCGCCCGCTGGTCCTACACCGAGCTCGGCTGGGGCGGCTACTGGGCCTGGGACCCGGTCGAGAACGCGGCGCTGATGCCCTGGCTGATCGGCACCGCCTTCCTGCACTCGATCATGGTCCAGGAGAAGCGCGGCATGTTGAAGGTCTGGAACGCCTGCCTGATCGTCGCCACCTTCTCGCTGGCGCTCCTCGGCACCTTCCTCGTCCGCTCCGGCGTGCTGCAATCGATCCACGCCTTCGGCGACAGCACTGTCGGCCCCTACATCCTCGGCCTGATCGCGGCGGTGCTGATTGGCTCCACCGCGCTGATCGTCTCCCGCCTCGGCGACCTGCGCTCGGAGAAGCGGATCGACTCGCTGGCCTCGCGTGAGGCGGTCTTCGTCGTCAACAACCTGCTGCTGGTGGCGCTCTGCGCGACGATCTTCTGGGGCACCTTCTTCCCGCTGATCTCGGAACTGTTCACCGGCACGAAGTCTTCCCTGGCGGCCCCCTGGTTCGACCGCTACACGACCCCGCTGGCGATCCTGCTCGTCCTCTTCACCGGCATCGGCCCGCTGCTCGCCTGGCGCCGGGTCAGCTGGGCGACGGCGAAGCGGGTCTTCCTCATGCCCTCGCTAGCGGCCGCCGCGGTGGCGGTCGTGCTCGTGTTGTTCAGCGACGCGCTGCACAAGCCCTGGGCCTTTGCGCTCTTCGCCTTCGCTGCCTTTTCGCTGGTCGGCCTCGCGCAGGAGTTCTGGCGCGGCGCGGCGGCGCGGCGCTCGCTCGCGGGGGGCTCGATGGCCTCGGCCTTCGTCGGCGTCGTCTCCCGTAATCGGCGGCGTTACGGCGGCTACATCGTCCACGCCGGCATCGCCGTGCTGCTGATCGGGATCGCCGCCTCCTCCAGCTTCCAGACCAACCGCGACATCGAGCTGCGGCCGGGGGAGAGCGCCGAGGTCGACGGCCGCACCGTCACCTATGTGCGGCCGACGGTTGCAGTCGACAAAGACAAGTTCACCTTTGGTTCCGTGGTGGCGGTACGGGAGGGGCGAGGGAAGCCAACGGCCCTGCACCCGAGCCGCCGCTTCTACCGGCCAACGGGCGTCATCGGGGGCACGATTTCGAATTTCTTCGATGGTGAGGCGACAAGCGAGGTGGGTCTCAATGCCGGCATCGCCAACGACTTCTGGATCTCGCCGGCCCCCGATATCAGCGCAGTGCAGCGCCGCGTGCGCGCCGCCGATGCGGGCTTCCGCGCCTGCGTCCGCGGCGAGCCCGGGACGCCGGCGGAGTGCGGGGCGGTCGCGAACCTGATGCGCGCCGCGGCAGCCAACCCGAGTTTGCGGCCGTCGGCGGCCCAGACAATTGAGGGCCTGCAGACGGCGACCGCCGAGCGGATCGCCAGGAGCTACCTCCGGGATGACGCGCTCGTCACCTTCCGCGTCATCGTCAACCCGCTCGTCACCTGGATGTGGATCGGCGGCCTGATCGCGCTAGCCGGAGCCCTGATCGCGATCTGGCCAACCCGCCGCAGCCGTCGTCTCCCCGCTCCCAACACCGAGCTCGAGGCGCTGAAGGAAGCGAAGTACCGCGAGATTCGCGACGCCGAGCTCGATCACGCAGCCGGCAAGCTCTCCGATGAGGACTTCGCCCTGCTCGACGCCGAGCTGCGCAGCGAGGCTGTCGCGATCCTCGACTCCGGCAACGGAGCGAGCGCTAACGGCAGCCGCAAGGCCCCCGAGCGCGTCTAGATCTTCAGCAGTACGAGCGTATTCAGCACGAACAGCACGGCGAAGAAGATCGTCGCCCGGTCGAGGTTGCGCTCGACCATCGAACCACCGCCAAAGGAGCTGCCGCCACCGCCGATGCCGAAGGCGCCGGAGAGGCCGGTGTCTTTGCCGGAGTGCAGCAGGATCAAGAAGATCAGCACGCCGCTGATGATTACCTGCAGGAAGCCCAAGAACGTGTACACGGTGGGGGAGTGTAGCTGTTGGCGGCCCGCTGCAAACCGGCGCATATCGGCGTCCTCGGTCGCTCGCGTGCAGAAGCACGCCACGCTCCCTGCGTCCTTGATCTGCTTGGTTTTCGCGGGCGTCTATTGACGAAATTTCCGAACATGTTGCGTCAGTTGACAAAAATCGCTAGTCTGTCAATCACAGGGACGCTAACTGGGGATTTGACAAGGAGGATGCGATGGAGGCAGCGGCGCATAGCCATGACCACGGGCCGGAGATCGAGCTCAATCCGGCCACCTGGCGTGACGGCAAGCGCTACGCATGGCTGCTTGGCCTGGTCATTCCCTTCGCTCCGTTCATCGCCTGGGCCAGCGTTGAAGTAACGGGCTTCGACGGCTTCTGGTTCTTCGGGCCGCTGCTCGTCTTCATCGTCTTCCCGCTGCTCGACATCGCGATCGGGGTGGACCCGAGTAACCCGCCCGACAGCATCCTCAAGTGGCTTGAGCAGGATCGTTACTACCGCTGGTGCACCTATCTCTTCATCCCGGTCCAGTACGCCGGCCTCGTCTTCGCCTGCTGGCTTTGGGCGAGCGGCGATCTCTCCGTTCTGGAGAGCCTCGGCCTGGCCCTGACGATGGGCGTGGTCGGCGGCATCGCGATCAACACCGCCCACGAGCTCGGCCACAAGCGCGACAACATGGAGCGTTGGCTGAGCCGCATCGCCCTGGCCCAGACCGGCTACGGCCACTTCTTCATCGAGCACAACCGCGGCCATCACGTCCGCGTCGCCACCCCCGAGGACCCGGCCAGCTCGCGGCTGGGGGAGAGCTTCTGGGCCTTCCTGCCGCGCACCGTCGCCGGCAGCCTCAGCTCGGCCTGGGGCATCGAGTGCGCCCGGCTCGACCGCATGGGCAAGTCGCACTGGAGCCTGCACAACGACATCCTCGGCGCCTGGGCGATGACGGTCGGCCTCTTCGTCGTGCTGGCGGCCGTCTTCGGCCCTGTTGTCCTGCCCTTCCTCCTGATCCAGGCCGTGCTCGGCTTCTCCCTGCTCGAGGTCGTCAACTACCTCGAGC
>JBKPOV010000183.1:0-7435 GCA_046733315.1 Actinomycetota bacterium
CACCAGGCCGGGGCGCCCCCCGGCCTCGGACCGCTGAGGTCGGGCGGCTCCTCGCGCATCCTCTCCGGGCGCGTCTCTTACACGTACGGCTTCGAGGGTCCGGCGATGACGATCGACACCGCCTGCTCATCCTCGCTCGTCGCCCTGCACCTGGCGGTGCAGGCGCTCCGCGGCGGGGAGTGCCGGCTTGCGCTTGCCGGTGGCGTCGCGGTGCTGTCGACGCCGGTTGGTTTCATCGACGTCAACCGACAGCGGGGGATTGCCCCCGACGCGCGCTGTAAGGCATTCGCCGAGGCCGCCGACGGCACCGGCTTCTCCGAGGGCGTAGGGGTGCTGCTGCTAGAGCGACTGCAGGACGCGCGGGCAAACGGCCGCGAGGTGCTGGCGGTCATCCGCGGCTCCGCCGTCAATCAAGACGGCGCCTCCAACGGCCTTGCCGCCCCCAACGGCCCCGCGCAGGAGCGGGTGATCCGCCAGGCGTTGGCGAATGCTGGCCTGGGGCCTGCCGACGTAGACGCGGTCGAGGCGCACGGAACCGGCACTCCGCTTGGCGACCCAATCGAGGCCGGCGCCCTCTTCGGCACCTACGGCAAAGGGCGCGAGGCCCCCCTGAAGCTCGGTTCGATCAAGTCGAACATCGGCCACGCAGCCGCCGCCGCCGGGGTCGCGGGGGTGATCAAGGCGGTCATGGCGCTCCGCACTGGCGTGCTGCCGAAGACGCTCCACGTCAACCAGCCTTCGACCAGCGTCGACTGGAGCTCGGGCGCGATCGAGTTGCTCACGGAGGCCCAGCCCTGGGTCGCGAATGGGCGCCCGCGCCGCGCCGGCGTCTCCTCCTTCGGGCTGAGCGGCACCAACGTCCACGTCATCGTCGAGGAAGCGCCGTCGACGGGGGAGCCCGCTCTGCCGGCCCCCCCGGCAGACGAGGGCGAGGGAGCCGAGGACGAACAGCGGCCCCCGCTGCGGGGTGTCGTGCCGCTCGTGCTCTCGGCGAAGACGGAGTTCGCCCTGCGCCAGGCGGCGCAAAACCTGGCCGCCCGCGTCGAGGCGGATCCCGGCCTCGAGCCGCTCGACGTTGCCCGCTCCCTCGCTCTGGAGCGACCTCGCTTCAGCCAGCGTGCCGCCGTGGTCGTGGCTGATCGCGCTGAGCTGAGCCAGCGGCTCTCCGCCCTGGCGTCGGGCGGCGAAGCGGACGGTGTCTGCCGCCGCAGTACTAGAGCGGAGGCTCGCGCCGCCTTCCTCTTCCCCGGCTGGGGCTCCCAGTGGGAGGGGATGGCCGCCGAGCTACTCGACGCCTCGCCGGTCTTCGCCGCTGAGCTCAGCCGCTGCGAGGAGGCGCTCTCGGCATACCAGGAGTGGTCGGTTGCGGATGTGCTGCGCCAGGCGCCGGGGGCGCCAACGCTCGATGACACCGAGGCGGGCCCGCGCGTTCTCTTTGCGATCTCGATCGCGCTGGCGAGGCTGTGGATCGCCTCTGGGGTTGAGCCCGCCGCGGTCGTCGGCCACTCGCAGGGCGAGGTAGTCGCCGCCCACATCGCTGGCGGGCTATCGCTCGAGGACGCCGCCCGCGTCGCCGTGCTTCGCAACCGGATCCAGCACAAGCTGTTGGGCGGCGGCACGATGGCCTCGCTCGGCCTCCCCGCCGCGAGGCTGGAACCCATGCTCGAGCGCTACGGCGGCAGGGTCGAGGTGGCGGCGATCAACGGCGCCCTCTCCACGGTCGTCTCAGGGGAGGTCGAACCGA
This sequence comes from Actinomycetota bacterium, assembly GCA_046733315.1. Classification (GTDB taxonomy): domain Bacteria; phylum Actinomycetota; class Thermoleophilia; order Solirubrobacterales; family 70-9; genus VRUE01. Next base: position 1,745 of record JBKPOV010000183.1, read on the forward strand.
TCGATGAGCTGGTCGCCGAGTGCGCTGCGGAGGGCGTACGGGCCAAGAAGGTTCCGGGCGCGGTGATCGCGTCCCACTCCGCCCAGGTCGAGACGCTGCGCGAGGAGCTGCTCGAGGCGCTGGCGCCGATCGAGCCGCGCAGCGGCGAGACGCCCTTTCACTCGACGGTCACTGGTGAGGTCCTCGACACCGCCCGCCTCGACGCCGAGTATTGGTATGAGAACGCGCGCCGCACCGTCCTCTTCGAGCCAGTTGTGCGCGGTCTGCTCGAGCGCGGCTGCCGGGCGCTGCTCGAGGTCAGCCCGCATCCCGTGCTCGGCTTCGGCCTGCGAGAGATCGTCGAGTCCGCCGAGGGACCGGCGACGGAAGCGGCGGTGCTGGACACCCTGCGTCGCGGCGAGGGTGGCCCGGAGCGCTTCGCGCGGTCGCTGGGTGAGGCTTGGGCGGCTGGCGCCGAGGTGCGCTGGGAGTCGTTCTTCGCCGGCACTGGCGCCCGGTCGGCGAGGCTGCCCACCTACCCGTTCCAGCGCAAGCGTTACTGGCTCGAGGACAAAGTCTCCGCGGGCAAAGTCGACGGTGCCGGCCTCGGCGAGGCCGATCATCCGCTGCTCGCGGCCGCGATCGACTTCCCGGCAGGAGAGGGACTGCAACTCGCCGGGCGCATCTCCGCTGCCAGCGCGCCGTGGCTCACCGACCACACCGTCCTTGGTGAGGTCGTCCTGCCCGCCGCCGCCTACGTCGAGCTCGGCCTGACGGCGGCGCGGGCGATCGGCGCGGCCGCGATCGAGGAGCTCGTGGTCGAGGCACCGCTCGCCATGCTCGATGCCGAGGCCGTGCAGTTGCGCGTCAGCATCGGCGAGCCGCTGTCTGACGGGCGCCGCGAGCTCGCCATCCACTCACGAGCTCAGGCCGAGGCCGAGGTAGGCGAGGCGTGGACGCGGCATGCCGCCGGCACCCTGGCCGCGGGCGGTCCCGAGCTCGGCGCCGAGGACGCTGCCTTCGCCACCGCGGCCTGGCCGCCAGAGGATGCCGAGGCGATCGCTCCTGAGCTCGCCTACGACCGGCTCGCCGAGGCCGGCGTCGAGCACCGCTCCGCGATGCGTTGCCTGCGAGCCGCCTGGCGCAGCGGCGACGACCTCTTCGCCGAGGTCGCGCTCGGCGAGTCGGAGGAGGGTGAGGACGCACGCTTCGGCATCCATCCCGCCCTGCTCGACGGCGCGGCCCAAGCTGCCCTGCAGCTGGCGGGGGAGACTGACGGCGAGGCGGTGATGCCGACGCGCTGGCGCGGCGTCCGCGTCGCCGAGCGGCCCGCGACGACGCTGCGGGTACGGGTCTCGAGGGGCGAGGAGGGCACGCGGCTCGTCGCCTGCGATGAGCTTGGCGAGCCGGCGCTCGTGGTCGAGTCGCTCGCCGGCGAGCCCCTGGCGCCGGGACAGGTCTCCGCCGCGCGCCTGCGGCAGTCGCTCTTCGAGCTCGAGTGGACGGCGATCGAGGAGGCGCCGGCCGGGACCGGGCGCCCCGGTATCGCGATCCTGGGCAAGGTTGACCTGCAAGGGATCGATGGAGAGCGCTACGCCGACCTCGCGGCGCTGCGGGAGGCGGTCGGCGACGGCGCCCAGGTGCCGGACGTGGTCCTGGTCGAACCGCTGCCGGGAAGCGGTGAGGGTGAGGGCCTCCCGGCGGGCGCCCGCGCCGGCGCCCGTGCGGGGCTAGACCTTGCCCAGGCCTGGCTCGCGGCCGACGCTCTCAGCGGGGCGCGGCTCACCGTGCTCACGAGGCGGGCGGTCGCCAGCGCCGGCAACGACCCCGACCTGCTCGCCGCGCCGCTTTGGGGCCTCTTCCACAGCGCCGCCAGCGAGCATCGCGGGCGTTTCGCCTTGCTCGACTGCGACGCGGGCGAGGTTGCGCCCGCGACTCTGGCGCTGGCCCTCGCCGCTGGCGCCGCCGAGCCGCAGCTCGCGATCCGGGAGGGGAAGGTCCTGGCGCCGCGCCTCGCCCGCCCGGGGGCTGGCGACCTCGGCGCGACGCCGGCACCCCTCGACCCCGCCGCGACCGTGCTCGTCACCGGTGGGCTGACCGGCATCGGCGCCGCCGTGGCGCGCCACCTCGCCGCCGAGCACGGCGCCCGCCACCTGCTCCTCCTCAGTCGCCGCGGCGCCGAGACGGAGGGTGCCGTCGAGCTGGTCGCCGAGCTGCGCCATCTGGGCGCGGAGACGACGGTTGCGGCCTGCGACGTCACCGACCGCGAGCAGCTGCAGGCGGTTCTCGCCGCGATTCCCGCCGAGCGCCCGCTGGCGATGGTCGTTCACTCGGCCGCGGTGCTCGACAACGGCGTCGTCGAGTCGCTCGATGCCGAGCGACTCGACCGCGTCATGCGCCCCAAGGTTGATGCTGCCTGGAGCCTGCACGAGCTGACCCGGGACCTCGGCGTCTCCCAGTTCCTGCTCTTCTCATCCGTCGCTGGCCTGCTCGGCGGCGCCGCCCAGGCCAACTACGCCGCCGCCAACGCCTTCCTCGACGCCCTCGCGGCCCACCGCCACGCCCAGGGTCTGCCCGCGACCTCGATGGCTTGGGGCGGGTGGGCGCAGGACACGAGCCTGATCGACTCGCTCGATGAGGTCGACCGCACCAGGCTGGAGCGCTCCGGTTTCGTTCCGTTCACGGGAGATCAGGGCCTGGAGCTGTTCGATGCCGCCCGCGCCAGCGGCGTGCCGCTGCTCGCCCCGGTCGGCCTGCGCGTGGCCCCATTGCGGGACCAGGCGGCCGCGGGAATGCTCCCCGCAATCCTTCGCGGCCTGGTGCGAGTGCCCGCGTCGGCCGGCGAGCACGGCGCGCTGCGCAAGCGCCTCGAGGGCCTCGGGGAGGACGAGCGCCAGAAGCTGGTGTTCGAGCTGGTTCGGGGAGAGGCGGCCACCGTCCTCGGGCACCAGTCGGCCGCCGATGTCGACCCAGACCTCGTCCTGCAGGAACTGGGGCTCGACTCGCTCGGCACGGTTGAGCTGCGCAACCGCATCGCCGCAGCGACCGGCGTGCAGGTCTCGATCCTCGCCCTCACCGACCACCCGACGCTCGCCGCTGTCGCCCACTACGTGCTCGAGCACCTCGGCGAGTCTGCCGGCGATGCGGACGAGCTTGCCAGCGGCCACCCCGGCGACGTCTCCTTGTCCTCGCTGCTCGAGCAGGCGCGCGCCGACGGCGCCCTCGAAGACTTCGTCGAGCTGCTCACTCAGGCGTCGCGCTTTCGTCGGGGCTTTGCTTCCCCGGGGCAGAGCGACTGGCGGGCGCGGCCCGTGCGCCTGGCCGACGGCCCGCCGGAGTCCGCGCTCGTCCTCTTGCCCTCGCTCGGCCCGATGTCCGGCGTCCACGAGTACGTGAGGTTGGCGCGCGAGCTGGCCGCAGACCACGCCGTGTTCAGCCTCTCGCTGCCCGGCTTCGGGCCGGGCGAGGCGCTGCCGCAGAGCGCCGAGGCGGCAATCGCGACGCTCGCCGAGGCGGTTCGCGAGATCGGCCTCGGCCAAGGCCTGATCCTCGGGGGGCACTCTTCTGGGGGCTTGCTGGCACAGGCCGTCGCCGCCCACCTCGAGGACGCGGGCGAGCCGGTCGCAGCCGTGCTTCTGCTCGACACCTACCAGCCGCAGTCGCCCCTCCTGGGCCGGATGCTGCCGCTGATGTTGGCGGTTGCCGGCGGCGCGGACGGGGCGGGGGCGAGTCTCGACGATGCGCGCCTGCTCGCGATGGGCGCCTACCGGCGCGCCTTCGGCGAGTGGGAGGTGCCCGCGGTTGAGGCAAGGACGGTCTTGGTCCGGGCCAGCGAGCCCGCCTGGGAGACCGACTCCGATTCCTGGCGGGTGGCATGGGAGCTGCCCCACACGCCGGTTGAGGCGGAGGGGAACCACTTCACGATGATGACCGACCACGCGAGCAGCACCGCGGCGGCCATCGAAGAGGTGTTCGGGAGGGAACTGGTCAACGCGAGAGGTGGGGGTGTGCGATGAGCGCTGTTGTTCAGGCCGCTGGCCTGTTGAGGTCAAGCGACTCGATAAACGTGGAAGGCGACTACCTGGACGTGCTCGGGGAGCGTGATCCGATCGGCCCTCACAGGGGCCAGCAGATATTCCGCAGCAAGGCGCTGCCGGCCGTCTATGAACGGGTGTGGAGGCCGGCGGTCTCACGCTTCTTCGTCGGCCTCTCCGGTCCCGGCATCGCCGTCGAGCGGCGCATCGCGCTGGAGATGCTCGGCGTCCGTGAGGGCGATCAGGTGATCGACGTCGGCTGCGGCACCGGCAACTACACCCGTGAGCTTGCGCGCGCTGCCGCCGACGGCCTGACGATCGGCCTCGACGCGTCCGAGGCGATGGTCGCGGCGGCGGCAAAGCGGGGCGGCGGGGAGAACCTCGCCTACCTGCGCGGCGACGCCTGCGCCCTGCCCTTCGAAGACGAGTCGTTTGACCGCGCCTGCAGCGCCGGCGTGATCCACATGATCGACGAGCCGATGGTCGCGCTGGGCGAGATGGTGCGGGTTCTCGCCCCTGGCGGGCGCCTAGTCGTCCTCGCCAGCTGCGCGCGCCGGGAGCGGCCGCGTCGGCCACGGGGTGGAATGACGATCTTCGGCAGGGACGAGCTGACCGGCGCCCTGCGGGAGCACGGGTTGCGGGACATCGAGCAGCGGGTGATCAGGCGCGGCCAGTTCGTCGCCGCGCAAAAGCCGTCACGGGGGGTGTGAGATGGCCGTTGAGGCAAGTGCTGTCGCGAAGCTGGACGTCGGGCCGGGAGAGCTGCCGGAGACGATGGCCGCCTGGGTGATTCGCCAGGAGCGTGAGGGGGAGCCGACCAAGGCCTTCCAGCTCGAGCAGATCGAGGTGCCCGAGCCGGGCGCCTTCGAAGTGATCGTGCGGGTGATGGGGGCAGGGGTCAACTTCAATGGCGTCTGGGCGGCGCTGGGCAAGCCGGTCTCGGTCTTCGGCTACGGCGATCACCCCGAGTACGGCCACCACATCGGCGGCTCCGACGCCTCGGGGATCGTCTGGAAAGTGGGCGAGGGCGTGACCCGCTGGAAGCCCGGCGACGAGGTGGTCGTGCACGGCAACTACGCCTCCTACGAGGACATCGAGGTGCACGGCCTCGACCCGATGGCGGCGCCGAGCCAAAAGGCCTGGGGATATGAGACCACCTGGGGCGGGCTGGCCCAGTTCTGCAAGGTGCAGGCGCAGCAGCTGCTGCCGCGGCCGCGCAACCTCTCCTGGACGGAGACCGCCTCCTACGGCGTCGGCTACTTCGCCGCCTACCGGATGCTGATCGACCAGTGCAAGCTGCAGGCCGGCCACAACGTCCTCATTTGGGGCGCGGCCGGTGGCCTCGGTGTCTTTGCCACGCAGCTCTGCCGGGTCGCCGGCGCCAACGCGGTTGGCGTTGTCTCCTCGGCCGAGAAGGGCGAGCTGGTCAAGCAGCTCGGCGCGGTCGACTACATCGACCGCGACGAGTTCGGCGAGATGATGCGCACGCCGGAGAACCTGGCCGACAAGGCCGCCGACAAGGAGCGCTTTAAGGCGTCCCGCGGCTTCGCCAAGCGGGTCAAGGAGATCCTCGGCGACGCCCCCGACATCGTCTTCGAGCACGTCGGCCAGGCGACCTTCCCGACCTCGGTCTTCGTCTGCAAGCCGTTCGGCAAAGTCGTCATCTGCGGTGCCACCT
>JBKPOV010000184.1:0-6481 GCA_046733315.1 Actinomycetota bacterium
CCTGACGGCCGCTCCGACCTACTAGGACCCGGCGGGCGCCGGCACCATCACAGGCTCAATCGAGTCAGCCAGCCCCGCGTCGTTCACATCGACCACCGCCCCCATCACCCACACGTCCTCATCCGCAGTCTCGAACTTAACCGGCATCTGAGTGATCATCGACTCCAAGATCAGCTCCGGTTTCACCCCCAGCACGCTGGTCCTCGACCCCGTCATCCCGACGTCGGAGATGAAGGCGGTGCCCTGGGGCAGCACCCGCGCATCCGCCGTCGGTACATGCGTGTGGGTGCCCAGCACCCCGGCGACGCGCCCGTCGAGGTGCCAGCCCATCGCCACCTTCTCGCTGGTCACCTCGGCGTGGAAGTCGACGAGGACGAAGTCGCACTTGATCTTCTCGAGGATGTTGTCGACCTCGTGAAAGGGAGAGCGGGCGACGCGCAGGCCGATGGCGCCGCTGAGGTTGATCACTCCGGCGCGCCTGCCGCCGACCTCGACGACGGTGTAGCCGCGGCCGGGATTGGCGTAGGGATAGTTGGCGGGACGGATCACTTGATCGCTTCGATTGAGGAAGCCGTAGACCTCGCGGTGGCGGTAGACGTGGTTGCCGGTGGTGATCACGTCGGCGCCGGCGTCGAAGATCGCTTTGGCTGTCTTCTCGGTGATTCCCATCCCGCCGGCGGAGTTCTCGCCATTGACGATGACCATCTCGGGGGCATAGCGCTCGCGAAGCGCTGGCATCGCCGCGGCAAGCCCGCGGCGGCCTGGCCCCCCGACCACATCGCCAATGAAGAGCACCTTCATGGTCGCCTGACCCTAGCTACGCAATTGCGAAAGGGTGTGCAGGGTGAACGAGCGAAGCGACGTGGTGGAGCGCGCGATGGGCTACCCGTACGCGGCACCGTGGCGGCCCTTCATCCAGCTCGGCCATCAGACGCTCGACCCGGCCGAGCTCCAGATCGAGCTCGAGGAGCGAACCCCGATGCTGGCCTACGGCTCGAATGCCTCACCCGAAGTCCTCGCCCGCAAGCTGGCCCTGAGCGACCAGCCGGTACTTGTCGTGCCGGGTTGGCTCGACGACTTCGACGTCGTCTACTCGGCCCACATCTCGCCCTACGGCGCCATTCCCGCGACCCTGCAGCGGAGTCCCGGGACGAAGGCGCGGATCCACGTCGTCTACATGACCAGCGCCCAGGTCGGCCTCGTTTCCGCGACCGAGCCCAACTACGAGGCGGCGACGATGGAGGGAGCCGTCTGCCGGGTCGATGACGAGACGATCGTCGACCCCTCCGCGTACCTGAGCCGCCACGGCTGCCTGCTCCTCGACGGTTCCGAGGTGGCGCTCTCGGCGGTGCAGGCGAGCGGCCGGTGCTTCGCGGCGGCCAGCGAGCCCGAGCTGATCGAGCGGCTGAGGGCCGTCCTCTGCCCAGATGACACCATTGAGTCCTTCGTCCTCGCCAACGTCACCGACCCGGGCCTTTCCCAGGCACGTTCTGCCCAGCTACAGCGACGACCGCTCAAACTGCGTTGAAGCGGCGCAGGGCCAGGCGGGCGAGCAGGCCGTAGGCGACGATCAGGACCGCCAAGTGAAGAAGCGCGAGGCCGATGCTGGGCCCGGCGGGATCGAGCGCGGCGGTCATCGCCTGCAGCGCCGGCTTGAAAGGGAAGAGCGCCGTGATCACTTTGATCGTGTCGTACAGCGCCGGGCCGACCGTTCCGGAGGGGATCAGCGAGAGGAAGGCGACAGGCAAGGTGACCATGAAGGCCAGCAGCGAGACCGCTCGCACCTCTCGCGCAGCTGCCCCGAGGGCCGCCCCGGCCGCGCCCAGTGCGGCCCCTCCGCCGCCGATCGCCAGCAGCCATAGCCCGAAGCGACCCCAGTGCAAGGGCACGAAGAGGGCGAGGCCGGCAAGCATCAGCAGCGTCACGACAAGGCCGACGGCAAGCCCCAGCGCGACCTTCTCGGTGAGCAGCGCCGAGCGCGACACCAGGCCTCGGGTGAGGCGCGGGAAGGCGTTCTCCTCCCGCTCCAGCGCCAGCGACCCGGCGACCAGCAGGACGGTCACGAAGGCGAGGGTGAAGGTTGCGGCGACGGCGATCGCGAAGACTTCGAGCGGCGGGGTGGAGGCGTTGACGACCTGCTTGTCGACCGCGATCGGCTGGCTGAGACGGCTCAGCAGCGTTCCGGCGGTGCCGAGGTTGCTGCGGGTGAGGCCGGTGAACTGGATCACCTGGTCGAGCGAATCGCGCAGCGCTCCGGCCGGCATCGAAGCCCGCACGGCGTGCAGGATGCGCGCCGTGTTTCCCAGGCCGAGTATCGGAATCGACTGGCCGAGCACGGTGAACTCGCCACCGCGGACGACGAGCCCGACGAATTTGCCGCCTTCATGCGCGATGCGCCGGGCGATCACGAGGTTGGCCTGGGTCAGCAGCGAGTTGATCCGGTCGTTGACCAGCCGTGCCTTGACCGGATCGTCCTCGTTGACGATCACCTCGACTTCCGGAGTGCTGGGGTTCGGCGTCGAAAGCGAGTTGATCCGGTCGACCAGATCGGCGGGCAGGATCAGCGCCGCCAGCACGTCGCCAGAGCGCACCTCGTCGAGCGCTTCGGCACGGCTCTTCACCCGAACGCACTCGACCCGACCGCAGATGCGCTCGTCGACGCCGATCTTGGGCAGCGCTGTCGTGCCGACGGAGACCCGCGATTCCGAGGGGACCTCGTTGAGAAACGCGACCCGCGGCTTGTCCGGAGAGCGCGAGATCGCGAAGCCGACAAGGACCGCGATCAGCACGGGATAGGCGACCAGCAGGAAGGCTTGGAGAGGAGAGCGGCGGAGGATCTGCAGGTCCTTGAGCAGCAGCCAGCGCATCAGTGCCCCCGGTGGTGGAGGAAAGCGACGAAGGCTGTCTCGAAGTCCTGATCAGCCGCCTCGGCCGCCTCACGGCGCACCGCCCCGCGCAGCCCCTCGGCCGAACCGTCGAAGAGCGCCTCGCCATCGGCGAGTACGAGCAGCCGCTTGCCGTAGCGCTCGGCCTCCTGGATGTCGTGGGTGGAGAAGATCACCGTCGTCCCCCGATCCGCTGCCAGGGCCGCGACGAACTCCCACAACCGCGCCCGCTGGCGCGGATCAAGCCCCACGCTCGGCTCATCCAGCAACAAGACCGACGGTCGCGCCAGCAACCCAATCGCAATATTGATCCGCTGCTGGTTGCCCCCCGACAACCGCGCCACGATCTCCCCCCGCCGCTCCCCGAGCCCCGTCAGCTCCAACATCTCATCAACTGAAGCGCGCGGATCCGAATGCTTCTCCAGCCGCGCAAACAACAGCAGGTTCTCCTCCACAGTCAGCCGCCTATATAGAGCCGCCTGCTGAGGCACCCACCCAACCTCCCCCTGCGGCACACGCACCTCACCCTCATCGGGCTTGGATATCCCGGCCAGAATCGACAACAACGTCGTCTTCCCCGCCCCGTTGGGCCCGATAACAGCCACCAGCTCCCCAGCCGCAGCCTCGAAATCAACCCCCCGCAGAGCTTCCCGCTCCCGGAAGCGTTTGACCAGCCCGCTCGCCTCAATCACAGCCACGCCGGTCCCTGTCCCCGCATCCATGCCAGCGAAAGCTATCCGCGGTGGGAAATCGGTTTGTTAGTGATGGCTTGAGTCGGTCGATTATCTGGAGCTTGTGGTGAGGGACGGAAGACCCCTGCCCGGACACTCAAGCGCGGCGCAGCCGTGCGTCCGGGCAGGGGTCTTCCGTCCCTCCTCCCCTAAACTCGGCTTTGAATGCCGTTTCCCGCCACACGCATGCGCCGCCTTCGGCGCACGGAGTCGTTGCGGGGTTTGGTTCGCGAGACGAACCTGGCCCCTGCGCACCTGATCCAACCATTGTTCGTAGTAGCCGGCGAGAACGTTCGCGAGAACGTCGACTCGATGCCCGGCATAGAGCGCTTCTCGATCTCCGAGCTAGTCGCCGAGGCCACCGAGATCGCCACCGCCGGCGTCGGCACAGTCCTGCTTTTCGGCATCCCGGCCGCCAAGGACGAGTCCGGCTCGGGCGCCTACGACGACGAGGGCGTCGTGCAGATGGCGGTACGGGCGCTCAAGGAGGCCCACCCCGACCTCACGGTGATCACCGACGTCTGCCTCTGCGAGTACACCTCGCACGGCCACTGCGGCTTCGTCCGCGACGGCGAGGTCGACAACGACATCACCGTCGAGCTGCTGGCCAAAATCGCGATCTCCCACGCTGAGGCTGGCGCCGACGCGGTCGCCCCCAGCGACATGATGGATGGACGGGTCGGCACGATTCGCCATCAGCTCGACGAGGAGGGTCACGCCGGCGTGCCGATCGTCGCCTACAGCGCCAAGTACGCTTCCGCCTTCTACGGTCCCTTCCGCGACGCAGCCGAGTCGACTCCCGAGTTCGGCGATCGGCGCGGCTACCAGATGGATCCCGCCAACGCCGGCGAAGCGGTTCGCGAGGCTGAACTGGATCTCGAGGAGGGCGCCGACATGCTGATGGTCAAGCCCGCCACTCCCTACCTCGACGTCGTCCGCCAGGTCAAGGACGCGACCGGCGCTCCGCTGGCCGCCTACCACGTCTCCGGCGAGTACTCGATGCTGAAGGCCGCCGCCGAGCAGGGCTGGATCGACGAGCGCGCCGCCGTGCTGGAGACGCTCACCTCGATCCGCCGCGCCGGCGCCGACGCGATCGTCACCTACTACGCCAAGGAGGCCGCCGCGTGGCTTCGGTAAAGGTCCCGCAGTCGAAGGCGCGCTCGCGCAAGGACGGCGCCGCGATCCCGCTCGATGAGACCGACAAGCGGCTGATGAACCTGCTGCAGTCGAGCTTCCCGCTCGACCCCGAGCCCTTCGCCCTCGTCGCTTCCGAGGCCGAGCTGGAGCTCGATGACGTTCTCGTTCGCACTCAGCGCCTGCTGGACGAGCGGATCATCCGCGAGATCACGCCGATCTTCGATACCCGAGCGCTCGGCTACGAGTCGATGCTGGTCGCCGCCAAGGTCGACAGCGAGCATCCCCACCGCGCTGCGCAGGTCGTCAACTCCCACCCCGGCGTCTCACACAACTACCTGCGCACCCACGACTTCAACCTCTGGTTCACGATCGCTACGCCGCCCGATTCCGAGCTCGGCCTCGCCGGCACGCTCGACGTGCTGATGCGCGAGACCGGCGCCGAGTCGATGCGGCAGCTGCCGACCCTGACCCTCTTCAAGATCAACATGAACCTGGAGATGGAGAAGGGCACGGACGCCCTCGCCGCGGCGATCGACGCTTCGCCACCGCGCGAGCTCGAGGCGCAGCCCTATGACGATCGCGACATCGCCATCATCCGGGCCCTGCAGGGCCCGATGGAGGCGGTCGAGCGTCCCTACGACGACGCCGCGGCCGAGGTCGGGATGACGACCGAGGAGCTGCTCGCCCACCTCGGCGGGATGGTCGAGCGCAAGCTGCTGCGACGCGTCGCCGCGATCCTCTTCCACCGCCGCGCCGGCTTCTCCGCCAACGGGATGGGCGTCTGGAAGGTGCCCGAGGACGAGATCATGGCGACCGGTGCCCGCATGGCCTCCTTCCGCGGCATCTCTCACTGCTACCAGCGCCCCACTTACGAGGATTGGCCCTACAGCGTCTTCACGATGGCCCACGGCCGCTCCAAGGAGGAGTGCGACGCAGTCCTCGACTCGATCGCCGCGGACTGCGGCATGGGCCCCGATGACCGGGCCACGCTCTACTCCTCGACCGAGTACAAGAAGATCCGCCTCCATTACTTCACCGAGGAGTACGCGGCGTGGGAAGCGGAACACTCGTGATGCCAGGGCCGGCAGGGGTTCCGCTTAACTTTTTCGGTGGAGAGTCACCTGCTGACGCCGCAAGGAATTGCCGAAAAAGTACAAGACGCTCCACCCCTGCCGGCCCTGGCATTTAGCGAGACCGTGGGTTCTCACGAGCTGTACCAGCGGGCGGTGAGGGTTCTTCCGGGGGGAGTTAACAGCCCTGTTCGGGCGATGCGGCAGATCGGGCGTGAGCCGGTCTTCGTCGAGCGCGGCGAGGGGTGTGAGCTCGTCGATGTTGATGGCAACCGCTACGTCGACTGGGTCGGCTCGTGGGGGCCGCTGATCCTCGGCCACGCCAATCCCGCCGTGCTGGCGGCGGTCGAGTCCGCCGCCGTGCGGGGGACCAGCTTCGGCGCCGCCACAGCGGCGGAGGTCGAGCTGGCCGAGGAGGTCGTCGTCCGGATCCCCTCCGTCGAGATGGTCCGCATGACCAGCTCCGGTACCGAGGCGGCGATGAGCGCGATCCGTCTTGCCCGCGCCGCCACGGGCCGTCAGATCGTGGTCAAGTTCGCCGGCGCCTATCACGGCCACTCCGACGGCTTGCTCGCCGAGGCCGGCTCCGGGATCGCGACGCTGGCGCTGCCGGCCAGCCCCGGCGTCACCGCGGCTCAGGCCGCCGACACGGTGGTGG
>JBKPOV010000185.1:0-7640 GCA_046733315.1 Actinomycetota bacterium
TCGCCGATGATCAGCTCTCGCTGGCCGCGGCCGATCGGGATCATGCCGTCGATCGACATCAGCCCGGTCTGCACCGGTTCGGTGACTGGCTGGCGCTGGACGACACCCGGGGCCTTGAACTCGGCCGGACGGGTCTGCGTCGTCGCCACCTCGCCCTTGTCGTCGAGCGGGCGGCCGAGCGGGTCGACCATGCGGCCGAGCAGCTCGTCGCCGACCGGGATCCGCAGCAGGTGGCCGGTGCGCTTGACCGTGTCGCCCTCGACGACCTTGTCCCACTCGCCGAAGAGGACGGCGCCGACGTTGTCCTCCTCGAGGTTGAGGGCGAGGCCGGTGACGCCGTGCGGCAGGTCCAGCATCTCCAGGGCCATGCAGTTGTCGAGGCCGTGGATGCGGGCGATCCCATCGGCGACCGAGAGCACGGTGCCGACCTCTGCAAGGTCAGCCGATTCCGTGTCCAGTCCCTCGATCCTCTCGCGAAGGATCGATGCGATCTCGTCGGGCTTGATGTCCATTGGGGTGCTCTACGCCTCCTTACGCCGCTTGAGCGACGCTCTTTCGAAGTTTCTCCAAGCGACTGCGGATGCTCGCGTCGAGCACCTTGTTGCCGACCTGCAAGACGATGCCGCCGAGGATCTCTGCATCTACGCGGCTGGACAGATCGACCTTCTGGCCGGTCTGGCGCTCGATCTCCTCGCCGACCTTCTCGACCACCGCCGGTTCCAGCGTGACGGCGCTGGTCACGGTCACATCGATGCGCCTGTTCTCCTGCTTCCAGAGCTCGTCGAGCTGGCGGCGGATGCGGAAGATCTCCGGCATCCGCTGCTTCTCGATCAGCAGCTCGAGGAAGTTGAGCAGCTCCGCATCGGCGCCCGAGACGGCGCGCTTCAGCCCTCCCACCTTCTCCGCCGAGGAGAAGTAGGGACTGAAGAAGAAGACCTGCAGCTCGCGGTTGCCGTCGACCGCGTCGACGAACTGGCCCAGCTCGTCGCGAACCGCGTCGAGCTTGCCCTTGTCCTTGGCCACGTCGAAGAGGGCCTCGGCATATACGCGAGCTGCTTCCTGCATCAGCTCCTCGACTCCTCCGCTCCGGAAAGCGCGGTGAAATCGACCTCGCTGAGCGCCTCCTCGACGAGACGGCGCTGGTCCTCCTCGTTGAGGGCCTTGCGGGTGACTTTCTCGGTCGCCAGTACGGTGAGGTCGGCGACCTCCTTGCGGATCTGATCGAGCGAGCGCCGCGTCTCGGCTTCGATGTCCCGTTTCGCGGCAGCGACAAGTTCCTCGCGCTTCTCGTTGCCGGCTGTTTTCGCCTCGGATTCAGCGGTCTCGGCGGCTTTGCGGGCACGGGCCATGATGTCGTCTGCCTGCTCGCGGGCCTCGTTGAGGCGCTCGCGGTACTCGGCGAGCAACTCGTCGGACTCCTTGCGCTGGCGTTCGGCGGCCTCGATCGACTCGCTGATCGTCCGGGCGCGCTTGTCGAGCGCCTCCTGAATCTTCGGGAAGGCGACCCTGCTCAGCACCCACATCGTGAAGAGGAAGAGGACCAGCGTCCAGATCATCAGGCCGAGGCCCGGTGAGACCAGGAAACTGCCGCCTTCCTCCTCCCCGTGCGCGGCCTCGGCCGCGAGGGGTATCCAGGCCGCTATGTCAGCGATGAGCTCCACGCGATCGGCCTAGAGGAAGAAGGCGATCAGGCCGAAGATGAAGGTGTAGAAGGCCACGGCCTCGGTAAGCGCGAAGCCGAGCCAGCGGATGCTCTGCAGCTCGTCTTTCATCTCCGGCTGACGGGCGACCGACTCGATCTCCTTGCCGAAGATGATGCCGATGCCGATACCGGCGCCGATCGAACCTAGGCCTGCACCGACGCCGAGGGCGATCGCCTTACCGGCCGATTCGATCCCTTCGTCGGAAATCGCGGCGGCAACTGGGGACAGATCCATTGAGGTAGCGCTCCTTTTCTAATGGCTGGCGGAGGTGGCTCCGCCGAGGTAGATAGCGGTAAGGGTCGAGAAGATGAAGGCCTGCAGGGTGGCGATAAGGCCGACCTCGAGGATGAAGAAGAAGAAGGCCAATGGGAAGGTAAGCGCCCCGAGTGCGGCGATGCCGAGCAGCACCGCGAGCCCGCCGCCCATGAAGAGCAGCAGCAGGTGGCCGGCGAGGATGTTGGCGAAGAGTCGCACGGAGAGCGAGATCAGCCGGGCGAAATGCGAGATCGCCTCGATCGCGAAGATGAAGCCCTTGGCGAGCGGGTTCATGTCCTCCAAGCCGGGCGGCAGCCAGCTGGCCAGGTACTTGACGAGGCCCTTCGAGCGCACGCCTTCGACGTGGTAGGAGATCCAGACGACCAGCGTCAGCACCAGCGGGATCGAGAGGTTGGCGGTCGCCGCGTAGATCGCAAACGAGGGGATCTCGAGGCCGAAGACGTCAACCGCGTGCTCGGTGTTGGTCGGCAGCGGCAGGAAGCCGATCATGTTCGAGAACCAGATCCAGAAGAAGAGGGCGGCGAGGAAGGGGAACCAGCGGATCGCCGTCGCCGTGTCGAGGTTGCCGCCGGTGATGTTGTTCTTGGTCAGGTCGTAGGCGACCTCGATCGCGGTCTGCACCCGGTTCGGTTTCTGCTCCATGCGGCGCGAGATCCAGACCATGACGAGGATCGTCAAGGCGCTGGCGAGGACGAGGTAGAGCACCGCCTTGTTGATGCTGAGGTCGATGCCGGCGAGTTCGAGCGTGATCCAGGGTTCGAGCTTGAACTCGTTCTGGGGCTGGAAGGCTTCGTTTTTGCCGCTGCTGCCGAAGATCAGCAGCATCAGGATCGCGACCGCGAAGTAGACCCCGAGACCGATGAAGACCTTGGCCTTGGTGCTCATGCCTTGCCCACTTCCGGTCCTTCGTGGAAGAGATGGGCGATTCCCTGGGCGGCGAAGGAAACAGTGAAGAGGACCAGGACCAGCACCGCGGAGGCAAGACCGGCCTCACGTTCGGCGATCCCGGCGAGCAGCACCGCGGTCGCCATCAGACCGACGCGACCCAGCGTGGAGACGGCGACCGTTGCCATTGCCCGCTGCCTGTTGCCCGCGGCCAGTTCCTTGTTGGCGAGGCGCTCGGCGAAGATCTGCACTCCCCGCTGAACGAGCCAGATACCAGCGCCGACCGCGAATCCGAGCATGGGCAGGCCGCCGAGCAAAAAAACGGCGAGCGAGGCGGCGAGGACCACAAGGTCGGCGTACTTGGGAGGAGACATAAAATTCGCCCGTCTCTGTAAAGGCGGGCGGACTGTCGACTATATCCGAAAAGGCCGTCGATCCGCTTTCTAGAGCCAGTTCGTGAGGCTTGTTACAACCTGTTACTAACTCCTCTGGTCGCCGGGCGGCAGCGCTTCGAACTCCCCCGTTTCCGGATCTATCGCCGGGAAGGTTCCGGTCTCCAGCTCTCGTTCGACCGCCCGGTCGACCTCCTCCGCGGCGAGAGCGGGGCCCTGCGCCCGACGGCGGATGCCGGTTACCTGGCGCAGGCGTGCCCGGCGCAGCTTGAGGATCTCGAGCACGTCGACCAGGTAGATGCTGGCGGCAAGCGCCAGCAGACCGAAGGCCGCCATCACCCCGGTCCAGAGCGCATCGAAGTGGCCGTGGTCGTCGCTGTAGGGGACGAAGCGAAGCGCCAGCGCCAGCGCCGCCATGACCAGCGTCCAGCCGTACAAATAGGCCAGGGTGCGCCGCTGCGAGAAGCCGATGTTCGTCATCCGATGGTGGAAGTGCCAGCGATCGGCGCGGTAGATCGGGCGGCGGTACTTGAGCCGCTTGGCGACGACGAACCCGGTGTCGAGAATCGGCACGGCGAGGACGATCAGCGGCAGAAAGAGGGCGACGACGGCGTTCGTCTTCAGCGCTCCCTGCACGGCGACGACGCCGAGCAGGTAGCCGAGCAGATTGGAGCCGGTGTCCCCCATGAAGGTGCTGGCCGGTGGGAAGCCGTGGCGCAGGAAGCCGGCCGCCGCACCGGCCGTCAGCGCAGCGAGGACGCCGGCGGCGTTGCGGTCGAGCGAGAGGGCGACGATCGCGAGCGTCAGGCCGGAGATCAGGCAGACGCCGGCGGCGAGGCCGTCGACGCCATCGATCAGGTTGATCACGTTGATCACGGCGACGATGCCGATCACGGTGCAGAGCTGGCCGAGATCGACGGCTCCTCCCCAGGGCAGTGAGACCAGTTCGACCGAGCCCGGGTCGAGGGCACCGAGGAACGGGAAGGTGAAGCTCTCGACGGAAACGCCCGCCGCCACCGGCACGATCACCGCCGCAGTCTGTCCGACGATCTTGGCGGCTGCGCCAAGCTCGAAGACGTCGTCGAGGAAGCCAACGGCGGCGATGATCAGGGCGCCGGCGAGGATCGCGCGGCTCTCGCCGTCCCAGGGCAGGAAGACGAGCCCGGCGATAAGAACGCCGGCGAGAATGGCTAGCCCGCCGAGGCTCGGTGTCGGCGCCTCGTGCAGGGAGCGCTCGTCGTCCGGATGGTCAATTGCGCCGATGCGCTGGGCAAACCGGTCGGTGAACGGCACCAGCAGCCAGGCCAACGATCCGGCAAGCAGCAGGGCGAGAAGCGCTTCGAGGCTAGGCGGCATAGCGATCGAACCAGAGAGTGAACGCCATCAGCCCCCAGAGCTGACGGCTGAGGTCCTCCCGCCCCGCACAGTGGGCGTCGATCAGCGGCGTCACCACCGCCGGGTCCAGGCAGCCCTGGCGGGCCAACGTCGCCGGCGCAAGCACTTCGCGGGCGAAGGGCTCCAGGGGCCCGCGAAGCCAGGCGGCAAGTGGGATCGAGAAGCCCTGCTTGCGTCCGCGCAGGACCTCCCTCGGCAGCAGCGGCGCCAGCGCCCGGCGCAGCAGGCGCTTCTTGGCAAAGCCGCGGACTTTGAGCGGCCGCGGTAGGGCGAAGGCGAGCTCGGCGACCCGCTGATCGAGAAAGGGGACGCGCAGCTCCAATGAGTGGGCCATGCTGGAGCGGTCCGTCTTTACCAGCAGGTCGTCGACCAGGTAGATCCCCAGGTCGACGTCCTGCAGCCTGGCGAGCGGCTCGGCCCCGAGCGTTTCCGCGTAGCGCTCGCGGTAGACGTCGACCGGGTCCCAGGTCGGAGCGAGGTCGCCGAGCAGGGCAGTGCGGCGCTCGGGGGAGAAGATCTCCTTCCATGCGTGGTGGCGCTCGAGCGCGGGCAGGTGGGCGCCGCGAGCGAAGCGCTTCGCTCTGTAGTCGAAGCTGACCCTGCCGCTCGAGCTGGGCAGCGCCTCGATCAGCGGCGAGGCGAGCGTGGCCAGCCGGCCCAGCCGCGGCGCGAGAAGATCGGCGACGTAGGTGTAGTAGCCGCCGAACAGCTCGTCCCCACCCTCCCCTGAGAGAGCGACCTTGACCTCGCCCGCGGCAAGCTGGGAGACGAGGTAGGTGGGAACAGCCGAGGAGTCCCCGCAGGGTTCATCGAAGGCCTCGACCAGCTTCGGCAGCAACTCGACCGCGTCCGGGCGCAGGACGAGCTCGTGGTGGTCGGTGCGGTAGCGCGCGGCGACCAGCCGCGCCCGGTCGAGCTCGTCGAAGCCCGACTCCTCGAAGCCGATCGAGAAGGTCTTGACGCCCTCGCCGCTCTCCTCCGCGGCCATCGCGGTCAGCGCGGTCGAGTCGACCCCGCCCGAGAGCAGCACGCCGACGGGGACGTCGGCGACGAGGTGAGCGCGCACCGAGTCCCGCAGCGTCTCGCGCAACTCGACCGCGAGCGCCTCGGCGGAGTCGTCCCTGGGCCGCTCGCCCGGCACCGGCCCAACCCTGGCGTAGCGCTTCTCGGTAACGTTGCCATCCCGCCAGACGAGCATGCATCCGGGCGGCAGCTTGTGTGCCTCGGCGAAGATGGTCAGCGGTGCGGGGATCGAGTTGAAAGCGAGGTAGGCGGACATCGCCCGGGGATCGATCCGGCGCGAGAAGCCGGGCAGCTCGAGCATCGCCTTCAGCTCGGAGGCGAAAGCGAGGGCGCCATCGACGAGCCGGTAGTAGAGCGGCTTGATCCCGAAGCGATCGCGGCCGAGCACGAGCCGCTGCTCGCGCGCGTCCCACAGCGCCACCGCGAACATCCCGCGCAGGCGCTCCAGAAAGCCCTCCCCATGCTCCTCGTAGAGGTGGACCAGTACCTCGGTGTCGGAGGCGGTGGAGAAGCGGTGCCCGCGGCCTTCCAGCTCGCGACGCAGCTCGCGGTAGTTGTAGATCTCGCCGTTCTGCACGACGACGACGGCGCCGTCCTCACTCGCGATCGGCTGACGGCCACCGGGGAGGTCGATGATCGAGAGGCGGCGGGCGGCGAGGATGGCGCGGCCGCCGTCGAAGAGACCGTCGCTGTCTGGGCCGCGGTGGACCAAGCGACTGTTCATGCTCGCCACCACCGCGGGATCCGGGGGCGGGCCGCTGTCCGGCGAGGCGATGCCGCAGATGCCGCACATGGGCGGCAGTCTGCCAATCCCGTCCCCCGCCGCCCCCGCCGGCGGACCGAACGGGTGCGCCACACTCAGGCGCTGGAGAGTTTCGAGGCCGCCGGCCCCCTCCCGGTCACCTTGGCGACGGTGGCAAAGAGGACCTTGAGGTAGAGGCCGACGGAGCGGTCGGCGATGTACTCCATGTCATGAGCGAGCTTGTTGGCCCACGACTCCTCGCGGGTCACGCGCGTCTGGGCGAAGCCGGTCACTCCGGGGCGGACGACGAGCCGCTGCCAGTACTGCGGGATCTCCTCGCAGAGCTCGGTGAAGAACGCCGGCCGGATCGGCCGCGGCCCGACGATCGCCATCTCGCCGCGCAGGACGTTCCAGAGCTGCGGCACCTCATCGAGGTGGGTGGCGCGGAGCAGGCGGCCGACCCGCGTCACCTCGGCTTCGGTGCGGCGCGAGAGCTCCTCGCCGAGGTAGGGCCCGAGCCGCTCCTCGGCGTCGGGCGCCAGGGTGCGGAACTTGTACATCAGGAAGATCTGCCCGGCCCGTCCCACCCGGGCGCCGTGGTAGAGCAGCGGCCGGCCCGAGGTGAGCACGATCGCCACCGCCACCAGGGCCAGCACCGGCGCCAGCACCGCGAGGATCGCCGCCGCGATCAGGACGTCCAGCGCGCGCAGGACGAGGTCAACGGGACGCGGTTCGCCATCGCCGGCGAGCGCGATGAAGTGGTCGAGCTTGGCCCGAACCTCCTCCGCGCCGGCGAGCGGGTCAGCTTGCGATGTAGGTCTCCGCTCGATATGCGCCTCCGACGGTAGCGAGGATCGTCTCCACCAGAGGGGCGGGGTCGCGCTTGACCGGGTTCGTCCCCTCGTCCCGCTTGCGCAGCTCGATCGCCCGCGGGTCGGTCAGCGGGCGCAGCCGGCCGGAGCGGATCAGCGCTTCGTCGACGCCGCCGAGGCGGCCGCCGTAGGTCGTGTAGACGGGGATGCCGAGGGCCGCCGCCTCGCGATTCATCGTGCCGCCGGCGGAGACGACCAGATCGGCGAGGGCGACCAGGCTCTGTGCCTCGACGGCGCCGGGCGGGACGATCAGCGAGGGAAGCGCGAGGCTCTCGACGAGCTCGCGCTGCGCGGCGGTGCGCGGCAAGACGACGGCGTGCACCTCTTCGTCATGGCCGAGCCGGGCGAGGAC
>JBKPOV010000186.1:0-15941 GCA_046733315.1 Actinomycetota bacterium
GTTGCCGGGGGCCGTAAAGAGTTCTGTGTTGGTGGCCGTCGATTTGAATTCAGTGGCGCCGTACTGGTTCAGCGGCGTGCACGTTGCCTGGTTCACTTTGCAAAGAGTCGTTTCGCCGGCGGCAGCCGCAGACGAGACACCAGTGACAAGCACCGCGGCAAGGGCAAGGGCGACGATCGCGCCGAAGCGCGCTAACAGCTTCATGTTCTCTCCTCTTGGAATCCCTGCCTGATCGATTCTTGAGTTCTATTACCAGAAAAAATCAAATAAGCAAGGAAACCTGCGTAAAGTTAGATCACATCGAGAAGAGCCGCGACCACTTCTTGATCGGAGAGGTCGGTGCGGTCGATCCAGCGCAAGTTGGGGACCTTGCGCATCCAGGTCAGCTGGCGGCGAGCGTAGTTGCGCGATCGCTGCTGCATCCTCGCCAGGTCGCCGCTCAGTACCTCATCGAAGCCGAGCGCCTTGCGCGCGGTCCGCGAGGGTCCAGCCGCCTCCGCCCGCTCGACCTCCTGCCGAGCGCCGGCAGCGACGATCGCCTCGGTCCGCGCATCGATCCGCTCATACAGCTGCGTCCGCTCCATATCCAGCCCGAAGATCACGGTCGGATGCCGCGTCTCCGGCGACCACAGCTCCGAGTCCTCGGATTCCGGCGGCACCTTGACCAGCGACAGCTCGCCCAACGCGGCGCGCAGGTAAAGGCCTGTCCCCCCCACCACGATCGGCCGCCTCCCGGCCGCCAGCGCCCGATCGATCTCCGCATGCGCCAGCGGCATGTAATCCCCCACCGAAAACGGCCGCGTAACCGGCACGAACCCCACCAATCTGTGCTCTAGCCTCGCCTGCTCCTCAGCCGTCGCCACGCCCGTGAGCACCGAAAGCCCCTCGTAGACCTGCAACGCATCGCAAGAGATCGCCACCGGATCCTCCCCCCGCTCCCGAAGCTCCTCCGCAAGCTCGATCGCCACGCCGGTCTTGCCGACCCCCGTCGGCCCGAATATCGCGATTACATGCATGCTGGAAGCAGCTGGGCGGTTCCATAGAGAGGGTGATGGGGCTGCCCCGAACGGCTTGTACCTTTTCGGCAACCCATTCTCGGACAGCCCTAGCCGATCCACCGAAAAAGTTGAGAGAGGGGTTGCCCCATCACCCTCTCAACCGACCCGGCTAAGAAGCCTCTCCGTACCCATCAACGTCTGCGAAGTAGCCGACTCGATCTCGACCATGATGAGCTCCCCGGGTCCCGCAGTCCCCTCGAAGTTCACCGCCTTGTTGTGCCTGGACCGCCCGCGCAATCGCGTCTCATCGGTCCGGCTTGTCCCTTCGACCAACACCTCGACCTCTCTGCCCACGAACCTCTGCGCCCGTTCCGCAGCCCGCCGCTGCACCAGCTCCACGAGCCGCTCCATCCGCTCCACCTTGACCGGATGAGCCACCTGGTCCTCGAACTCCGCTGCCTCTGTTTCACGCCGCGGCGAGAAGATGAACGTAAAGGCGCTGTCGTAGCCAACCTCGTCGACCACTTCCAGCGTCTGCTCGAAATCAGCCTCGGTCTCGCCGGGGAAGCCGACGATGATGTCGGTGGTGATCGCGCAGTCAGGGACATGCTCCCGGATCAGCGAGACCCGGTCCATATAGCGCTGCCTGTCGTAGGTGCGGCGCATGCGCTTCAGCACGGCGCTCGAGCCAGATTGCAGCGGCAGGTGGATGTGCTCGCAGACCGAGGCCAGCTCGGCGTGGGCGCGAATCACGTCCTCCTTCATGTCCTTCGGGTGCGGGCTGGTGTAGCGGACGCGATCGATGCCATCGACTGCGTCGACCAGGCCGAGCAGCTCGGCAAAGCCGATCCGGGTTTCCCGAGGCAAATCGCGGCCGTAGCTGTTGACGTTCTGCCCGAGCAGCGTCACCTCTTTGACGCCGTCAGCCGCAAGCGCCTCGGCCTCGCTGACGAGCTCGGCTGGCTCGCGGCTGACCTCGCGCCCGCGGGTAGAGGGAACGATGCAGTAGGCGCACTTGCAGTTGCAGCCCTGGGAGACCTGCAGCCAGCCCTGGAACTCGCGCACGCGGCGGGTCGGCAGGTGCCCGGAGAAGTCCTCGAACTCGAAGTAGCCCTGGGCGCTGAGCGAGTCGGAGTTGAGGAACTCGGCCAGCTTGTGGATCTGGCCTGGCCCAAAGGCGACGTCGACGAAGGGAAAGCGCTGGAAGACCTCCTCCTTGACCGACTGTGCCCAGCAGCCGCCCACCCCCACGATCTTGTCGGGAAATTCGGACTTCAGCCGCTTCGCCTCCCCCAGTCGGGCAACAAAGCGGTTATCCGCTGACTCACGGATCGAGCAGGTGTTGAAGAGGATCAAGTCGGCGTCGTCGCAGGCCTCCGCCTCCTCATAGCCAAGCGACTCGAGCATCCCCTGCATCCGCTCAGAGTCATGCACGTTCATCTGACAACCGAACGTCGTGACGTGATACCGCTTGCCCATGCCTCAGAGGGTACTCACGGTGCGAGAGGCAAGCAGTTCAAGGACGCAGGGAGCGAAGCGTGCTCTGCACGTGAGCGACCGAGGACGCAGAAATGCGCCGCTTATCGCACCGTGAGTGTTCCTTCCATGCCGGCTTCGGCGTGACCCGGGACAGTGCAAAGGAAGGTGTAGATGCCGGCGGCGAGGTCGGCCGTGACAGAGGTCTCGCCTTGGACGAGCGTTTCGGAGACGGCTAGCTGCTTGCCGTTCTGCTCGATCGCGACGTTGTGTTCGAGTGTCGCCGGATTATTGAAGTCGATCGTGACTTTGCCCGGCTTGCTGGTCAGTTCGGTGGTGTCGAAGGCGATCTGAGTCGGCGAGGCGGCGAGCTGAAGCGTGCCTCCGGGACTCTTGGCGGCCGGCTCGGGTTCCCCTGGCGCCCCCTTCTCGATTTCGTCTTCGATCGGAGCGCCTTCCTCCTCCTCGGTGATTTCCTCGCCCGCCTGCTCCAGCTCGGCAGCCTTCGCGCTCTCCTCATCCTTGGCGTGGAGGACGGCGAAGGTCGTGCTGGCGCCGACGAGGACGATGAACCAGAGCGCGACAAGAGGTCCAACTTTGCCCGGGAAGCTCTTCACCCGGAGGCCGAGGAAGCTGACCGCTACCGCGGAGACGGCGAGCGCTATCCCGCAGACATAGAACAGGGTTTCATTGCTCATGCGGCCGGCATCCTATCCACCGGAGCGCAGGCGCCGTCAGGCAGCCTGCGCCTCTGCAACGGGCGGTACCGGCGTCTCCGTCTCGACCGGGGCGACCTCGTCGCCGATTCCCAGCGCAGTACGGACCTTCGCCTCGATCTCGCTGGCGATCTCGGGGTTCTCTGCCAGGTACTGCTTTGCGTTGTTGCGGCCCTGGCCGAGGCGCGTCTCGCCGTAGGAGAAGAAGGCGCCCGACTTGCGGACGATGTCGTGCTCGATGCCGAAGTCGAGCAGCTCGCCTTCCCGCGAGATCCCCTGGCCGTACTCGATCTCGAACTCGGCCTGGCGGAAGGGCGCCGCGCACTTGTTCTTGACGACTTTGACCCTGACCCGGTTGCCGACCGCCTCGGTGCCGTCCTTGAGGGTCTCGATGCGGCGGATGTCGAGCCGTTGCGAGGCGTAGAACTTCAGCGCCCGGCCGCCCGGCTGGGTCTCCGGCGAGCCGAACTGGACGCCGACCTTTTCGCGGATCTGGTTGGTGAAGACGCAGACCGTATTGGTGCGGTTGAGGTTGCCGGCCAGCTTGCGCATCGCCTGCGACATCAGCCGCGCCTGCAGGCCGACTGTCGTATCGCCGATCTGACCGTCCAGCTCGGCCTTCGGCGTCAGCGCCGCGACCGAGTCGATCGCGACGACGTCGACCGCGGCAGAGGCGATCAGGCGGTCGGCGATCTGCAGCGCCTGCTCGCCGTAGTCCGGCTGGGAGACGAGCAGCTCGTCGGTGTCGACGCCGATCGCTCGAGCGTAGATCGGATCCATCGCGTGCTCGGTGTCGATGAAGACGCAGACCCCGCCCTTGGCCTGAGCCTCGGCGATGATGTGGTAGATCAAGGTCGTCTTGCCCGAGGACTCCGGGCCGAAGATCTCAACGATCCTGCCCCGCGGCACACCGCCGATGCCGAGCGCGAGATCGAGCGCAACGGCGCCGGTCGGGATCGCTTCGACCGGCAGCTTGCTGTCGGCGCCGAGGCGCATCAGGGAGCCTTGGCCGAAATCGCGCTCGATCTGGGTCACAGCGGCCTCGAGCGCCGCGTCCTTGGCCTTTGCCTCCTTGGCCGAGGCGTCCTTCAAAGCTGCTTTCTTGTCTGCCATCTCTTTCACCTCACTGCCGCCCGCCTCGGGACAGCTCGACTTGGGCCAGCGGCGTGTAGCGCGCACCCTTGGGATTAAGTTCTGAACGGTAAAGACGAACTCGGACAGGAAGACTCGGCTCTAACAGCTCCCTCGACAGGGAGCCAGGCGGACTCTCCACCGGCCGCGGTCGCTTAGAACCCCGCCCGGCAGACCTGACTCGCGCCACGGTCAGATGCGGCCAAAAAGGCCGCTTCTCCGGCTTGTAAAGCCGTTTGGCGGCGAGGGCCTCCTCCAGCTCTGACTGCAGCTCGATGGCCCCGGGAGAGGCAGCCGGCAGGGCGAAGAGACGTGCCCGCCCCAGGGAAGGCTTGGCTACGGGATCACCAAGCTCGATCGTGGGTGCCGGGGAGCGCAGCCCACGCACGGTCTCTCCCAGCGCCTCGATCTCCTTCTCCGGCGTGTAGCCGAGAAAAACGAGCGTGACGTGCAGCGACTCCGCCGGCACGACGCGCAGGGCCGGGTCGCGCAGCTCCTCGCGACCCCAGGCCACGATCCCGTCGCGTAGCGCCTCAGGTAGGTCCAACGCCACGAATAGCCGTGCCCGCGGGCTCTTCAGCCTTTCCTTGCTCACCCCGGCCACGCTACGGGTCGCCGGCGCACGTGACAACGCGCGAGCGTGACGAAATCGTGCCGTTTTGCCCTACAGGGGCGCCTCATCGCCGCTGAGCAGCAGGCGCAACATGTGCATGCCGACCAGGGCCGAGCGCTCGCGGATGTCGGCACGGCCGCCGGGGATGACCGGGTCGCGCGCCAGAGCCGTGCCGTCAGCAAGGCGAGCGTGGAAGCAGACGTAGCCGACCGGCTTCTCCTCGCTGCCCCCCTCAGGGCCGGCTATGCCGGTGATCGAGACCGCGACATCCGCGCCAAACCGCTCGAGCGCTCCGATCGCCATCTGCTCGGCGACCTCGGCCGAGACCGCCCCCGTTTCCTCGATCAACCCCGGATCGACGCCGAGCAACCCCGCCTTTGCCTCGTTCGAGTAGGAGACCACGCCCCCGGCCATGTAGGCGGAGGCGCCGGGCAGATCGGTGATCCGCGCCGCCAGCAGGCCGCCACTGCACGACTCGGCCAATCCCAGCCGGTGACCGCTCAGCAGCCCCGCGACCTGCGAATCGATCGTCTCACCCGCGAGGCTGAAGAGGTGGCGCGGGTGACGCGCCTGCAGGCCGCTCCTGACCTCCTCGGCGGCCCCCTGCGCGGCATCCCGGTAGCGAACGTCGATCTCGATCTCGCCGCGGCGCAGGCAGGTCGTGATCTCGAGCTCGGGCAGGGCGACCCCCTCTGCCTCGATCTCACGCAGGCTCTTGGCGATCTCTGACTCGGGCACTCCAAACATGCGCAGGGTGTAGCCGTGCAGGGGCGTAGCGCGCGCGAGCACGGCCGCAACCGGCGCCGTTGCAACTGCTGATGGCCACATCGGCTGCAGCTCACGCGGTGGACCTGGCAAAACGACGACGACGCGACCGTCGGCTGGGACCACCAGACCCG
Organism: Actinomycetota bacterium; assembly: GCA_046733315.1. GTDB lineage: Bacteria > Actinomycetota > Thermoleophilia > Solirubrobacterales > 70-9 > VRUE01. Next base: position 5,834 of record JBKPOV010000186.1, read on the forward strand.
GGGCGGTGCCGACTGGATCGAGCGGGATCGATCCTTCGGGGACGATCGCCTGCTTGCGATTCGCCTCGCGCACAGCCTCGGGATCGAAGTTGAAGCTACGGGCGAAGTTGCGCAGGATCGTCTCGATCTTCTCCTCCATCTCCTCGTCGAGGACCATCTCGCGACCGGCAAACCGCCCCACTACCTCGGCGGTGAGGTCGTCCGCGGTCGGGCCGAGGCCCCCCGAGGTGACGATCAGATCCATGCCCTCTGCGGCCATGAAGCGCAACGCTGCCTCGAGATCGTCCGGTCGGTCGGCGACAACGAGAATGTGGGCGACCTCGACACCCAGCTCGGCCAGCCGTTCGGAGAGCCAGGGACCATTGCGATCGCTGATCCGTCCAGTCAGGACCTCCGTCCCGGTGACGACTATCCCCGCTCGAACCTCGCTCATGTGCAGGTCGGTCGTTCCGCTTCCTGAAGCTCAGTCAGGGCCCCAGAGGGGCCGATCGAGAAGCCGATCGGGCTGGATGTCGCCGGTATCTCCGCTTCCCTGCCGTCGATGCGCATCGAGACCTCGCCGTTGCCGAAGGAGACCGTGAAACTACCGGAGCGGAAGGGGCCAGCTTCGGCACCGGCTTCGAGGATCTGTCCGTCGACCAGCACATCGCCCTCGTCGTCCAGCAGGCAAACCCAGACTTCCGCGCTGGCGGCAAGCTTCATCGAGACGCCGGGGAGGCGTGCCGGCGCTGGCGTCTGCACTGTGGAGCCCTTGCCGGCGGTTGGGGCCGGCAGGGGTGTCCTGTCAATGTCGTGCTCGCCCCCACCGGGTATTGCGACGATCGCGATTGTCGCCACGGCGAGAACGGCGCCCACCGCTAGCACCCCCGTCAGCACCGGGCCAAGCTCGAGCCGGCGCTGGTGCGAACGGTCGGACTTCGATGGCCCTGCCGGTTCGAGCGTCGCCCGGCTCCACTTTTCGACGTCCTCCCGATAGACCTCGGCGAGGCGCTCTCCGTCTAGACCAAGAAAGGACGCATAGGTGCGGATGAAGCCGCGCGTGTAGAAGCCGCCGGGCAGCACGTCCCATTCTTCGCTCTCGATTGCGCGCAGGTAGCGCAGGCGGATCCGGGTCGCCTCTTCGACCTCGGAAAGCTCGACTTTGCGACGATTCCGCGCCTCGCGCAGGATCGTGCCGACACCGCTGTCCATAGGACATTGTCCTACCCCTATCCAGCAGGATCGTCTACTCGGGAACGGTGGGGGATGGCTCGGACGCAGGCGCGGGCGCCTCGCCAGCGCCGATCAGGCGGCCCAGGTCGGCCTGCGTGACCAGTACCTGACGCGGTTTGGAGCCTTCGTAACCGGAGATCACCCCGCGCCGCTCGAGCATGTCGACGAGGCGGCCGGCGCGGGTGTAGCCGACCCGCAGGCGTCGCTGGATCATCGAGACGGACGCGGTTTCGGTCTCGACCACGACGCGGATCGCCTCATCGAGCAGATCGTCGCTGTCGGGGTCGAAGTCGCCCTCAGTTTCGACGCCCTTCTCCTCGTGGACCTCGAGCAGCTCGGCCTCGAATTCGGGTTCGCCCTGCTTGGCCCAGTGATTGGTGATGCGGGCGGTCTCCTCCTCGGTGACGAATGCACCCTGGATCCGCTGCAGCTTCGAGGTACCGGCGCCGCGGAAGAGCATGTCCCCCTGGCCGAGCAGGGCCTCGGCGCCGCCCTGGTCGAGGATCACGCGAGAATCGGTCTGCGAGGAGACCGCGAAGGCGATCCGGGCCGGGATGTTGACCTTGATCGTGCCGGTGATGATGTCGGTCGAGGGACGCTGCGTGGCGAGGACAAGGTGGATGCCCGTGGCGCGGGACTTCTGGGCGAGGCGGATGATCGAGTCCTCGACCTCGGCCGGTGAGACCATCATCAGGTCGGCGAGCTCGTCGATCACGCAGAGGATGTGCGGCAGCGGCGGTTCGCCGGCCTTGGCGCGCGCACGGTTCAGCTCGGCGAGGTTGCGACACCGGGCCTGACCCATGATCCCGTAGCGGCTCTCCATCTCGCCGATCAGGTTGGCCAGCACGTTGGCCGCCAGCCGCGGCGAGGTGACAACCGGGGTCAGTAGGTGCGGCACGTTCTCGTAGTGGTTGAGCTCGACCTGCTTGGGGTCGACGAGGACCAGGCGCACGTCGTTGGGCGAGGCCTGCATCAGGATCGAGGAGAGGATCGCGTTGACGCAGCCGGACTTGCCCGAGCCGGTGGTACCGGCGACGAGCACGTGCGGCATCTTCGCCAGGTCGGTCCAGACAGCGTTGCCGTCGATTCCCTTGCCGAGCCAGGCGACCAGCGGCGAGGTCTTCTCGGGCCGGCCGGCGTAGATGTCGCCGAGGCGGACGATGCGGCGGCGCGTGTTCGGCACCTCGACCCCGACCGCCTGCTTGCCCGGAATCGGGGCGAGGATGCGGATGTCGGTCGACGCGAGGGCGTAGGCGAGGTCGTTGGAGAGCTCGGTGACCTTCTTAACCTTGGTGCCGGGCGCCAGGCGCAGTTCGTACCGGGAGACGTGCGGACCGCTGACGATGCCGACGATCTTGGCCTCAACGCCGAAGTGCCCCAGCGTCTCGACCAGCTTGCGACCGACGATCTCGTGGTCCCGCGGATCGACGCCCTTGTCGCTTTTGCCGCGCTCCAGCGCTTTCGCGGGCGGCGGCTTGTAATCGATGCCCTCCGAGATCGTGACGCCCCGCTTATTGCCCTGCGGCGTCAGCGCCACCTGCTCCGGCTCTGGAATTGGATCGACGACCGCCGCCTCTTCCTCGGCCTCGATCGCAGCGAGCTCGGCATCGAAACTCTCCGTGACAGGCTCCTCGGCCACCTCCTCGGGCTCCTCGACCAGAGCAACCGTCGGCTCAACGTCATCCTCCTCCGGATAAGCGCTCATCACATCCGTAGGCCCGGCCTGGGTCTCGAAGGCAAAGGCCTTTTCCTCCTGCCGGTCCTTACGGCTCTGAATCGCCGTCTGCGCCACGCCACGGCTCCCCAAGAAGACCCTCCGCAAGCCGCGACCGATGCCGCGGAACAAAGTCGAAATCGACGTCCCGGTGACCAGCAGCCCCCCGACGATCAGCATCAAGACAGTGAAGATCCTGGCGCCAACATTCCCTACGAGGTAGACAAGGCCGGTTTGAATCCCGTAGCCGACCTTGCCCCCCTCCCAGCCAAAGAACAACACGAAGCTCAGATAAACGCCGGCGGCAATCAGAAACAGCCCGATCAGATCGAGATGCCGCTGCTGCAGCCCCTCGGGCAAATGAAGCCTCCCGCGACGAGGCGCTTTGGCTTTTGCTTTCGGCTTGCGGCGTGCAGCCTTCCCGCGCCTCTTGTTACGCACGAACATAGGCACGCCTTCGACATGGGCCGTCCGGCACCTGCTTTCCGGTAGCCGAGATCGCTCCTAGCGCGATCCCGACTACCGCTTCACCGGGCAGCCTTCAGAATCAGGCCGGTAAGCCGCTCCACGTCATGCCGGCGTGTTCGCCGGCCAGCGTTACCACGTGGGTGCCACCCATCGTTGCGGGATGTTCAGACGAAAGAGCCCACAGTTGTGTTAAGGGTCCTTCTTGAAATCGATGTGTGACTTGTTCGGTTCCAAGTTTGCCTTCGCTGTCTTTGAGGGTGAATTTACCGCCGATCGGAATCACTTCGCCCGCCGAGCATTCTTCACCGACTTCGACATTCGCAAATACGGTTCCGGTTTCGGGTAAGAACTCGATCAGCCCTTTTCCTTCGTGTAATACGAGTAATCCCCGCATGGGTCCCATGCGAATCGTGCCAACCGGCTGTCCATTCGTATGGGGTTTACAGGCTACTATTTCTTTTTTGCTCACTAATAGATGACATTTGATCAAGTCGATGGACACTCCTACGATACTGGGGATATTGAGGCCCCCCGAAAGCCAAAGGCCAGTTTCGCATAAGAATTCAAAATGTTTACCGAAAGCTTCCCATAAGGTGAAATTGTGGCCAATTTCTCCTTTCAGTTTTGGTAATAAAGTGGAAGTGACATTCGCGCCTTTGACCATCCAGGCCGCCCCAGTTTCGGCGTGAGCCACCTGAGCGCTGGCGATTATCACCCCGAGCGTCAGTAGGCACAGACAGACAGCGGCCCGTCCATGGCTCTTGGAAGGCATCGTTGCTCCTCTCTTGAGTTACGGCTGTGAGCAGTCACATAGACTGCGGCTACGGCGCGAATGTTCCAATACGCACTAAGACTTGTCAAGATGGAAACGTTTCTTCGGGCTGACCGCTCTAAATCCAGCGTAAAAACTTCACGCCGTCGCTCCGTCGCCCCCTTAACATTGACCTTGTGCTCGACTCCGGTACAGCAGTCAATTCTGGCCGTGTCCTCGTAGTCGAGGACGACGCCGAGATCGCCGACGTCCTGCGCCGCTCGTTGCGCCAGGAGGGCTACGAGGTGAAGACCAGCGCCGACGGAGTCGACGCGCTTGACGTCGCCAGCGGATTCGTCCCCGACCTCGTCGTCCTCGACCTCGGCCTCCCCCGCCTCGACGGCGTCGAGGTCTGTCGGCGGCTGCGGGCGGAGGGCGACGTGCCGATCCTGATGCTGACTGCCCGGGCCGAGACCGAGGACCGCGTCGGCGGCCTCGACAGCGGCGCCGACGACTACCTGGTCAAGCCCTTCGAGCGCCAGGAGCTGCTGGCGCGGATCCGCGCCCTGCTGCGTCGTCGTCCGCCGAGGGGCACCGCCTCGCTGGAAGTGGCCGACCTCACCCTCAACCCGGATACCCGCGAGGTCAGGCGGGGCAAGCGTGAGCTGGAGCTGACCAACCGCGAGTTCGAGCTGCTCGAGTACCTGATGCGCAACGAGCGCCTGGTGGTCTCGCGCGAGCGCCTGCTCGACGACGTCTGGGGCTATGACCCGATGGCCGCCACGAACACGATCGACGTCTTCATCTCCAATCTGCGCCGCAAGCTGGAGGAAGGTGGCGAGCGACGACTCCTGCACACCAAACGCGGCGCCGGGTACGTCCTCAAGGAGTAATGAGGGAACTGGCTCGCAAGCTGGCAGTCCGCTGGCCGGCAAAGCTGCGTCCAAGTAGCTGGCCCGTGCGTTGGCAACTGGCGGCAGTGTCGGCCGGGCTAACCCTGGTCATCCTGCTCGTCTTCGGCGCCGTCATCGGCCAGGTCGCCACCAGCCGGATCCGCGACGACTTCAACCGCGAGGTGAACGACGCCGCCCAGACACTGGCACGGGAATTCCGCATCGTCTACACGCCGCTCGGGACGATCTCGGTCAAGCAGGGGCCGCAGCTCGACGACTTCGTCCGGCCGGACGGGGCATCCGCGCGGGTCCTCGACGTCAACGGCAACCTGATCAAGGAAAGCGAAGGCGCTGCGCCGATGGGACCGCCGAGCAGCGGGCTCTCCAGCAATGGCGAGCTGCGCGTCGCCACGGCTCTGATCACGAACGAAAGCGGCGAAATAACCGGCTATGTCCAGTACGGGCGAAGCATCGCCCACGTCGACTCGACCGTCGACCGCCTCTGGCTCTTCATCGCCGCCGGGATCTTCGGCGGCACCCTGCTCGCCAGCCTCGCCGGCCTCGCGATCGCCGCCCGCGCGATGCGTCCGATCTCGGCGCTGACCGCGACGGCCCGCCAAATCGGCGTCACAGGCGACCCCTCCCGCCATATGCCCGATCCGAAGGCCAAGGACGAGGTCGGCGAGCTCGCCCGCACGCTCGAGCAGATGCTGCGCTCACTCGACGCGGCGCGCACCGAGCGCGAGGCAGCGATGAAGAAGCAGCGCGAGTTCGTCGCCGACGCCTCGCACGAGCTGCGCACGCCGCTGACCAGCGTCCTCGCCAACCTCGAGTTGCTGCAGGCCTCGCTGCGGGCGCCGAATCAGGATGAAGACCGGGCGATGGTCGATTCGGCCCTGCGCTCCTCGAAACGCATGAGCCGGCTGGTCGCCGACCTGCTGCTGCTCGCCCGCGCCGACGCAGGCCGAGCTGGCAAGCACGGCCGCTGCGACCTGGCCGAGATCGCCGGCAACGCCGCGGCAGAGCTGGCGCCGCTGATGGGCGATCGCGAGTTGGAGATCGACAACCGGCACGCCCTGCCCGTGAGCGGCAACGCCGACGAGCTGCACCGGATGATCCTCAACCTGCTCGACAACGCCTCTCGTCACACACCCGAAAGCGCCAGGATCGAGCTGCATGTCCGCCGCGTCGGCGACGAAGCCGTGGTCGAGGTCGCCGACGACGGACCGGGCATCCCCCCGCGCCTGCGCGAGCAGATCTTCGACCGCTTCGTCCGCGGCGAGGGCCCGGCCGATACCGCCGTCGGCCCGGGCAGCGGCCTCGGCCTCGCCATCGTCCGCGCCGTGGCCGCCTCCCACGGCGGCAGCGTCGAAGTCGGCGAATCAGCGGCGGGCGGCGCCCAGTTCCGCGTCCGGCTCCCTCTCCAGCACAGCGAGCAGCCCGCAACAACCTTTTAGTCGTGCTTTAGCGGCGCTTCCTAGATTGTCTAGCGGACGAGACACACAGGACCTGCCGGGCTCTCCCCAACACCCCCGGCAGGTCCTTTTATCTTCAAGGGAAAGAGCCGTTGTTCGTTCCCGTGGACGCGTGGCGTTTCTCGGGCGGGTGGCACGGGGTGAGTGGGTCGAGGACAGCCCGTGGACTGCCCGCAGGCCCCCTCACCCCGTGACAGGACCCGCCCGCCTAAACCTCTACGACAACGGGAATGATCATCGGCCGACGCCGCAGCTTCTCGTAGACCAGGCCGGCAACGGCGTCGTGCAGGTCTTCTTGGACAAGGTGCAGCTCCCGCGTGCCGGCGTTGGCGGCGTCCTCGAGCGAGTCCTCGACCAGATCGCGCAGGTCCTCGACCAGTGCATCGGCCTCCTCGAGGAAGGCGACGCCGCGGAATAGGACCTCGGGATCGGCGACGACGTGACCGTCCTCGGAAGAGATCGTCGCGACGACGATGAAGATGCCGTCGGCGGAGATCTCGCGGCGGTCGCGCAGGGCGACGTCGTCCGGCTCGCCGACGTTGACGCCGTCGACGTAGATCACGCCGGCATGGATCTCCTCGCCGAATCCCGCACCGTTCCCGTCGAGTTCCAAGGGCAGTCCGTTGCGGCCCTGGAAGATGCACTCGGGGTCGATTCCGACCGACTGGGCCAGCTCGGAATGGAGGCGCAGCCGCTGGTGGTCGCCGTGGACGGGCAAGACGTAGCGCGGTTTGGTCAGGTTGAGCATCAGTTTCAGCTCCTCCTGCCAGCCGTGGCCGGAGGCGTGGATTGGAGCGTCCTTGGCGGTGACGACCTTGGCTCCGATCTCATAGATACGGTCGATCGTCTCGTTGACCGCGCGCTCGTTGCCCGGCACCGGCGTGGCTGAGAAGACGACCGTGTCGCCAGAGTGCAGCTCGACATCGCGGTGGTCGTTGTTGGCCATTCGCCGCAACGCCGAGAGCGGCTCGCCCTGGCTGCCGGTGGAGATCACGATCACCTTCTCGTCGGGGAAGCTCTCGATCTCCCGCGGCTGGATGAAGAGCCCGGACGGTGCTTTGGCGATCCCCAGGTTGGAGGCGATGTTGAAGTTTTTGCGCATCGAGCGGCCGACCAGCGCCACGCGACGATCGAGCTGCACCGCCGCATCGATCACCTGCTGCACGCGATGGATATTCGAGGCGAAGGAAGTGACGATAATGCGGCCCTCACAGCTGGCGAAGGTTTCGAGCAGAGCCGGCCCGACGCTCGACTCCGAAGGCGCCACGCCCGGTCGGTCGGCGTTGGTCGAGTCTCCACAGAGCAGCAGCAGCCCGTCGCGCCCCAGTTCGGCCAGCCGCGAGATGTCGGCGGGGCGGCCATCGACCGGGGTCTGATCGAACTTGTAGTCGCCGGTCATCAGCACTGAGCCGACCTCTGTCGTAAGTAGGACGCCGCGAGCATCGGGGATCGAGTGGGAGAGGTGGATCAGCTCCAGCTCGAAGGGGCCCACCTGGACCTTCTCGCCCGCCGGCAGCTCCTGCAGCGGCGCGTCTTTGAGCTTGTGCTCGTCGAGCTTGGCGCGCACCATCCCCACTGTCAGCAGGCCGCCGTAGATCACCGGCGGCATGCCGATCTCGCGCAGCACATATGGCAGCGCCCCAACATGGTCCTCATGGCCGTGGGTGAGCACGATCGCCTCGATGTCATCGGAGCGCTCACGCAGGTAGGAGAAGTCAGGCAGGACGAGGTCGATGCCGAGCATCTCGGCGGTCGGGAACATCAGGCCCGTGTCGACGACGACGATGCGGCCGTCGTACTCGACCACGGTCATGTTCTTGCCGATCTCGCCCAGTCCCCCGAGCGGCAGCACGCGCAGCTTGCCGGCCGGCACTAGGGAGTCACCGAGGTGAGGCCGACGCCCTCGAGCGCGGCTCGCACGGTCGCCCTCTGATCCGCGTCCGCGGGGACGAGGGGCAGTCGAAGTCTTCCGGACGGGATCAGGCCCGTCATCTCAAGCGCAGCCTTGAGCGGGATCGGGTTCGTGGTCACTCCCATCGCCGCGTAGACCTCGCGCAGGCCGGAATCGATCTCGCGCGCCCGCTCCAGGTCCCCGGCTTGCGCGGCGTCCCAGGCCTCGCGCATCTGCGGACCGACCAGGTGCGATGCGACGCAGATGCCGCCGGCGCCACCGATCTCGAGCGTCCTCACGAAGATGTCGTCGTTGCCGGCGAGGATCTCGAGGCCCTCGATCGGCTGCAGCTCCTCGTTGTTGGCCTGCTTGACGGCCACGACATTGTCGATCTTGGCCAGCTTGGCGAGATCCTCCGGCGGCACGTTGACGACCACGCGGGAGGGAATGTTGTAGGCGATCAGTGGCAGGTCGGGAACCGCGGCCGCGATCGCTTCGAAGTGCGCCTGAATGCCCGCCGGGTTGGGCTTGTTGTAGTACGGGGTGACGATCAAGGCCGCGTCCGCGCCAGCCTCGGCGGCGCCCTTGGTCAGCTCGATCGAGTGCTCGGTGTAGTTGGTGCCCGTACCGCAAGCCAGCAGCACCTCCTCGCCGACCTCTTGGCGGATATCGCGCACCAGGTCCAGCGCCTCCTCGTCGGTCAGCGTCGGCGCCTCCCCGGTCGAGCCGGAGATCACCAGGCCGTGCGAACCGTGCTCGAGCAGATGCGTCGCCAAATTCAGCGCAGCGGCCCGATCGACGGCGCCGTTCTCGTCGAAAGGCGTCGCCATCGCCGTGATGACTCCGCGGATCTCCTTCATCGCGCCAGGGTATCGCGGTGCGCTCAAAGCAGCTTTTCCAGACCGACCGTAAAACGGTCTGGAAGGTTCGCCACCTTGCGCACGGCGAGCAGCACGCCGGGCATGAAGGAGCGGCGGTCGATCGAGTCGTGCCGCAGGCTTAGCGTCTGTCCCTCGCCGCCGAAGACGATTTCTTGGTGGGCGACCAGGCCGGGTAGCCGCACCGAGTGGATCGGCTCGTGCACGTTGCCCCCGGCGCCCGAGATCAACTCGGCGGTGCGCTTGGCCGTGCCCGACGGCGCATCGAGCTTACGATCGTGGTGGAGCTCGATGATCTCGCACTCCGGCATGTGCGGCGCGATCGTCTGCGCCACCTGCATCAGGAGCACCGCGCCGATCGCGAAGTTGGGTGCGACGAAGCAGTTGGCGGTCGATGTCTTGGCGGCGGCTTTGAGCGCCTCGAGATCGAAGCCCGTGGTGCCGACGACGACGTGAACGCCGGCCGCCAGACACGCTTCGGCGTTTGCCAGGGCCGTTCCGGGCGTGGTGAAGTCGACGACGACATCGGCGTTGTCGAGCACGTCGGCCAGCTCAACGCCAAGGGCCGGATCCGCCTTCCCGCTCAGCTCAGTGTCCTCGGCTCCTTCGACCGCCTCGCAGACCGCTTGCCCCATCCGCCCGGCCGCCCCGGAGACGGCAACCTTGATCATGCCGCCACCAGGCTCTCGCTGACCGGGCCAAGTGCCTGGCGGAAGCGGCTCTCGTCGCGACCGACGCAGGCGGCCGAGAGTCGCTCCGGGCCGTAGAGCTCCTCGGCCAGAGCGGTCAGGTCGTCGACCGTGACCGCGTCGACCTTGGCCAGCAT
>JBKPOV010000187.1:0-8565 GCA_046733315.1 Actinomycetota bacterium
CAGCACCCCCGTGGGACCGGGAGGCGAATGATGGCTTCAGGAATCCTTTCGGGCCGCTACGAGATCGGCGAGCGCCTGGGCTCGGGTGGCATGTCGAGCGTCCACCAGGCGACTGACCTGATCCTCGAGCGCACCGTCGCGGTGAAGATCCTCGCCGAGCACCTCTCCGACGATGAGCGCTTTGTCGCCCGCTTCCGCCGCGAGGCGCTCGCGGTGGCGAAACTGATCCACCCCAACATCGTCCAGGTCTACGACACCGGCATCGACGAGGGGCGCCATTACATCGTCATGGAGTACGTGCAGGGGCGCTCGGGGGCGCAGATCCTGCAGAAACAGGGACCGCTCGATGCCGAGACGACCGCCGAGGTCGGCGCCCAGGCCTGCGCCGGGCTCGACTATGCGCACCGTCGCGGGATCATCCACCGCGACGTCAAGCCGGGCAACCTGATGGTCGTCGGTGGGCCGGTCGGCGGCGGCGAGATGACGGTCAAGCTGGCCGACTTCGGCATCGCTCGCGCGATCGAACAGACCCGCATCACCCAAGTCGGCTCGGTCGTCGGCACCGCCGCCTATCTCTCGCCGGAGCAGGTTCGCGGCGAGGAGGCAACGCCCGCCACCGACGTCTATGCCCTCGGCGTCGTCCTCTACCAGTTCCTCACCGGGCGACTGCCCTACGAGGGCTCGACCCTGGCCGAGCTGGCGGTGCGTCAACAGAACGAGAAGCCGCTGCCGCCGAGCACCTACAACGAGGAGGTGCCGGAGACCTTGGGCGCGGCGGTGCTGCGCGCGCTGGAGGGTGACCCGTCGCGGCGCTACGCAAGTGCCAGCGAGCTCGCCGGCGGCTTGCAGCTGGGCCTCCAGGGCGAGGACGTGACCCTGCCCCTGGGCGAGACCACCGCCGCGACCAACGTGCTCGGCGAGGAGAGCGCGACTCGCCGCATCGATCGCACCGCCCAGACCGAGTACCGCCCCGCACAGCCGTCGCCAACCCGTCGTCCGGCGCCGCGAGCCCCGCAGCGACAGCCGGCTTCACCGCCAATGCCGATGCCGGTGCAGGCCCAGCGCAAGCGCGGCGCCTTCTCCCGATTCGCCCGTTTCGTCATGGCGCTCGTCGCTCTGATGCTGATCGCCGCCGCCGTCGCCGCCGCGGTGATCTACACGACGGACAAGGCCAGCGGAGTCAAGGCCACCGAAGTGGCCGGCAACACGATCGACAAGGTCGTCGAAGAATTCAAGGAGCTGGTCGAGAAGAACTCCGAATAGGCACTCGGCGGAGAAGGTCGGACACCCCTCCTCTCTCAACTTTTTCGGTGGAGAGAGGGTGGCTGACGCCGCCAGGGATTGCCGAAAAAGTACAAGCCGTTCGGAGGGGTGCCCGACCCTCCTCAGTCGACCGCCCAGGGAGAGCTTCCTGCCAGGACCGAGGTTGAGTAGCTGGCGAAGGTGCCGGCGGTGATGGCGGTGCGAGCGTGGGTCATCAGCTCTTGGAGGTAGGTGAGGTTGTGGAGGCAGAGGAGGCGGACGGCGGTCAGCTCCTCGGCGCGGGACAAGTAGCTGATGTAGTCGCGGTCGTGGTGCTGGCAGGCGGGACAGGGGCAACCGGCGGCGATCGGCTCGCGGTCGCCTGCGTGGCCGGACTTGCGCAGGTCGAGGCGGAAGCGGTTGTCGGGATCCGGGACGAGGGCGACGCCGTGGCGGGCGAGGCGGGTCGGGACGGCGCAGTCGAAGACGTCGAGGCCGAGGGCGATACCGGCGAGCAAATCGTCGACCTCGCCGATGCCGAGCAGGTGCTTGGGCGCCCGCTCGGGAAGCAGCGGCGCCGTCATCGCCAGCACCTCGCGCATCTCGTCCTTGTCGCGGCCGAGGGTGCCGCCGATCGCGAGGCCGTCGACCGCCGCGGCGGAGACGTACTCGGCCGATTCACGCCGCAGGTCCTCGTAGACGCCACCCTGGACGATCCCGAAAACCGCCTGGCGCGCCGGACCCTCCCGCTCCTGCCACTCGAGGCAGCGGTCGAGCCAGCGGTGCGTGCGCTCGGTCGAGCGGGCGGTGTAGTCGCGGTCGGCGTGGAAGGGCGTGCACTCGTCGAAGACCAGGGCGATGTCGGAGCCCAGGGCGGCCTGGACTTGCATCGAGACCTCGGGCGAGATGAACAGCTCGGTGCCGTCGCGGTAGGAGCGGAAGCGGGCTCCCTCCTCCGCGATCGAGACCACCGAGCCGTGGTCGCCGCCCTGGCGGCCGCTGCCCTTGACCTCGTTGGCGACTCCACCGTGGGCGAGCGAGAAGACCTGGAAGCCGCCCGAGTCGGTGATCAGCGCCCGCTCCCAGCCCATGAAGCCGTGCAGCCCACCCGCCTTGGCGATCCGCTCCGGCCCCGGCGAGACGAAGAGGTGGTAGGTGTTGCCCAGCACCATCTCGTAGCCCAGATCGGCTACCTCGCGAGCCTCCAGACCGCGCACGGTCCCCTTCGTTGCCAGCGGTATGAACGCGGGCGTCTTCACGGGGCCGTGCGGAGTGTGCAGCACGCCCGTCCGGGCGGCACCGTCCCCCGCCCCGATCTCGAATCTCAGCCTCTCTGGCTCAACTCTCATCTCGCGTAACCGACTTTGACCACACTAGGGCGTGGTCAAAGTCGGATGCGTGATCAACGAGTGGCCGGTCATCGCTGCAGGCTGGGGGATGCCGAGCAACTCGAGGGTGGTCGGGGCCACGTCGGCGAGGATTCCCCGATCGCGCAGGGAGAGGCCCTCAGCGGTGACGATCAGCGGCACCGGGTTGAGCGAGTGGGCGGTGTTTGGCGAACCGTCAGGCTCGAGCATGTGGTCGCAGTTGCCGTGGTCGGCGGTGACGATGCAGGCCCCGCCCCTCGCGGTCACCGCCTCGATCACGTCGCCGAGACAGCCGTCGACCGCCTCGACCGCCTCGACCGCAGCCGGGATAACCCCGGTGTGGCCGACCATGTCGGGGTTGGCGAAGTTGATGATGCCGAAGCGGTAGTCGCCCTGGCTCCAGTGCGAGACGAAGGTGTCGGCGGCGGCGCGAGCACTCATCTCGGGTTTGTGGTCGTAGGTGGGAACGTCGCGGGGGGAGTCGACCAGGTGGCGCTCCTCCCCGCCCCACTCCTGCTCACGGCCGCCGTTGAAGAAGTAGGTGACGTGGGCGTACTTCTCGGTCTCGGCGACGTGCAGCTGCCGCCCGCCGGCCTCCGAGACGACCTCGGCAAGCGTCGTCTGCGGCCGCGCCTCAGGGAAGGCGACCGGGTAGGGCCATCCCTTGCGGTACTCGGTCATCGTGCTCAGCTCTAGCAGCGGGCCGCCGGCACGGGGGAACTCTTCGAAGCCCGGTTCGGCCAGGGCGCGGGTCATCTCCCGCGCCCGGTCGGGTCGGAAGTTGATGAAGATCCCAACGTCGCCGTCGGCGACCCCGTCGTAGTCGCCGATCACGGTCGGCTTGATGAACTCGTCGGTCTCCCCGCGCTCGTAAGAATCCGCGATCGCCTCCTCGGAGCCTGCGGCGCGCAGGCCCTCGGCGTGGACGATCGCGTCGTAGGCGAGCTTGATCCGCTCCCAGCGTGTGTCGCGGTCCATCGCGTAGTAGCGGCCGCTGACCGTGGCGACGCGGCCGGCCTGGCGCAGCCAGCGCTCGAGCTCATGCACGTAGCCCTTGCCCCCGTGCGGCAGGGTGTCGCGACCGTCGGTGAAGGCGTGGAAGACGACGTCGGGGACGCCCTCTTGTGAGGCCAGCTCGATCGTCGCCTCGATGTGCTCCCAGCCCGAGTGGACGCCGCCGTCGGACACGAGGCCGAGCAGGTGCAAGCGCCCGCGCGGGCTGCTGCGGGCGCGCTTGCAGGCCCCTAGCAACGCCCCGTTGTCGAAGAAGCTGCCGTCGGCGATCGAGTCGTCGATCCGGGCCAGGTCCTGCTTGACGATCGCGCCCGCGCCGAGGTTGAGATGACCGACCTCGGAGTTGCCCATCTGGCCGTCGGGGAGGCCGACGTCGCGTCCCTGGGCGGAGAGCTGGGTATGCGGAAAGGCATCCCAGAGGCGGTCGAAGACCGGCGTCTCGGCGAGCGAGATCGCGTTGCCGGGCCCCGGCTCGGCAAGACCCCAGCCGTCGAGGATGACGAGCGCGAGCGAAGGGACCGTCACGACAGCCCCTTCCGGTGCGCTTTATCCCGGTATGGAGGGGGAAAGGCGCACCGGAAGCTCATGCGGCGTTTACTATCGCGGCGAAGTCGGCCGGGTCGAGGCTGGCGCCGCCGACCAGGGCGCCGTCGATGTCGGGCTGGCCGAGCAACTCCGCGGCATTGCCGGGCTTGACCGAGCCGCCGTAGAGGATCCTCACGTCGTCGGCCGCGCCCTTGCGGGCCTTCACGAAGGTGCGAATGAAGGCACACGCCTCCTGCGCCTGCTCGGGAGTCGCGGTTTGGCCAGTTCCGATCGCCCAGATCGGCTCGTAAGCGATCACAACCTCGGCTAGCCGGTCGTCGGGGACCGCGATCAGATCGGCCGTCAATTGGCGCGCCAGAACTGTCTCGGTTTCTTCCTTATCACGTGCCTCTTCGCTCTCGCCGACACAGAGGATCGGCTCCAGGCCGGCAGCGAGCGCCGCCGGCACCTTGCGGGCCAGCGCCTCGTCGGTCTCCCCGAAGAGCTGGCGACGCTCGGAGTGGCCGAGGACGACAGCCTCGACGTCGAGCTCGACCAGCATCGGCGCCGATACCTCGCCGGTGAAGCCCCCCGAGCCCTCCTCGTGCATGTTCTGGGCGGCGACCTTGACGGCGGTGCCGTAGCGGCGCTCGACCACCGCGCTGAGCGCCGTGAACGGCGGGCAGATCACCACGTCGCTCTGCGTCGCCGCGATTTGCGGCAGCAGGGCGTCGACGAACGCGCCCGCCTCGGCGACGGTCTTGTGCATCTTCCAGTTGGCGGCGATGTAGGGCGTGCGGTCAGGCATCGCGCAGTGCCTCCACGCCCGGCAGCTTCTTTCCCTCGAGCAGCTCCAAGGATGCTCCTCCTCCGGTCGATAGCCAGTCCACCTTCTCAGCAAGCCCGAACTGCTGCAGGGCAGCGACAGAATCGCCGCCGCCGATCACCGTAGTCCCCGGCGCATCCGCGACCGCCTCGGCGACGGCGCGCGTACCGGCCGCGAACGGCGGCAGCTCGAAGGCGCCCATCGGGCCGTTCCAGAGCACTGTGCCGGCAGCGGCAATCCGCTCGGCGTAGGCCGCGGCGCTGCGCGGCCCGATGTCGAGGCCCATCCAGCCATCGGGCACCTCGACGTCCTCGCTGGGGCGCACCTCAGTCCCGGCGTCGAACGCTTTGCCGAGCACCAGGTCGACCGGCAGGCGCAGCTCGCAGTCGGCTCCCTCGGCCTTCTCGAGTGCCTCGGCGGCGAGCTCCACACCCTCCTCCTCGACCAGCGAATCGCCGGTGGCGATGCCCTGGGCGCGAAAGAAGCTGAAGCACATCGCGCCGCCGATCAGGATCTCGTCGGCGATCTCGAGGAAGCGGTCGATCACGCCGACCTTGTCGGTCACCTTGGCGCCGCCGAGGACGACGACGAGCGGGCGCGCCGGCGACTCGACCACGCGGGACAGCTCGGTCACCTCCTGCTCGAGCAGCAGGCCGGCGTAGCCCGGCAGTCGCTCAGCGACCCCAGCAGTGCTGGCGTGGGCCCGATGGGCGGCGCCGAAGGCGTCGTTGACATAGAGGTCAGCCAACTCGGCAAGCTGGCCAGCCAGAGCAGGGTCGTTCTCGGTCTCCCCCGCCTCGAAGCGAACGTTCTCGAGCAGCATCACGTCGCGCGAGCCGAGCCCCTCCGCCATCGCCCTGACCGCCTCGCCGACCACGGCAGGCGCCTGCTGCACTGGCGCATCGAGCAGCTCGGCAAGGTGCTCGCCAACCGGCCCCATCGAGAGCTCCGCGACAACCTCACCCTTCGGCCGCCCCAGGTGCGAGACCAGCACCAGCGAGGCGCCGCGCTCGCGCAGCGATTCAATCGTCGGCAGCGCTGCGCGGATGCGCGTGTCGTCGGCGACCCTGCCGCCGTCGAGCGGCACATTGAAGTCGACTCGTACGAGTACTCGCTTACCGGCGACCTCTGCATCGCGAATCGATGCCTTTAGGAAGGTGCTAGCGGCCATCGCCACGCGAACAGCCAGGAAATGACGAGGCCCAGGCGCCGTCAGACAAGGACGCAGGGAGCCCGAATAGCAGCGCTATTCGGGCGACTGAGGACGCCGTATGACGGTGATCTGGGTCCGTCATTTACGGCTGGCGCTGGGGATGTCCGCTAGCACCTTCCCTGCCAGCTCGACGCAGCGGTTGGAGTAGCCCCACTCGTTGTCGTACCAGGAGACCGCCTTGATCAGCTTGCCGTCACCGATCGCCATCGTCTGGCCGGCGTCGAAGATCGAGGAGTGCGGGTCACCGACGATGTCGGTCGAGACGATCTCGTCCTCGGTGTAGCTGAGGATGCCCTTCAGCGGACCTTCGGCCGCAGCCTTGACCGCAGCGTTGACGGCGGCAGGGTCGGTCGGACTGGAGGGGGTGAAGACGAGGTCGACGACCGAGCCGGTGATCACCGGGGCCCGCACCGCGAGCCCGTTGAGCTTGCCGTTCAGCTCCGGCAGGACGAGGCCCACCGCCTTCGCCGCGCCGGTCGTGGTCGGGATCAGGTTGACGGCGGCGGCGCGCGCCCGGCGCAGGTCCTTGTGTGGCATGTCCTGCAGGCGCTGGTCGGAGGTGTAGGCGTGGATCGTCGTCATCAGGCCGTGCTCGATACCGAAGGCGTCGTTCAGCACCTTCGCGAACGGGGCCAGGCAGTTGGTCGTGCAGGAGGCGTTGGAGATGACGTGATGGTTGTCGCGGTCGTAGTCGCTGTCGAAGTTGACGCCGAGGGCGACTGTCACGTCCGGCTCCTTGGCGGGAGCGGAGATGATCACCTTCTTGGCGCCGGCCGAAAGGTGCTTGGCGGCGTCGTCGCGGGCGGTGAAGAAGCCGGTCGACTCGATCACCACGTCGACGCCGAGGTCACCCCAGGGCAGCGCCCCCGGGTCGCGCTCGGAGAGCACCTTGAGCGGAGCGCCATCGACCGAGATCGTGTCCCCTTCGACGCCGACCTCGCCCGGGAAGCGTCCCACGCTCGAGTCGTACTTGAGCAGGTGAGCAAGCGTCTCCGGATCCGTGAGGTCGTTGACGGCAACGAACTCGATGTCGGCGCCGGCCGCCTGCGCGGCGCGAAAGACGTTGCGCCCGATTCGTCCGAAGCCGTTGATTCCGACCTTCACAGCCATTCAGCAAACCCTCCTGGGAGTCGTTTAGAGAGATGTGTCGATGTTATGGACCGGTCTTGCCCGGGCCGGTCGTCCGTCTGTCTAGTCGGTCCCGATCGTGATCTCGATCTCGTATCCGTCCGGGTCCTTGAGGAACGCCGAGTAGGAGCCGGAGCCGTAGGAGCGACGGTCGCCCGGCTCGGAAACGCTGACGCCACCGGCGCTCATGCCGCCTTCCCAGGCGGCCTTGACGGCGACGATGCCGAGGCCGGAGAAGCTGAGCAGCCCGAAGCCCGCCTTCGGCTCGTGATGAGCGGAGATGAAGAAGACCGGTTTGGCGATGCCCCAACCGATGGTTTCGTCCTCCTCGAAATGGCGCCGCCAGCCGAGGGGCGCGAGCAGCGAGTCGTAGAACGACGCGCTCCGCTCGAGGTCGGACACCTCCAGTAGAACGTGGTGCAGCATTCGGCCAGGGAGGCTATACGGGCCGGCGGATCAGCCGCCGCGCGGTGTCCAGCGAAAGAAGCGGATCGCCAGGAAGAGGCCGGCGACTCCCCACAGCGCGACGATTGCCAAGTTGTCCCACTGCAGGCCGGCAGCGCTGGTGTCGTAAACGTCGAAGAAGGCCTCGAAGAAATGGCGGATCGGAAAGAGGTCGGCGAAGTGGATCACCCCGCTGGGAAGCTGATCGTCGGGGATGAAGACGCCGGAGAGGAAGTAGAGCGGCAGCAGCAGGGCGTTAACGATTGGTGCCGCCGCGTCCTGGGAGGGGATCGCCGCGGTCAGCGCGATGCCGAGGCAGCAGAAGCTGGCCGCCCCGATCAGCAGCGTGATGACGATCTGCGGCAGGTGCTGCCAGGGAACCGCCACCCCGTACAGGAGGCGACCGATCGTCGCCATCAGCGCCAGCATCAGCAGCGCCACCACGGCCGAGTTGCCGACCCGGCCGGCGATGAAGACCCAGGCGGGCATCGGCGTGCCCCTCCGCCGCTTCAGCCGCCCGTCCTCGCGGGCGATCACCAGCGACATCGCCAGCGACTGCATCGTCGCCGAGATCACCGCCAGGGTGATGATCGCGGGCACGTAGTAGGCGGTGGTCTCGATCCCGCCGCGCACGTCGACGGTCTGGTCGCCGAACACCGTGGCGAAGATCAGCAGCAGGATCACCGGGAACATCACGGTGAAGAAGACCGACGCTGGGTTGCGCCAGAACGCCTTCTGGTCGTAGCGAAACTGGTGGGCGAAGAGCGCCAGCCCGCTCATAGGAGGGCCTTCCGGTGCGCTTTATG
>JBKPOV010000188.1:0-5899 GCA_046733315.1 Actinomycetota bacterium
CCCCCCACCCCCCCCAACACCACTACTCTGTTATCGTCGGCAGCGTCAGATGTGTATAAGAGACAGACATCCGGACGAATGCGCCCCGGCTCGGCCCAGTCGAGGAAGAGGCCGCGCCGCTCGTCCCAGAGCCGCTCCACCAGTGCAGGTGTGACCGAGGGGCGCCCCAGGGCCTGCAGGGAGAGCGACCAGAGGGTGTTGGTAACGGTCTCGCAGAGCACCGGGCCGCCGCGTTCACGCAGGCGGCGGGCGTCGAAGGCGAGCCCGCGGTTGCGGCGGACGAGCAGCGGGAAGCCGGGCCGGGCGTTGGCGCGCCATCCCCAGACGGGTTCGAACTTCGGCGAGGCATCGAGGCCAGACTCGTCGGGCTGGACGATCCAGAGCAGGCCGTCCCCTTCGAGGTCGCGGTTCCGCGATAGCCAGTCGGCCTGGGCCGCAATCCGCGGCTCCTCGGCCGGATCGCCGACGGCGATCCTCCAAGCCCAGGCCAACAGCGGCGGCTGGATCGTCTCGGTCTGGAGGGAGTTGCGGGAGGTGACGTTGTAGAAGGGCAACCGGCTGAGCGCGACCGGTCGGTCCCAGAAGATGGTGTGGCCGATGAAGCCGTCGTCGCGCTGCGCCGCCAGCAGCGTCTCCAGCTCCGCGCGCGCCCGTGCCGGCTCAAAGCGCCGCCAGACGATCGCAGCGAAGCAGGAGTCCCAGTACCACTGCCACGGGTAGCGGCTGGGGCTCGGTCGGGTGTAGGCGAAGTGCCTGCCCTGCCGCTCTCCCTCCAGCCAGTTTTGGCGCAGGACGCGCTCGGCGATGGCGGTTGCGGGTGGGGTCAAACTGCCGTGCGGCGCATTTCGCGCAGCGCCCAGACGCCGAGGATGGCGAGCAGGCCCGCCAGCGCCAGGAGCCCGGGCCAGGTTTCCGCCCAGCTGACGCTGCCGACGAAGCCCTGGCGAGCGGCGTCCATGACCTGCGTCACCGGGTTGACTTCTGCGACGCTCCGCATCCAGGGCTGCAGCAGAGCGAGCGGCGCATAGGCGGTGGTGGTGAGGATCAGCGCCATCATGCCCGCCTGCATCAGCGGCGCCGCCGACTGGCTCTTGAAGCGCAGCGCCAGGCCCGAGCCCCAGCAAGCGGCGACGGCGGCCATCGCTGCGACCATTACGTAGGTGATCAGAAGCCCGTCGATGCCGGGCCAGCCGGCGCCAAGGGCCAGCGCGATGATGAACACGAACGTGGCCGGGATCAGCGCCCGGGCGCTGGCGGAGAGCACCGTGCCGGCCAGCAGCACCCAGCGCGGGGCGGGCGAGACCAGCAACCGGTCGACCCAGCCGCCCTCGATGTCGCGGGCCAGGTTGACGCCGGCGGCGGCGCCGGTGAAGCCGGCCCCCTGCAGCATGCTGACCGGCACGATGAAGCTCTCGTAGGTCCCGGTCGTGAAGCCGTTGAGCTGGGTCAGGGCGCCGAAGACGCCGTTGAGGCCGAGGAAGAAGATCGTCGGCGCCAGCACACCGGGGATCGCCGCGCCCGGGACGCGCAGCAGCTCGTTCTTCGCCCGCGCCATCAGCGCCGCGATGGTTGCCAGATTCGCCCGCCACTGGGGTTGGGCCACGAGGGCCTCCATCAGCCCACCCTCAGCCGGTGACGCAGGGCACGGGCGCTGAGCAGCAGGCCGAGCACGACGATGCCGACGATCGCCAGCACGGCCTCGCCCAGTTCGGCGGCGTCGACCCCGGAGATGATCGGGCCGCGGATTCCTTCGACGACGAAGCTGAGCGGGTTGTATTCGGCGATCGCCTTGGCCGGCTGGATCATCAGTTCGTTGGGGAAGAAGGCGGAGGAGAGGAAGAGGACGACGAGGACCAGCGGGAAGAGGCCCTGGACGACGCTGGCGCTGCCGGTCCGCAGGGCGATCGCGGCGCCGATCCCGCCGACCGCCATCGCCGTTGCGGTGACAAGCGCGATCGCGATCAGCGCGCCGGCGACCCCGCTCTCGATGTGGGCGCCGAAGATCAAGCCGATCGCGAGGAACCAGAGCGAGGCGAAGAGGCCCAGAGCCGCCGTTCCGGCGAGACGGCCGAGCACGATCGTGTAGCGCGGGATCGGCGCCGAAAAGAGGCGGTCGGTGAAGCCCATCTCGATGTCGACGGCGAGCGCGATGCCGCCGCTGTTGCCGGCCAGCATCAGCGACTGCATCATCGCCCCGGCCAGCATGAACTGCAGAAAGCTCTGCACCGGCGGGAATCCAGGCAGGTTGACCGCGCCGCCGGCGCCGCCGGTCTGGATCGCCAGCAGCAGGGTGGGGAAGACGACGATCGGCGCCATCAGCTGGGGCCGGCGGAAGGTCTGGCGGATCGAACGCATGCCCAGCGCCCGCACGACGCGTGCGTTGACTCGGAGAGAGTTCAGCGAGCCCAAGTCGCGCCCGACCACTTCCGACCGCGGGAGCAAATGCCTGTCCATATCTGGTTCTTCAGGCATTTGCGGGAGCCGAGGAAGTGGTCGGAACTTTTTTCTCCAGGTGGTGGCCGGTCTTGGCGACGAAGACGTCGTCGAGGGTCGGCCGGACCAGCTCCAGCGACTCGACCGCGATCCCGGCGTCGTCGAGGGCGCGGACGACCCGCGGGATGTCGGCGGCGCCGTTCTCGACTTCGACCAGCACCGTGCGCCCGTCGACCGGCGGCAGCAGCTTGCCCAGCCGGGCGCAGACTTCCTCGGCCTCGGCGATCGAGCCCTCGGCGATCTGCAGGCGGACGTGCGGGTTGCCGATCTCGGTCTTCAACGAGTCCGGTGTGCCTTCGGCGACGATCCTGCCGCTGTCGATGATCGCGACGTTGTCTGCGAGTTGGTCGGCCTCCTCCAGGTACTGGGTGGTGAGGAAGACGGTGGTGCCTTCGTCGTTGAGTACCCGCACCTCCTCCCAGATCGTCTTGCGGCTGACCGGGTCGAGGCCGGTGGTCGGCTCATCGAGGAAGAGGACGCGGGGCTCGTGGACGAGCGCGGCCGCCAGATCGAGCCGCCGCTTCATGCCGCCCGAGTAGGTGCCCACCCGACGGTCTGCGGCCGCGACAAGGTCGACCCGCTCGAGCAGGTCGTCGGCTCGCTGCTTGCCCGCCGCGCTCGGCAAGCCCTGCAGCGTCGCCTGCAGGCGGATCAGCTCCCGGCCGGTCATCAGCGGGTCGAGGGCGGCCTCCTGCAGGGCGACGCCGATCGTGGCGCGAACCGCCCGGGCCTCCTTGACGACGTCGTGGCCGGCGACCGTGGCGTGACCGCCGGTGGGTAGCAGCAGCGTCGTAAGCATCCGCACGGTCGTCGTCTTGCCGGCCCCGTTCGGTCCCAGGAAACCGTAGATTTCGCCCTCCTCGACGGCGAGATCGACCCCCTGCACCGCCAGCACCTCGTCGAAGCTGCGCTCCAAGCCCTCTACGACGATTGCCGGCATCGGCGAGCAACCCTAGCGAGGCAACATGGCCGGGATCGTGCAAAGCGCACGTTGTCAGGGCATCGTTGCGGCCTTGGCGGCAGAATCGTGCCCGCAACCCTCACCAGGTGACGGGGTTTGCAGCTGAGATCGTGCAAGGAGCAGCGAAAAACGGGATCGGTCGGTCGCGGGCGCCGCTGGCGGCCGCTTTTGCCTGCGCGCTGATCGCGCTTATGGTCGTCGCCTGGCCCGGCGCCGCCGACTCGGCGCCGCTCGGCGTTGTGGTTCTCGGCAAGACGACCACGACGCCGCCGCCGTCGTGCCCCGGCAAGATCGTCAACAACGTCGAGGTGATCCCCTGCCGCGTCGAGGGTCATGTATCTGGCTACCAGATCAAAGCCGGGGGAGTGGACCAGCCCTACGAAGTGCCTTTCGACGGCAAGATCGTCGCCTGGTCGATCACCCTCGCCCGGCCTTCGCGCGCGGATACGAAAACGACCACCAACGAGGTCGGCTTCTTCGACGAATTCCTCGGCAAGCCGTCGCAGGCGCGGATCGGCATCCTGCGCCCGGTCGACGATTCGAAACCGCCGAAATACACGCTCGTGCGCCAGAGCCCGCTCGAGGTGCTCAACCCCTACTTCGGCAGCACCCCGATCTTCGCCCTCGAGCACCCGCTCTCGGTCCTGCGCGGCCAGATAGTCGCCCTCACGGTGCCGACATGGGCGCCGATGTTCGCCTTCAACGTCTCCGAAGAAGACACCTGGCGCGGCAGCCGCGTCGAGGACCACTGCGCGTCCAAGGAGGACATTCAGGGCGGGCACCCGCAGCAGGGGGTCGGCAAAGTCAAGACCTACGGCTGCTTTTACTCGAATGCGCGGTTGCTTTACACGGCGACGTTGGTGAAGAAACCTTGACGAAGGCTTGACACTCTGCGCGCCACGCGCGCATCAAGATGAGCCAGCATCGGCTTCACCCATGCCGGCGGTCGATATAGCCCTGACGCTCGCTTCACTCTTCCCCCGAGTAGAAGACCCATGGCCGGACGTGATTGGCCTCGACTTCCCCCTTGTCACGGCTGGCGCCGGAGGTGTCCTCGCGAGTGCTTTGTCCGACGGTGATTCAACGGCCGAGCGAGATGAAGACATTCGCAACGGTGGGCTGTGGGGGTTTTGGCTGGGTGCTCTGTTCTATGCCCTCTCAGTCTTCAACCAGGTAACCTCACCGCAATGAAATGTTTTGTCCGACTTCGGGCAAACTGGCAGATGATGCTTCTCGGACTGGGCGGCCTGACTATCGCCTGCATCATTGCGGCGGAAACGACTACCAGCTACTTGGTTGCCGCCGGCCTCGCCGCGCTTGTGGTCCGCGGCGAGTGGATCCGCCGACGAAGAGAAAAGGATGAAACGGGTGGGCGGGCCTAGCTAGAGCGCTTCTTGCCGCAGACCGCAGTACTCGCAGTCGCTGACGTCCAAGCCGATCAGTTGATCGCAGCGGCGGCAGGCGCGGAGGTTCTCGGGGGAGCGGGGGAGAGCCGAGGCGGAAGGGGCGAGTGGGAGGACCATTGCGACCGGCTCCATCTCCTCACCGGTCTCGCGATCGACGTAGACCTGGCCGGGTTCGGCCTCGGTCAAAGCCTCCCGACCTGAGGCCGGTGCGCGCATCCGGTAGAGCTGTTTGGAGTTCACGGCGGCGAAGACTAATAGCTTCTGCGGAACCAATGCGGATACTCATCTTTCACGGCTACATGCTGCGCGGCACCGGCAGCAACATCTACAACGCCAACTTGGCGCGGGCGCTGGCGGGGCTCGGTCACGAGGTCCACCTTCTCTGTCAGGACCGGGAGACGAAGATCGAGGGCGTCGAGATCCACAACCCAGATATCCACGGCCTCCTTCCGGTCTACGTCAAGGACCCGTATGAGGGCTTCGAGGTCAAGACGTTTCCGGAGATGAGCGAGGAGGAGCTCGGCCGCTACATCGACGCCAACGTCGCCGCGGCGCACGATGTGGCGGAGCGGGTCGGGGGCGTCGACCTTGCCCTGGCCAACCACCTGGTGATGGGCCCGGCGATCCTCGCCCGCGCCGACGTCGCCCCCTTCGCCGCCAAGATCCACGGCTCGGCGCTTGAGTACACGGTCAAGCCGCATCCGCGTTTTCTGCCGTACGCCCGTGAGGGAATGGAAGCAGCGCGCGGGGTGCTCGTCGGATCCCGCCATACCGCCGAGTCCCTCTGGGAGGCGCTCCCTGATGTCCCCGGCCTGCGCGAGAAAACGCGTCTTGGCCCGCCGGGGGTCGACACGGAGGCGTTTCGGCCGCGGGCGTCGCGGCCCCGGGGGGGCCTGCGGGCGGGGGCTGCGCCTCCGTTCTCGGCCCCCCCGAGTCCACACCACCCGCGGAGAGTCGTCTTCGTGGGAAAGTTGATCGTCTCCAAGGGTGTCGATCTGCTCTTGGCTGCGTGGCCCCTGGTAAGGGCTGAGCATCAGGA
>JBKPOV010000189.1:0-10837 GCA_046733315.1 Actinomycetota bacterium
CTTGAAGCCGGCGTCGACCAGTCCCGTCGCCACACAGAACAGCGTGAACAGGAAAGCAGCGGTTATGCCAATCGGGAAGCCGACCGCGAGCGCGGTGAGCGACCGCAGGCCGACTCCGCGACGCCGCTCCACCAGCGCTACGCAGAGGCCGGCGAGCGGGCCGAACTCGGGACCGACAACCATCGCTCCGACGATCAGGATCGGGGACCCGGTGAAGATGCCGACCGAGGCAATCAGGCAGGCGAGCATCATGAAGACGAGGAAGTTGCCGCCCAGCTCGGTGCTCTCTGAAGTGCGGGCCTCGACCTCCTCCCAGACCACCGCGTCGGAGGGCATCCCCCGGGCCGCGTGCTCGGCACGCTTGGCCGCGTCGGAGATCTGCGAGTCGATCTGCTCGAGCGCGATCGAGCCGTCCCGCCCGATTCCCATCTCCTTGAGGTCCTCGATCAGCACGCTCGCTTCCTCGCGGGCGATGTCGCAAAGGACGACGTCTCCCTTGGGTTGGCGCGCGGCGCCCGCAAGGAAGACCAAGTTGGTCGCCGAGGGCGCGGCCTCGAGCAGGTCGAGGACCTTCCGGCAGCGGTCTTTGGGGACGACGATCCGCAGGTGGACCATGGCTTCAGCGTATCCGCGGACCGGGTCGCCTAATCTCACCGCTCCGCTGTGCCCTTACGGCACCTGACGCCGCAAAGGAACACCCGAAATGCTGACGGACTATCACCTGCACCTGAGACCGGATGAGCCCGACACCCCCGCCGAGCGGTTTTTCACCGCCGAGAACGTCGAGCGCTACCTGGCCGCCGCTGAGGCGGCTGGGATAGCTGAGCTGGGCGTCTCCGAGCACGTCTACCGCTTCACTCAGGCACTCGACCTCTGGCGCCATCCCTTTTGGGAGGAACAGGCACGCGACGACCTCGATGCCTACTGCGAGTTCGTGCGTAGCACGCCGCTGCGGCTGGGCGTCGAGTGCGACTACGTCCCCGCCGCCGAAGATCGGACCGCGGCGCTGCTGGAGGGACGCGATTTCGACTACGTCGTCGGCTCGGTTCACTTCCTCGGCGATGCCGCCGTCGACCATCCGGGCTGGGACGTCTGGGAGAGTCGCGGCGATGCAGACGAGGTCTGGCGACGCTATTTCGCCGCGCTCGCCGAGTGCGTCCGCTCCGGCCTTTTCGACATCCTCGCCCACCCCGACCTGGTCAAGGTCTGGGGCGGGGCCCGGCCGCTGCCGGAGCGCGACCCGCGCTTCTTCTATGAGCCGGCGATCGAAGCGATCGCCGAAAGCGGCATCGCGGTCGAGGTCTCGACGGGGGGGCTGCGCAAGCCGGTCGGCGAGATCTATCCGGCTGCCGGCTTTGCCGAGATGTGCATCGAGGCGGGCGCGGTCTTCGCGCTTTCCTCCGATGCGCATCTGCCCGATCAGGTCGGCTTCGGCTATGAGCGGGCGGTCGAGTTTCTCGGCGATCTGGGCGTGGAGGAGATCTGCGTCTTCGAAGGTCGGCAGCGACGGCTCGAGCCCCTCTCCGGCGCCGTGCGCGAGGATTCCTAGATGAGCGTCGGGATCGGCTATGACAGCCACCGCTTCAGCGAGGGGCGGCGGCTCGTCCTCGGCGGCGTTGAGATCGAGCATCCCCGCGGCCTCGCCGGTCACTCCGACGCCGACGTGCTCACCCATGCCGTGATCGACGCCCTGCTGGGTGCCGCCGGGATGGGCGACATCGGCACGCTCTTTCCGGACGACGAGGAGACATGGCGCGATGCCGACTCGATTGACCTGCTGCGCACCGTGGTCGGCACAGTCTCCGGAAGGATCGTCAACGTCGATGCGACCCTGATCTGCGAGGAGCCGCGGATCGGCCCCTACCGCGCGGAGATGGAGCGGACCCTGGCTGAGGTGACCTCAGCCCGAGTCAGCGTCAAGGCGACGAGCAACGAGGGGATGGGCTGGATCGGCAGGGGCGAGGGAGTCGCCTGCATGGCGGTCGCTTCAGTCGATAGCGAATAACCTTCGCCGCTGCGATGGGAATGCTGAAGTCGATAGCGACGAGCGCGCGCCAGTCGGTCTCCGACTCGGTCTTCGAGGCGAAGGTTCTGCACGAGGCCGGAGTCGTCGGCTTGGTCCGTCCCGACAAGGCAGCCAAGGTTGCGACGACCTTTCTGCGCTGGGGAGCCTCGCCGGCGACCGGGGTCGCAACCGCCGCGCACAAATACCCGCACGAGACGATGCTGATCGACGAGCGCGGCTCGCTCAGTTTCGAGCGCGTTCACCGACGCTCAAACGCCCTCGCCCACGCCTTCGCCGGCATGGGGATCGGCCCCGGTGATGGGATCGGGATCATGTGCCGCAACCACCGCGGCTTCATCGAGGCGACGCTTGCCGCCGCCAAGCTCGGCGCCAGCGCGCTCTACCTGAACACGATGTTCGCGGGCCCGCAGCTGGTCGAGGTGACCAGGCGCGAGGAACCGAAGGCGCTCGTCTACGACGAGGAGTTCACCGGCCTGCTCGACGGGGTCGATGAGGGCATTGCCCGCATCGTCGCTTGGACGGACGGTGCGCCCGAGCAGCCGACGCTCGACTCGCTGATCGCGGCCAACGCCGACTCCGACCACAAGCCGCCACCGGATAAACCGCGCTTCGTGATCCTCACCTCCGGCACGACGGGCACGCCCAAGGGCGCCCAGCGCTCCAGCCCGGATGGCCTGCTGGCGATGGCGGCGCTGATCGACAAGATCCCCTACCGCGCTCGCGACACGATGATGGTCGCCGCGCCGCTCTTTCACTCCTGGGGCTTCTTCCACTTCGTGATGAGCCTGCCGACCGCCTCGACGATGATCCTGCGGCGGCGCTTCGATGAGGAGGAGACGCTGCGAGCGGTGCAGGACTATCGCGCCGACGTGCTCGCGGTCGTCCCGGTGATGCTGCAGCGCATCCTCCGCCTGCCCGAGCAGACGCTCGACGCCTACGACCTCTCCTCGCTGCGCATCACCTCGGCCTCCGGCTCGGCGCTGCCGGGGGAGCTGGCGACCGAGTGGATGAACCGCTTCGGCGACACCGTCTACAACCTCTACGGCTCGACCGAGGTCGCTTACGCGACAGTGGCCACGCCCGAGGACCTGCGCGCGGCGCCGGGAACGGCGGGACGGCCGCCGCGGGGCACGGTCGTGCGCCTCTACGACGAGGCGGGCCGCGAGGTGCCCAGCGGCGAGGTCGGACGGATCTTCGTCGGCAACGAGATGTCCTTCGAGGGATACACCGGCGGTGGCGGCAAGGAGGTGATCGACGGCCTGCTGAGCAGCGGCGACGTCGGCCACATCGACTCCGGCGGGCGGCTCTTCATCGACGGCCGCGACGACGAGATGATCGTCTCCGGCGGTGAGAACGTCTTCCCCCGCGAGGTCGAGGACCTGCTCGCCGACCACAGCGGTGTGGTCGAGGTGGCGGTGATCGGGGTCGAGGACGAGGAGTTCGGCCAGAGGCTGAAGGCATTCGTTGTCGCCACCGCTGAGGCCGAGGTTTCCGAAGCGGAGCTCAGGGCGCACGTCAAGGCGAACCTGGCCGCCTACAAGGCGCCGCGTGAGATCGAGTTCGTCGACGAGCTGCCGCGCAACGCGACCGGCAAGGTCCTCAAGCGCGAACTGCACGCGCGGGAGTCTCAGCGTTCTGCCTAGCCGCCCGACTCCGCTAATTGCGCGTTTTGGGCGCGACGGTGTCGGCAAACGGCTCCGGTGCCCGTAGTAGGTTGCGGTCAATGGGCGATCCTGCGGGGCAGCTGAGAGCGGTGGGGGCAGCGAACGAAGAGCTGCGCGAGACTGCCAAACAGGCGCTCGAGTGGGTGCGGGTCAGCGAGGAACGGGTTGCCAAGGCCGAGGCGCGCAGTGAAGAGCTGCGCGGCGAGCTGAAGCAGCGAGCGATGGCGACGCTGCGCAAGATCGGCGCGGAAGGCAGCGAGCGCATCGCCGCCGAGCGATCCAAGCGCAAGAATGCGGAGGCGCGGGCGATCCGCGCCGAGGCTGACAGGGATCGCGCCGAGACGGCGTTCGAGCAGGCCCAAAAACGGGCTGACGCCGATCGCGAGGCGCTTGCCGCCGAGATCAATTCGCTCAAGGCCGAATCGCAGCAGTCGATTGCAGCGGGGATCGAGGCCGCCGAGCGCAAGGCTGCCCAGCGGTATGAAGAGGCGCTTGGCAAGGTCAAGCTCGAGGCCGACCAGCGAGTTGCCGCAGCCGAGCAGCGCGCGGTTGAAGCCGAGGCGGCGGCCGCCGAGGCCCACCAGCTCGCCGTCAAGCTGGAGACTGAGATCGAGGAGCGGGTCATGCAAGGCACCGAGGAGGTGCGCCGTGAGGCCGACGAGCGGGTCCGCACGCTGGTTGAGAAGGTCGAAGGGGAGGCCGCCGAAAAGGCCCGCGTCCGCGCTGAGGAGGCGCTGAAAGCGGAGTCCGAGCGGATCCGAGCGCAGGCCGAGCAGCGTGAGGAGCGGGTCAGGCGCGCTGCCGAGGACGAGATCAAGGCAAGCACCTCGCGGGCGCGGCGCGAGGTCCTCGCCGCGGCCGAGAAGACCGCTCCCTCCTGGGAGCGGCGTGAGACGACTGCTTCCGGGTCCGGTTACCGGACCTTCTAGTTCTCTTTAGCATCCGCCCCGATGCGAGAGGTGCGGATCAAGGACACGCTGACGGGAGATCTCGTCGCGCTCGACCCGGGCGCCGAGGTCGGCATCTACGCCTGCGGACCGACCGTCTACAGCCGCATCCACATCGGCAACGCGCGACCATTCGTCGTCTTCTCGCTGCTCAACCGATTTCTCGCCTCAGAGGGCTACAGGGCCAGGTTGGTGATCAACGTCACCGACATCAACGACAAGATCTACGCCGCCGCCGCCGAGGCGGGCGAGGCCTCAGCGGAGTTCGCTGCGCGGATGACCAAGGCCTACTTCGAGGACACCGATGGCCTCGGCTTGGGCCGGCCGGACGCCGAGCCACTTGCGACCGAGACGATCGATCCGATCGTGGCGCTGATCTCCGACCTGATCGAGGCCGGCCATGCCTATGAGTCGGGCGGCGACGTCTACTTCCGGGTGCGCAGCTTCGATCGCTACGGAAAGCTCTCCAACCGCCGTCCCGACGACATGGACCAGGGCGAGGAGTCCGGCTCGGCCTCACTCAAGGAGGCCCCGCTCGACTTCGCGCTCTGGAAGTCCCACAAGCCCGGTGAGGACACTTCCTGGGACTCGCCCTGGGGCCCGGGGCGGCCCGGTTGGCATATCGAGTGCTCGGCGATGGCCGAGGCCGAGCTGGGACCGTCCTTCGCGATCCATGGGGGCGGCTCGGACCTCGTCTTCCCCCACCACGAGAACGAGATCGCTCAATCGGAGGCGGCGGGACGGCCGTTTGCGCGGGCCTGGATGCACAACGGCATGATCGAGACCGATGCGGAGAAGATGTCTAAGTCGGAGGGGAACATCTTTCAGCTGTCTGAGGCCTTGGACCGGTACGGGTCTGAGGCGGTGGTTGCCTACTTGATCTCCGGGCACTATCGACAGCCATTGGCCTTTGGGCCGCAGCAGATGGAGGAAGCTGTGGCGCAGGTTGAACGGCTTAGGAACTTCTTTCGGGAGCACCCGGTTGGGGAGCCGTCGGGGGAGGGTCTGCCAGAGCCCGGCGGGGGGGACTCGGGGGAGGGCCCGCCGGAGCAACAGCGTGGAGGCTCCGTCGGGCCCTCCCCCGAGTCCCGTCGCGAAGCTTTTAGGGACGCGCTAGCGGACGACTTCAACACGCCGCGGGCGATGGCCGAGGTGTTTGAGCTGGTGGGGGAAGCGAATCGGGACGAGATTCCGGGAGGCGAGGCGGCTCTGACCTTGGCGGAGATGCTCGCGCTCGTCGGCCTCAGCTCCCTTACCCAGCCGGATCAGGGAGCTGAGGCCGACGACGAAGCAGAGAAACTCTTGGAGGAACGGCAAGCCGCCCGGGCGGCCAAGGACTTCGAGCGGGCGGATGAGATTCGCGAAAACCTGGCCGGGCTTGGCTGGGAGGTCCGGGACTCCGCTGACGGCCCGAAGCTCGTACCAAAGGGTTGACATGTCCTCGGCTCGCGCATCCGACATTGACCACACCAGAAGGGGGTCAAAGTCGGATGCGTCGCAGATGATCTACGGGAAGCAGCCAGTTGCCGAGGCGGAGCGGGGGAGGCGGAAAGTTCGGCGGGTTTGGCGGGCACCCGAGACATCTGGTGAGGAGTTGGAGCGGTTGTGTGGGTCGCCGGACCATCAGGGGGTCGTGGCCGAGGTCGAGCCCTATCCCTACGTGGGCGCCGTCGAGCTGCTGAGCCGGGAGAACGCGCTGCTGGTCGCGCTCGACCAGGTGCAGGATCCGCGCAACCTCGGGGCTGTGGCTCGTTCGGCCGAGGCGGCGGGGGCGGACGGACTGATCGTTCCCGAGCGACGCTCGGCTGCGGTTACCGCCGTTGCCTGCAAGGCATCGGCGGGTGCCGTCGAGCACCTGGCGATCGCTCACGTCCGCAACCTCGCCGACTGGCTCGGCGAGGCGAAGCGGGCCGGGTTCTGGATCTGGGGCGCCGACGCTGAGGCCAAGCAGGCGCCTTGGGAGGTGGACCTGAGCGGACCGACGGTGCTCGTCCTGGGCGGCGAGGGCAAGGGCCTTCGTCCTCGGGTCGCGGCGGGGTGCGACGGGCTCGTGGCTCTGCCGCAGCGGGGCAAGATCGATTCGCTCAACGTCTCGGCCGCTGCCGCGGCGCTGCTTTTCGAGGCAGTTCGACAGCGGTAGCAACTGCAACGGCATTTGCACGAATTTACGTTCGGGGTTGACAGAACTCCGCGCGGCCGTAAACTAACGCGCCAATAAGGGTGAACCTCAGCTTGAGTCTGAGATCACCTGGTCCATAAAGGGCGCCGCCAGGGGAGGTAAGGCGCCACGACCCTTCGTTAAGGAGAAGGATCTGTGGCTCTAACTGCACCTACCCAGGAAATGCAGCTCCCCTCGGGCCGTCTCAATGGCTCGCTCAAACCAGCTGAAGCTAACCCTCAACTTGAGCTTGATGACCATTATCTAGTTGCGCTCGCCAAGGATGGCCGCGCTGACGCCTACGACGCGATCGTGCGTCGCTACCGCGGTTTCGTCCGGCTCAAGGCCTCCTCGTATTTCTTGCTCGGGGGCGAGGCCGACGACCTGATTCAAGAAGGCCTGCTCGGCCTCTACAAGGCAATCCGCGACTACCGGACCGATCGCGAGTCGAGCTTCCGCAACTTCGCCGAGCTCTGCATCACCCGCCAGATCATCACCGCGGTGAAGACGGCGACGCGCAACAAGCACACGCCGCTCAACCAGTACGTCTCCTTCAGTCAGACCCCGGCCGCGGCCGGCGAGTCAGACACGACCCTGGACGAGATCCTCCCCGGGCCGACGGTGCACGATCCGGTCAACCAGGTGATCGCTTCCGAAGAGCTCGACAGCCTCGTCTCCTGCCTTTCCGGGGTCTCCGGTGTTCTCTCCGACCTCGAGAGCCGCGTGCTTTCGCTCTACCTCGACGGTCATTCCTACGAGGCGACCGCCGAGCGGCTCGAGTGCGACACCAAGACGGTCGACAACGCCCTGCAGCGGGTCAAGCGCAAGGTGGGTTCGCATCTCGCCTCTCGGGAGACCCTCAACTAGGCAGATCCGCGAGTACGTAGTCGAGCAGTTCCTGGCCGTGATCGGAGGCGACGGAGACGTCGTCGGGCTTGACTCGAACCCGGTGCAGGGACTGCATGCGCAGCACGTCGCCGTCGCAGCGACTGTTGGGAAAGACCCCCGAGTAGGAGACGCCCAATCGCTCGAGGTCCTCGGCAACGAGGGCGGTGGCCGGGGTCGCCAGGGGAAGATCCAGGTAGATCGCGTCGAGGCCAGCGCGATGGAAGAGGTGGTGTCGCTCGGCGGCGACCGCTTGCTCGAGATCCGCCCCCGGGACGTGGACCGTGATCAGGGCGAGGTTATGGTCCGCGTCGATCGCGACGTCCAGCCCGCTGCGCTTGGCCAGCTCTATCTCGGCCGGTGGCTCGGCCAGGGTCCCCCTCAGGTCACACAGCTCGATGGTCTGCCCGACGATGTCCCGGTGGCGCTCGGGAACGTAGACGGGCCGCTCCTGCCCGTCGTTTAGCTTGGTGTAGAAGAGCGCCGCGGACTGTCGTCCCCGCCGACCCTCGGCCGCGGCGTCATTAGAGACCGATGCCGGGATCCAACCGAGCAGGAAGCCGGTCTCGTGCGCGCCCAGCTCGATA
Organism: Actinomycetota bacterium; assembly: GCA_046733315.1. Classification (GTDB taxonomy): domain Bacteria; phylum Actinomycetota; class Thermoleophilia; order Solirubrobacterales; family 70-9; genus VRUE01. The sequence continues at coordinate 8,268 of JBKPOV010000189.1, forward strand.
TTCGCCCGCTGGCTGTACGGATGGGCAGCGGTCGCCTCGCTGTACATCCCCGCCAGCCCCTGCGCCGCCGCCCAGTCCATCAGGAAGCGCTTGGTCCGCGTGAAGAGGTGCTGCCCCCGCGCCGCGGGCATCGTCACCGCCTGCCCCGAGTGGCCCACGGCATCCCCAGCAGCGGCCAGGCTCATGCCCTCGTGGCAGAGCAGCTCTCCCTCAGGGGTCTCCGCGACGCAGGACACATAGGTTCCCGCTGCAAGCCGCTCGGAGACCTCGTCGGAGTCATAGACCCAGCGCACGTCATAGCTGTCCCCGTAGGCCATCTCGATCGCCCTGGTCAGGACGTCGCCCTCGTCGGGTTCGAGGAAGCGGAACCGCGCTTCGACACTGCTGCCAGAGTCGCCCATGGCCTCTATATTCGACAGGCTGCCCGCCTAGCTCAACTGGTAGAGCACCGCTCTTGTAAAGCGGAGGTTTCCGGTTCGATCCCGGAGGCGGGCTCTGTCCTCAGGCTTCGTCGCCAGAGCCACTGAGCACGCGGGCCTTCTCACTTGCAAGCTCCTCGTCGGTGAGGACACCTTTCTCGTGCAGCGTCGCGAGGCGTTCGAGACGGACCAGGCGGGCGTCCTCGTTATCCGCAGGGGCAGTTGCCGTGGGCGCCTCGCTCTCGCCGCTCGGCTTGCGCATCTCGGGCAGCCGCAGTTTGGATGCCCGCTCTCCCAAGTTGGCGTCTTTGACGGCGTCGACGACGCGGTCCTTGGTGCGGCCGACGACGTCGCCGTAATCGGCATCGGGGAATTCCTCGCTGCTCTGTTTGCGCAGCTCGTTAATACCGAAAGCGGCCAGGCCCGCAATCGCCAGTGTGGTCAGGAAGGAGCGCAGGTTCTGGGTCGGGGCGGAGAGGAAGTAGATGCCGACCACGACCGCCAGAAGCGCGTAGACGTAGGCGGGGTAGTCGCGTAGGACCGGCGCCAGCCCGCGCCGGGTCGTCCGAGCCGAGTCGGTTGGAGAAGCAAGCCAGCCGGCGATCCCGAAGAACACGCCGATCACGATCACGGTGGTGGCGATGCTCGTCATCAGCGAGGTGCCGATCGACCAGGCAGCCTCCGCCGCCGGCTTGACGCTGTCTTCTTCGACGAGCTGTCCGACGACGATTCCCCCGGCAACCTCGCGGGCGACGATCACGGCGAAGCCGGCGGCGATCAGACCGACACCGCAGTAGAGGACCGTGACCCAGCGACCCTCCCTCGAGAGGTAGATCGCCAAGCCGAAGCAGAGGAAGGTGAGCAGCGAGAGCACCAAAGCCAGGCCCTTGATCGCGACGACGACATCCTGGGCGGTCTTCAGCTGGTCGGAGCGGAGGATCGTGATCTGGCCTGCGTCCTCCGGCAGCTTTTCCGCCAGGTCGGCGCCGATGCCGACCTGGTCGGCCAGGTTGGTTACGAGGCTGCCGAGGTTGAGGCTGACCTCGCCTTCTTCCGTCGCCAGCGTGCCTTCCTTTTCTTCCAGCACTTCGAGCAACTGTTCGTGGGTGGTGCGGTTGGCGCTCTTCCAGAGTTCCTGTGCGGTCGAGCTCTGCAGCACCTGATTGGCGCCTTCGGGCGCCACCTGGCGCAGGCCGCCGGAGATCGGTCCGGCCAGCTCCTTGGTCTCGCCGGGAAGCTTTTGACTCAGTTCCTCTTCGACGTCGACGTTTTCGTAGAGCTGGTCGACGAGGTAGTCGCCGAGCGCTTCGCGAATCGTCTCGTTCTGGATCAAGCGACCGCTGGTCTCGACCCAGTCGTCGGTGTTGAGCGCTTGGCGCTCGGTCCAGATCGCGAAGACGCTGAGGAAGGCGAGAAACGAACCGAGGACGATCAGAGCCCTCACAAAACGTCGTCGTCCACGGCTCATTCACGGGATGGTATACGTGACGTTGTGAAGCTCGAGGGAATTCACCACATCACCGCGATCACGGCCGACGCGCAGAGCAACGTCGACTTCTACGCGGGGGTGATGGGCCTGCGCCTGGTCAAGAAGACGGTCAACCAGGACAACCCGACCGTTTACCACCTCTTCTTCGCCGACGAGAAGGGCAGCGCGGGCTCCGACCTGACCTTCTTTGAGTTCCCCGGCGTGCCACCCGGGCGGGCCGGCGCCGGCGACGTACACCGGATCGTCTGGCGTGTCGCTTCGCACGCGTCACTCGACTTCTGGGAGGAGCGGCTCGGCGCCAATGGTGTCCAGTCCGAGCGGGCGGGGGGAGGCCTGCGCTTTGCTGATCCCGAGGGCCTCGCCCATGAGCTCGCGGTCGTCGAGGTGGCCGATGAGCCGCTGATCGCCGATCATCCCGAGGTCCCTGCCGAGCTGGCCCTGCGTGGCTTTCACGCCGTCTGCGCCTACACGGCAGATCCGGCGGCGAGCAGGACGCTGCTGGAGTCGCTCGAGTTCGAGCCGATCGATGAGAACAGCTGGGAGGCGCGCGGTTCGAGCCGCGGCGGCCTCTACGTTTATGAAGCCCCGCCGGAGGAGCGCTCGCTCCAGGGCGCTGGCAGCGTCCACCATGTTGCCTGGGCCTCGACGATCGACGAGCACGG
>JBKPOV010000190.1:0-6924 GCA_046733315.1 Actinomycetota bacterium
GCTTCCCGTAGCCGTCGTGGCCGGGCTCGGGGACGGTCTTCAGCCTCTTTTGCGCCGCCACCTGCACAAGGGCATGGTGGAACTCCTTCTTCGTGGTGATACCACCGCTCTCGCCAGCGCGATCGGGAACCCGGGCGACGATGGCGACGACGTTCGCCGGCAGCTCAGTGGGCGGTGGTGGAGCGGGGATCAAAGCGGACGACGGGTCTCGAACCCGCGACCTCGAGCTTGGGAAGCTCGCGCTCTACCAGCTGAGCTACGTCCGCGCGAAGCTGATTCTACGGCGGGCATGGGGTTGCCGGCGCTGAGCGCGATCTAGAGTTCGCCCCCGTGGGCACTCGCTCCTTCCTCGCCTTTCTCGCTGTACTGGCCGTCGTCGGCCTGCTTGCCTTTGGCCTGATCAATAAGGGAGCAGCGAAGATCGCGGTTGGCGATCCGGTGCCGGACAAGGCCCTGCCAGCCCTCCCCGGACCGGGAGACGGCTCGATCGCCGATTACCGCGGCCAGTGGGTGTTGGTCAACCTCTGGGCCTCATGGTGCATCCCCTGCCGCGAGGAGGCGCCGGCGCTGGAGCGCTTCTACACCGACCAGGGCGCTGGCAAGACGACGGTGCTTGGGATCAACGTTCAAGACAACGAAGGCGACGCTGTCACATTCCTGCGCGAGCACCCGACGAGCTACCCGCAACTGCGCTCGGTTGGCGACGAGCGCAGCGACGCCTTCGGCTCGACCGGCGTGCCGGAGAACTTCCTCGTCGATCCACGCGGCCGCTTGGCGCTGATCTGGCGCGGGCCGGTCGACGAGCGCTTCCTTGACGAACGCGTCGCGCCCCTGATCGAAGCGAGTTCATGAGCTTCCGCTGTTCCTTTTCCTGGCTATCCGTTGCCAAGGCACAGCCGAGGTCTGGGAGGGGCAAGGTGGTGTTGGTTGCGCTGGCGTTCGCCCTGCTTGGCTCGGTGGGCAGCGCAAGCGGCGCGCCGGCAGCTCGAACGACCGTCAACGACGTCGAAGACGAGGTGATGTGCCCGATCTGCGGCACGCTGCTTGAGCTGTCCGACTCCCCGCAGGCGCGGCGGGAGAAGATCTTCGTCGCCAAGCTCGTCGCCGCCGGCAAGAGCAAGGCGGAGGTCAAGGATGCACTGGTAGCCCAGTACGGCGAGGAGGTTCTGGCGCAGCCGGAAGCTTCGGGCTTCGATCTCTCCGCCTACTTGGTGCCGGTACTGGCGATTCTCTTGGCCGCCGCGGTGCTCACTTTGAGCGTGCTGCGCTGGCGACGCGACGGCAATCGCCGATCCGCCGAGGCCGGGGCAAACCCACCGCGGGGCGAGGACGCCGAGCGGCTTGACGCCGACATCTCCCGCTACGACCTCTGACGTCGCTCAGGTGAAGTGCACGACGCCGGTCGCCTCCACCGGCATCCTCTTCGGGATCTCGCCGCGCTCGCCGCAGGCGAGGGTTACCGCCGCGTGTTCGGCGAGGGCGCGCAGCGAGTCCTGATCTTCACTCAGCGGGGGGCCGTCGATGACGAGCAGGTCATAAGCACGGCGCAGGCGCTCGATCGCGTGATCACAGCGTTCGGAGTCGAGCAGGGACACCGGCTGGGGCTCGGGTTCGCCCGCGACGATGCAGGTGAGCGGCTCGGTCGCGCGGCCTGCTGCCGGACCGGCGAGCACCAGAGGCTGCAAGATCTCGGCCGCATCGGCGCCCCCAGCCAAGTACTCGTGCAGACCGGGAACCGGGGCGAGGCCGAGCCTCTCGGCGAGCGCCGGCGCAGCGAGATCGCACTCCATCAAGGCGACTCGGCGTCCCTCGGCGGTAGCCGCTGCGGCGACCCCCAACGCCACCTCGGACTTGGCCGGACCGGTCAGGAAGACCGACCCCGAGCCAGCCAGGCGCGCCGCCAAGCCGCCGTAGGCCTGCAGCTGGGCGCGGCCAAGAGCCCCCGGCCGAGCCGAGGTCGTCTTGGCAGCCGGGATCTCGGCCAGCACGGGCTGCTTGTTGCCTCGCCGCAGCATCACATCCGCTCCGGAGCCGATATACCGAGCAGGCCGAGGGAGCGGGCGATCGTTCGTTTGGTGAGCAGGGCCAGCGCCAGACGCGAGCGCTCCACCCCATCGCCCTCCGCGCCGACCACCTGGCAGTCGCGGTAGAAGCCATGGAAGTCGGCGGCGACGGCGGTGGAGTAAGTGCAGATCCGGTGGGGGGCGCGGCGTGCCGCCGCCTCGTGCACCTCCTCGGGGAATTCGAGCAGCCGCTTGATCAACTCGCGCTCGGTCGGTTCGAGGGGGGTGCCGGGTGTGGTCGCGCCGGCGCCGCTGGCAACGGAGTCGGGATCCAGCCCCGCTTTGCGGAGGATGCTGGCGATGCGGGCGTGGGCGTACTGAACGTAATAGACGGGATTATCGTTGGACTGGCGGCGGGCGAGCTCGAGGTCGAGATCGACGGTGGTGTCGTGGCTGCGCCAGAGCATGAACCAGCGGGTCGCGTCGACACCGATGTCGTCGAGCAGCTCATCGAGGGCGACGAAGTCCCCGCTGCGCTTCGACATCTGCGCCCGCTCACCGCCTTCAACAATGTGGACGAGCCGCATGATCAGCGCCTCGAAGCGCTCGGGATCGGCACCGAGTCCGGCGATCGCAGCGCGCAGGCGGGCGACGTAGCCGTGATGGTCGGCACCGAGGATGTCGATCAGCCGCTCGAAGCCGCGCTCCAGCTTGTCCCAGTGGTAGGCGACGTCGGCGGCCAGGTAGGTCGGTTCGCCGTTGGCGCGGATCAGCACGCGATCCTTGTCGTCGCCAAAAGTCGTCGTGCGCAGCCAGAGCGCCCCGTCGCTGCGGTAGGTGTGGCCCTGCGCGTCGAGCTGGGCGAGCGCTTGGTCGACCTCACCGCGGCTGTAGAGATCGCGCTCCGAGAACCAGTTGTCGAAGCGCACCCCGAAGCGGTCGAGGGTCGAGCGGACGTTCTCAAGGATCAGCTCGACGCCACGGCTGCCAATCGCCTTGAGATCGCCAGGCCCAGTCCCCTCCGCGGCGATGCGCTCGCCGATCTCGACAACGTAGGCACCGCCGTAGCCGTCCTCGGGGGGCTCTTCGCCACGCATCCGCGCCGCGATGGAGACGGCGAAGCGCTCGATTTGGCCGCCGGCGTCATTGACGTAGAACTCGCGCTGCACCTCGTGGCCGACCGCCTCGAGCAGGCGGACGAGGGCATCGCCGTAGGCGGCGTGGCGGCCGCCGCCGACGTGCAGCGGGCCGGTCGGGTTGGCAGAGACGAACTCGACAAGCGTGCGTTCGGGTTGATCCGTGGGGGCGGGAGAAAGTCGGCCGCCCGCCTCGGCAAGGCTGATCATCGCCCTCCGGTACCAATCATCAGCGAGGAAGAAGTTGACGAAACCCGGCCCCGCGACCTCGATCCGCTCGACGGTCTCCTCTCCGAGCAGCGTGCCGAGCCGATCGGCCAGACGCCCCGCCACGTCGCGGGGGTTTTCGCCCAGCGGGGCGGCGAGCAACATCGCCGCGTTGGAGCTGTAGTCGCCCAGCTCGGCCTTGGGTGGGCGCTCCAAGGTGGGTTCGGGACCGGTCGACTCGCCGTCGCGCAGGGCGCGGGATGCCTGGTCTACTGCCGAGCGCAGCTCGGCGATCGGATCGGGCGTCATCGCCCGGATCGTATGCGGATGCCGGCCGCGACCGCGGCCGGCATCCGCCACGCGCGTGCTAACCGATCGCCTTCTCTACCTCACAGCTGCCGGTAGCGACATCTTTGCCCTTGCCGCCGTTGCAGACATCGCCTTTGCCGGGCCCGCCGATCAGCTTGTCCTTGCCCTTCTGCCCCAAGAGCTTGTCCTTGCCCTTGCCGCCGTTGAGCTTGTCCTTGCCCGCTTCGCCGAAGGCGCGGTCCTTGCCGTCCTGACCGAGGACGGTGTCGTTTCCGGCCCCGGCGCAGACGAGGTCGTCACCGCTTCCGGCAACGACCCGGTCCTTGCCCTGCAGGCCGAGGATCACGTCGGCGGCCGGCGTGCCCGTCAGGGTGTCGGCACCCGCGGTGCCGATGCTCGTCGCCGCCTGACCCTTGCACGTCCCGACCAGGCTGGTGACCGTCCCGTTGAGGTTGAAGACAGCCGGCTCGATTCCCTGGCCGGGGGCGCCCGCATCCGCCAGCGTCGCCGACGTCCCGATGCCACCCTGGCCACCCAAAACGGTGTTGCCGGTGATCGTCGCGTTGATCAGGGTCAGGACGCCGCCGTCGTTGAATATGGCGCCGCCGATGCCGGCACCGCCACCGCCACCGCCCGACTCCGTCGCGGAACCGCCGTTGCCGCCGCCGAAGCCGCCGATGCCGGCTACCTGCAGGTCTCCGCCACCGTTCTCGCCCTCGCCGCCGCCGCCGCCGCCGAAGCCGCCGTTGCCGCCGTTGCCGTCCTCGCCGCCGCCACCACCGCCGCCGCCGAAGCCGCCGGGTCCGGCGTTGTTAGCGACCCCGTCGTCGTTCTCGCCGCCACCACCGCCGCCGCCGCCGATGCCGCCGGCGCCGCCGTTGCCTTCGTCGCCGCCGCCACCACCGCCGCCGCCGGTGCCGCCGGCCGCTCCGTTCGCGCCGACAACGCCACCGTTACCGCCGTTGGCAGCCCCACCAAGCCCAGCGGCGGTCGAGGTGCTGTCGCCACCGTTGGCGTTCGTGCCGCCGCCGCCCGAACCCGCGCCGCCGGTTCCGACCGACCCACCGTTGCCGCCGAAGCCGCCGCCGCCGGCACCGCCGTCGCCGCCGTTGGCCTGACCGGAAACGCCGCCCTGGCCACCGAGACCGCCGCCGCCGGCACCGCCGCCGCCGTCGGTCCCCGTGTTGTCAGCTCCAGCGCCGCCGTCGCCGCCGCGAGCGGTGTTGGCCGTCAAGGTGCTGCGCACGAGCGTGAGCGTGCCACGGTTGTAGATCGCACCGCCGAGGCCGGCGCCACCGCCGCCGCCACCGCCGTCATCGGTGTTTCCACGGTCGCTACCGCCGCTGCCGCCCTGTGCGAAGCCATTACGGAGGGTGAGATCGCGCAGTGAGAGGACCCCGCCGACGTCCACCGTGACCAGCCGGAAGGAAGGCGCGGCCGGGTCGCGCTGGATCGTCGCGCCGTTGCCGAATATCGCGATCGAGGTTGACACCGTCGGCAGGCCGTTGAAGCCATAGAAGCTGTTGTTGCGCGCCGCCAGGGTGTATGTGCAACCGGAGGTGAGCTGGAGTTCGTCAGCCTCCGGAGTTCCATTGGCGCTGGCGATCGCGCTGACCAGCGCGTTGCCGTCGCAGGGGACGGTGACCGTCGCCGCGCTGCCCGACATCGAGACGGCGAAGAACGCCGCCGAGGAAATTGCTGCGCCAATGCCCAGCTTCAGTGCCTTGCCTCGAGTTGCCATCCAACCAGTTCTCATCCGATCCTCCATCCGCCACGCGGCGATTCGCTTGCGAAGTCGCTTGCACCCTAGTAAGCCAGAGACCAGCCTGCAAACGATCTGGCCTTTACGCTGGCCGCTTGCGCATCGCGGCGATCACCGACATCCACGGCAATTTGCCGGCGCTCGAAGCGGTTTTCGAGGCGACGGAGGCGGCGGAGGTCGAGGAGGTCTGGTGCCTGGGCGACGTAGTGGGTTACGGGGTGCAGCCAGAGGCCTGTATCGACTTGGTGCGTGAGCGGTGCGCCGTCTGCCTGGTCGGCAACCACGACCTGGCCGTGCTTGGATCGCTGGACATCGCGTCCTTCTCGGAGGCGGCGGCGATAGCGGTCGAGTGGACGCGGGCCAACGTCAGCGAGCGCACCCTGGAGTTCCTGCGCGATTTGGAGCCGCAGGGCGAGCGGGACGATATCGGGCTCTTTCACGCTTCCCCCCGCGATCCGGTCTGGGAGTACGTGCTCTCCGGCGAGCAGGCCCAGGCGGGCATGGACGCAAGCGCACAGCGCATTGGCTTGATTGGTCACTCCCACGTCGCCCTCTTCTTCAACCGACCGGAGGGTGAGCAGGATGAAACGCGCGGGTCCCAGGCAAGCGACGGCGCCCTGCTCGATCTCGGCCGGGGCGAGTGGTTGATCAACCCAGGCAGCGTCGGGCAACCGCGCGACGGCGACCCACGCGCCGCCTGGTTGGAATTGGATAGCTCAGCCGAGACCGCCAGCTTTCACCGGGTTGCCTACGACGTCGAGCGCGCTGCCGCGCCGATCGCGGAGGCCGGGCTGCCGAGCCGCCTCGCCGACCGCCTCTACATCGGCCAGTGACGCTCAAATGCAGGGAAAACCTGCATCAGGGGTGGTTCTCTAGACTCGCAACGGTGCGCCAACTCGCCGTATCCATGCTCGCCCTCGGGCTGGGCGCCGTCGCCGCGGTGGCACTTGTCTCCTGCGGCGGCGGAGAGGACGCCAAACTGCTGCCGGGCAACACGGCGGCCGAAATCACCGAAAACCTCGACCGCGTCAAGCAGTACTCCGAAGAAGGCGAATGCGTGGGCGCCGAAGATGCCGTGGCCGAAGTGACGACGCAGATTGAAGCGCTCGGAGACGTCGACCGGAAGTTGAAGGAAGCCCTGCAGCGCGGTGCAACCCGACTCAATGAAGTCGTTGCCACCTGCCAAGAAGAAACGACCGAGGCGGCGGAGCCCTCCGACGAAGCGACCTTGACCGAAGAAACCGAAAAGGTGCCACCGGGCCTGGAGAAGAAAGAAGAAAAGGAACAGGAAAAGGAAGAAAAGGAGCTCGAAAAGGAAGAAAAGAAGGCAGAAAAGCAAGAACCTCCGCCGACCGAAACGACGCCGGAAGAACCGCCCACGACGACCACTCCACCCCCCAGCGAAAGTGGTGGAACGGGGGCCGGGGGCGTCAGCCCCAGCACCCCCGTGGGACCGGGAGGCGAATGATGGCTTCAGGAATCCTTTCGGGCCGCTACGAGATCGGCG
>JBKPOV010000191.1:0-2575 GCA_046733315.1 Actinomycetota bacterium
GCCCTGCTGCCACTCACCAAGCGCCACAGAGAGGACCCCCCCAGCGATCACCAGATAAAGCGGCACCAGCAGGTTCGCGGTATCTCCTCCTGCCTCGAGCGGCACCCGAAATGGCAGCGCCGCAACGATCGCGAGCGGCAACAAGATGGGCCAGCGCCTGAAGAGATAGCCAAGCGCCGCGCTGACCGCGATCGCGAGGGCCCCTAGGGCGATCAGCCGAGAGGGATGGTCGCGAAGGTCGACGATCTGGTGGGAGTGCCACTGGTCGCCGAGGATTAGGGCCGGAAAGAGGGCGAGCGCGGCGAGCATCGCAAGCGAGCGGGGCCGTCCCGCCGGCAGGAGGATGACGGCTGCGGCAGCAGCCGCCGCGATGAGCAGGCCAAAGCCAGCCAGGAAGTCGCTCACCGATCGCTCCCGGCGCCGCGTTTACAACCCTTCGTCTGGTTCCGCTCTGCCCGATGCAACCGCATCAACCCCGGAGGCACCAGCACCCGGCCCTGGCCGAGCAGCTTGACCCGCAGCTTGTAGCGACCGGACGCGGCGATGCCGTCATTGCGACTACGGCCGTCCCAGTAGAAGGTGAAGAAGTGGTAGCGCTTAAGGTAGGTGTCGCGAGCGAGGGTGATGACGAGCTTGCCGCCCGGCTTGACTACCTGGACCGTGGCCTGGTCGCTCTGCGTCACCCGAAAGCGAATCCGCTCGCGGTCGAAGCGGCAGTCGCGGTTGGGGGTGAAGCCGCGGACCGGACGTGCGTGGGGATGGAGTCGCGGAACGGCGACGAAGGTGACCCGGTCGAGGACGAGCGGATCGCGCTTCAGCCGCTGCGACCAGGCGAAGGCGGCGAGTGTGGCGAGGACGAGGAGGGCGAAGACCAGGCCTGCCCAGGCCTCAGCCTTCGGCCGCGGCATTGTCCTCGCCGACGATCACCGAGACCGGTGCGCCGCCGGACACCGATTCGATGTCAGACGTCATCAGCCGCACCTGTGAGATGCCGAGCACCTTGGCGACCCGTCGCGCTTCGGGAGCGTGGCCGCGGTCGAACATGACGACGCTGTCGGTAAAGCTTGTGCTGCTGTTGGTGACGGCGCCGAGCTGGAAGCCCTTGCCCTCGACTTTGTCGCCGTATTCGGCGGCGAGGCCGGGCACCGCGGTGCCGTTCAGCACAGTCACTTCAATTTCGGCCGGCTTGGTCGCCTTGGCGGACTTCCCTCCCTGGCCGCCCTTGCCGTCGGCGGAATCCGAGCTCTGCGTGACGAGATAGATGCCGCCGGCGGCGACGAGGACCACGAGGACGAAGACAATCGCCAGGTAACGCGGTTCGCCCAGGCGCGAGCCAAAGCTGGAGAGGCCCTCGCCCAGCCGCTCGCGGCGGGTCAGTTCCGGCAGGCCCGCCTCGCGGCGGCGGCGGCGCTCCTCGCGCTGCTCGAGCGCGGCGCGCTCGGTAGTCCGCGACTCCTCCAGCGCCTTCAGCTCCTCCGCCCGTTTGGCGGCCGCTGCCGAAGTCGAATCCTTGCGCTCGCTATCGCGCTCGGGAGCCGAGCCGGCCCACTCGCGCAGGCGGCGGATGTCGCGGCCCTGGGAAAAGGCGAGCATGGCGAGGACGGCGAGGCCCAGAAACGCAGCCAGGCCTGCGAAGGCGCCGATTTCCTTGATCAACTCCACTGATGTCCTGCCTCATGACGTGGGCCAGGTGGCTGCGAGAGGCTACTCGTCGTAGACGACTGCCGCCGCGTCACCACCGGGGGCGGTGATCATCTCGACGACGCGCTGCGCCAGATTAGCCTCGTCGCCGGCCAGTACCAGGTGCTCGAGCGAGTTAAGCGTTGACTCGACCCAGTCGGGATCGAGCGGCGTCTCGCGCACGGCGCGGCCGATCCGCTTTGCGGCTGTGGGCTGTTGGCTCTCGGCCAGGCCGAAGAGCTCCTCGTGCAGCTTCTCGCCGGGCCGTGGCTTGGTGAACTCGATCGCGATGTCGGATTCCGGTTCGTAGCCGGCGAGCCGGATCATGTTGCGGGCGAGGTCGACGATCCGCACCGGCTTGCCCATGTCGAGCACGAAGACCTCGCCCTTGCCGGCGCCGATGTCGCCGGCGCGAATCACCAGCTGCACCGCCTCGGGGATGGTCATGAAGTAGCGGGTCATATCGGGGTGGGTAACCGTCACCGGCCCGCCGCGCTCGATCTGGCGCCGGAAGATCGGCACGACGCTTCCCGACGAGGCGAGCACGTTGCCGAAGCGCACGCTGACGAATCGGGTGTGGGGATGCTTCTCCCCCGCGACCTCGACGATCCACTCGGCCATCGCCTTCGAGGCGCCCATCACGGTTTACGGGTTGACCGCCTTGTCGGTCGAGATCAGGACGAACCGCTCGACGTCGGAGGCGGCCGCGGTCTCGGCGGTGATCCGGGTCGCAATCGCGTTGTTGCGGACCGCCTCGAACGGATTCGCCTCGACGAGCGGCACGTGCTTGTAGGCGGCGGCGTGGAAGACGACCTCGGGGCGGAAGCGCTGCATGACCTCGACCATCCGCTCGCCGTCCTTGCAGTCGGCGAGGACCGACTCGACGCGGCTGAAG
>JBKPOV010000192.1:0-10248 GCA_046733315.1 Actinomycetota bacterium
TCCCAGCACCGCCGCTGCGCGACGGTGCGACTTGGTGCCGCTTCGCGGCCTTGAACAGCTCTGCGGAGCCGCTTCGCGAGGATCCGCCGGGACCTCTCCCGCCACTCTCGCTCTGCGGGTCTTATTAGCTTTGGGTTGGATGCTTGAATCGGAAAGACAGAAGCTTTCATCTGGGGGGCTTCGCGCATAGACTGGCGGCGCTATGGGTGAGATTGCGGATTGGCCGACGGAGCCTGCTGAGCGGGTTAGGGAGCTTGTCGAGGAGGTTTTGGACGAGCTTGACCTTGAGGGGGAGGTCGAGATCGTCGAGGATGAGGAGCGGATCACGGCTTCGGTGGAAGGGGACGAGGATTACGGGCTGCTGATCGGTAAGCGGGGGCAGACGATCGATGCACTGCAGTTGATTGCCTATCAGGCGGCCTTTCGGGGAATGCGGGAGCGCAAGCGGGTGGTCGTCGATGCGGCTGGGTACCGGGACCGGCGGCGGGAGACGCTCACTGCGCGGGCTGACCGGGCGGCGGAGCAGGCTTTGACTGGCAATCACACGGTTGAGATGGATCCGATGAGCGCTCAGGAGCGGCGCGTAGTGCACGAGCACCTCAAGGAGCGCTCGGGGGTCGAGACTTACAGCGAAGGGGACGAGCCGCGGCGTTGCGTGGTCGTCGCGCCTTTGGTGTCGGAGTGAGCGAGGGCCCCGGGAGGGGTTCCGCTTAACTTTTTCGAGTAGCGCTTGAGGTTGTGGACGATGGCTCGCGGCGAAAAAGTACAAGACGCTTCACCCCTCCCGGGGCCCTCGCTCGATGAAGCGCAGAGGGCAACGATCACGCGGGTTCTTGAGCTTTTGGAGGCTGAGCGGGCGTCGGTTAGCTCCGTCACGGACCCCGACCGCGCCTGGCGCGTCCATGTCGCCGACAGCCTCACTGGGCTGGAGTTCCCCCAGCTCCAAGGGGCTGAGAGGATCGCGGATATTGGCTCTGGAGCGGGGTTTCCCGGCCTGATCCTTGCCGTCGCTCTCCCCGCCTCCCGGGTCGATCTGATCGAGTCCGTCGGCCGCAAGTGCGACTTCATCGAGCGGGCAATCGATGCGGCTGGCATCGCCAACGCGCGGGTGATCAATGCTCGCTCCGAGGAGCTTGCTGCTGGCGAGGGCCGTGAGTCCTACGCGGCGGTGACCGCTCGTGCGGTCGGCCGCCTCTCGACCCTCGCCGAGCTCGCCTCGCCGCTGCTCGAGGAGAACGGCGTCCTCGTCGCCTGGAAGGGCAAGCGCGACCCTGACGAGGAATCCCAGCTCTCCCGAGCTGCTCAAAAGCTGGCCATGCAACCCGAGCAGATCATCCACGTGGGCCCCTATGCCGGCAGCGAGCACCGCCACCTCCACCTGATCCGCAAGTCTGGACCTACCCCCGAGGGCCTTCCTCGCCGCCCAGGTATGGCCAAGAAGCGCCCCTACGGTTAGGAGGCGGGGGGGCTGCTCCGGGAGAGCCTCGCGAAGCGGCCCCCGGCAAGGTGATTCTGAGCCGCAAAGCGGCTCTAATTTGGTGAGCGAAGCGAACATAGGCTCTCACGGAGCAGCCCCCCGCCTCCCGAGCAATAGTCTGCGCCGAATGGGCGTCGTCTACGCAATCTCCAACCAGAAGGGCGGCGTCGGCAAGACCACCACCGCGGTCAACGTCGCCGCCTGCGTCGCCGCCTCCGGCGCGCAGACCCTGCTTGTCGACCTCGACCCCCAATGCAATGCCACCGTCGCGCTGGGCGGCGAGCGCGACATGCATCCCTCTTCTTACGACTGCCTGATCGGAGACGTTTCCGTCGCCGAGGCCGCCCGACCCGCAGGGCCCGACAACCTCTGGCTGGTGCCGGCGAACAAGGACCTCGCCGGCGCCGCCGTCGAGCTGCCGCGGCTGGAGGGCTCCGAGACCCGCTTGCGGGAACGGCTCGGCCCAGTGCGAGAGCGCTTCGCTTACACGCTGCTCGACTGCCCGCCCTCGCTGGGACCGGTCAGCGTCAATGCCCTCACCGCCGCCGATCGCGTTGTCGTACCTGTGCAGGCCGAGTACCTAGCGCTCGAGGGGCTGGTCCAGTTCCTCGACACGTTGGCGATGATCCGCCGTGAGCTCAACCCCGCCCTGGAAGTGTCGGGTCTCTTGGTCACCATGCACGATGAGCGCACCCGCCTGGCCCAGGACGTCGAGCGGGAACTGCGCCAGCACTTCCCCGAGATGGTTTTCGAAACGGTCATACCGCGCAGCGTCCGGGTCGCCGAGGCACCGAGCTACGGCCTGCCCGTGATCGACCACTCGCCCAACTCGCGTGGCTCGGTTGCCTACCGCGCCCTCGCCAAGGAGCTGGCCGAGCGTGGCTAGCGCCACCAAGCGAGGCAAGCGGGGCCTCGGCAGCGGCCTCTCGGCCATCCTGCCCGAGGCAAGTCCCGAGCAGGCCGGCGAGTTGCGCGAGCTGCCGACCGAGCTGATCAAGCCCAATCCCAACCAGCCCCGCACCAGGATCGACCCGGAGTCGCTTGCCGGCCTCGCCGCCTCGATCGAGGCGAATGGCGTCGTGCAGCCGCTGCTGGTCCGGCCCCTCTCCGACGGCAGCTATGAGCTGATCGCTGGCGAGCGACGCTGGCGCGCCGCCCAGGACGCCGGCCTGGCCAAGGTACCCGCCGTAATTCGCGACCAGGAGCTGGCCGAGCGCCTGCAGGTTGCGCTGATCGAGAACATGGTCCGGGAGGACCTCAACCCTGTCGACGAGGCTCGCGCCTGCGCCGCCCTGGTCGACGAATTGGGTCTCTCCAAGGAGGACCTGGCACGCCGGGTGGGACGCAGCCGCCCCGCCGTCTCCAACTTGATTCGTCTGCTCGACCTACCGGACGAGGCGTTGGGGCTGCTCGAGTCGGGCGAGCTCAGCGAGGGCCACGGGCGGGCCCTCCTAGCCGCCGACGGCAACGACGTGCGACGCCGCCTCGCCCGCGATGCGGTCCATGCTGGCTGGTCGGTCCGCGAGACCGAGAACAGAGCCAAGCTGGCTGGCCAGCCAAAGCGAGAGAGGAACGCCAAGCCCACGCTTGCGCCCGAGGAGACCGAGGCGCTGCGGGCGGCAGCCGACAAACTCGAGGCCGCGCTCGGCCACGAGGTCAAGCTGCGGCCCAAGGGAGGCGAGATCGCCCTCGAGATTCGCCTGGAAGACCTCGACGAGGCGCTCGACCTCGCCCGCAGCCTCAGCCGCCGCCAGCCTTGAGCGGCTCGGTCGCCGGCCACGTTTGCCCCGCTATCCTTCGCTTGGCTCCGGGCGATTAGCTCAGTTGGTTAGAGCGCGTCTCTGATAAGGACGAGGTCCCTGGTTCGAATCCAGGATCGCCCATTCGCCCTGCGGCGTCTCACCCGATCGCCGCAGTTGCATCCAGAGCCGAGGTGGTCCAACCACCCGCAAGGCGATTGTGCAGTTCGATCGCCGTGGTCTCTGTAAGCCCTGAAATCAGGTCCAGCACAACCCGGGCGCGAGACCCATTGCCACCATCTTCGCTTTCAAGCCTTTCCTTGGCACTCGGTGGAAAGAGTCGCAACCCATCCGATCCGGTGTCCGAGCCACTCGCTTCGAAGTAGCGCCGAAAAAGGCTCGTTACGACGCGCTTCTGTCCCTCCTGCACCACCGCGAGACTGGGGCGGCGGATGACGTAGACCACCGCGAGCATCTTCAGCGCTTCGACCTCGCGCTTCGATTTTTCCCCAATCTTCAGCTCGACTTTGCCTGAAGAGAGATCGTCGACGAGGGTGAAGTCATCGAGATAATCGGTAATCAGGGTCGAGCCGAACTGCCGCATCGCGGCTCGTGCGGATTTGCTGTGCTCGTACGGTCCACGTGATAGCCGGTGCCGCGAGATCGCCTCCCGTGCCGCCACTACCAGCTCGTCGACTGCCAGATTCGGGAACGCTGCAGGATCGGCAATACGGGCTTGCTCAAGCAGTCCAGCCAGCCGCTTGAGCTCATTGTCTTTCTCGTCGACGAGCCGGTCGAGAGGAATCAGGCCAGCCCGAAAGAAATCGTCGACATCGTGGACCGCGTAGGTGAGGTCGTCTGCCCAATCCATGATCTCGGCCTCGAGGCAGCGCTCAGCTAGGTCCTCCTCGGAGTCGGCCGGCCAGCCGCTTCGGGCGAACTCATAGGCGTCCGTGTCCTCTCTGTAATAGCCCCACTTCCGTTTCCGCTTCTCGCCCGGCAGGGGATCTGGTGAACGGCGCCGCCACGGGTACTTGAGCAAGCCGTTGAGCGTTTGAGCGGTCAGGTCGAGCCCTTGCTGCTCACTCCTAACGGCGAGTCGGGTGACGATGCGAAAGCTTTGGGCGTTGCCCTCGAAGGGATCAGGCAACAGGTCCTTCGCACACTCGTTGAGCGCCTGCTCGGCGACATGTCCGAAAGGAGGGTGCCCGAGATCGTGCGCGAGACAGCTCGCTTCGATCGCATCGGGATCGACTGAGCGGACCAGGCGGGCGGCCTTCCCCGTGATCCGCTTCTCCTTGACGAGTTGGAGAAGCCGCTCAGCATTTCGCCGACCGACTTGAGCGACCTTGAGCGAGTGGGTCAGGCGATTGTGAAAGATGTACCCCGCCTCGGGTGCGGTCACCTGCGTCACATAGGCAAGCCGGTGGAGCGCGGCGCTGTAGAGCACGCGATCACGGTCGCGTTGCTGCTTGGTCCTGTAGCGCTTTCCGGCGGGCTCCTCTTCGTCCTTCACCCACTGCCGGTCTGTGAGCGCGGCACTGCGCGCGCGATCAAGCGGCGTGAGGAGGGTTGCCACGACCGTGGACTAGGTTTTTAGGCGAATCAGGTCGCCCTCGCCGAATTCGAAGCGCCCCGCCTTGATGAGCGCGTTGAGCGCCAGGGTGACGGCACCGGGGGTGGTGCCGTTCTGGGCACGCGACTGGAGCTCGTAAGTAGGGAGCCAGTCCTCGCCCTGTTCGGCACCGACTTCGACGAGATGCTCGGCGGCCGCCTTCACTTCGGCAGCGAGCGTGGCTGATGTCGGGTCCATGGTCACCGGGAGGTCCATCTCGCGAACCTAGCTGGGCTTGTCCTACGTGTGGGAGACAGGTGGTACCGAAGTGCCGAATCTCCGTGCAAAAGCTGTGACCGAGAGATCTTCATTTGGTAATCACCAATATGATCTCACCTCCCCAAGACGGCAAAATACTTCTAAAAAAGCGCAAATGCTTGCCTTCAAAGCACGAAAAGGCTAATTGGTGAACACCATTATCCCGAAGAGCAAGGGCTGGCAAGACCCCTCCCATCTTGCAATCGGCCGCGCCCTCCTCCTTGCCAAAGATCCCCTTTGCGCCGCCGATCTCGGTCTGGCGATCGGCGCGCACCAGTCGAACGTGAAGAAGGTCGCCGACCGGATGGTCGCCGAAGGCCTCCTGCGCCTCAGCCGGCGAGACAAGGACGGTTCGAGGAGGGGCCGGAACCCGGCTACCTATTCGATAGCGGCTGGCGAAAGGGGAAACTTCGAGGCGATCCTGGAGGAGGGCTCGTCCCCCGGGGCCCTCTCACGGGGGCAGCAACTGGTAGTGGCTTCGATCCCCGGCTCCAGGGTGGTAGACCTGAAAAGGGTCACTGCCGAGGCCGCCGCTGCTTCGCAGGTGGAGTGGACGGCGCTGATTGACGGAGAGCCGCAGGAGTGCCTGATGGCGTTCGCAGGCGAGCACGCCGTCGATCTGGCCAACGACCTCATGTCTAGACTCGCATCGGCGGAAATCAGCTGCCGGCGTGCGACGGTGGCTCAGGTTCTGCTCGGCCACCGATTTGGCTCTCGAGTCGGCCGAAGCTCTGCCGGCAATCGTTTCTAGCGACGATGGGCAGCGGAGAGGGCGTGATAGGCGCCCACCTATAATTGCGTGCCACCTCGGCTTGGAGCCCCACTCGTGCAACAGATGCAGATCTATGGCGTCAGCTTTGACATGGTCGGCAAGCAGCCGATCGTCTTGCTGAAGACTGTTGACAGCAACAAGTTTCTGCCGATCTGGATCGGGCATCCCGAGGCGGCGGCGATCCTGATGAAGCTGCAGGGGGCTTCGACGCCGCGACCGATGACGCACGATCTGCTCTCCGACGTGCTCGAGCAGCTCGATGCGAAATGCGAGCGGGTCTCGGTCACCGAGCTGCGCGACAACACCTTCTACGCCTCGATCACGGTCTCGATCAACGGCACCGAGATGGAGATCGACTCGCGGCCGTCCGACGCCCTCGCCCTAGCCGTGCGCGTCTCAGCGCCGATCTTCGCCGACGAGGACGTGATCGAGGAGTCGGCGATCGAGTTCGAGCACGACGTCGAGGACACCGAGGAGGTCGTCGACAAATTCAAAGAGTTCCTCGACGAGGTCACCCCCGACGACTTCGCCAAAGGCGAAGACTCCTAGACCCTCCTAGGCGCTTGCCGGCGTCAGCGCCAGGTCGAGGATCCGCTCGACCAGCTGCTCGAAGGACATGCCCGCCGCCTCGGCGGCCTGGGGGAGAAGGCTGGTGTCAGTGAGGCCGGGGATCGCGTTGACCTCCAGTACCTGCGGGCCATCCTCGGCGAGGATCAGGTCGACCCGTGAGAAGCCCGAGCAGCCGAGCGCTTTGTAGGCGCCAAGAGCGGCGTCAGTGACCGCGGCCGACTCCTCCGCGGTCAGCTCGGCGGGGCAGACAAACGATGTGCGGCCGATCTCATAGCGGGCTTCGAAGTCATAGCTGTCACCGGACTGGGGGATCGCCTCAACTATCGGCAGCGGTTCCTCGCCGAGCACGCTGACCGCCAGCTCCCGGCCGTCGACGAAGCGTTCCAGCACGACCCGGTCGTCGTAGCTGAAGGCGGAGACCAGAGCCTCGGGGACGTCGAACCAGTTCTCGGCAAATTTGATCCCCAGCGCCGAGCCGCCGCGGCTGGGCTTGACCACGAGCGGGAAGCCGAGCCGTTCCTCCAGGCCGGTCAGCGCATCGGCCGCTCCCAGCTCCCGAAAGGCCGTCTCGTTGAAGGCGAACCAGTCCGGTGTCGGGATGCCGACGGAGCGCAGCTCGTGCTTGGTCAAGACCTTGTCGATGCAGCGCACGCAGGCAGCGATGCCTGGCCCGGTGAACGGGATGCCGAGGATCTCGAGCAGCTCCTGCGCGGTGCCGTCCTCGCCCCCTGGGCCGTGCATCGCGACGAAGGCAGCGTCGGGCCGGTTCGCCGCCAGCTTCTTGACCAGCTCACCGTCGGCCTCGAGGGGCAGGACCTCGTGGCCGAGCCGCTCGAGCGCATCCTCGACCCGCGCCCCGGAGCGCAGTGAGACCCCCCGCTCCAGCGAGCGGCCGCCTTTGAGCACCGCGACCTTCAAGCGCCCCCCTCGCCGGCCTTGCGGAAGGGGACCACGGTCGAATTCGCCTCCGAGGAATCAGATATGGACGGAGACGAATTCGACCGTGAATCAATTCCGCCCATGTCCTCGGCTGCGCCTGCGGGCATATGCGAGCTCTCCGCATTTCCTGTTAGGGCTCCGTAAAGCTCAACCTGCTCCTCGACCGTCTTGCCGATGCGGCGGATCCCCTCACGGATCTCGTCCTCGTTACCGGCGGAGAAGTTGAGTCGCATCGAACTGCGGCCGCGCCCGTCGACGTAGGCGGCCTGCCCGGGCACGAAGGCGACGTCCTCGCGCAGCGCCTTCGCCAGCAGGTCGCTGGTGTCGATGAAAGGGGGGAGGGTGGCCCAGATGAAGAGCCCGCCGTCGGGCTCGGTCCAGCTCGCCTGCGGCGGGAAGTAGCGATCCAGCGCCTCGAGCATCGCGTCGCGCCGACTGCGGTAGATGCCGACCAGGCTCTCGACGTACTCGCGCCAGCGCCCGTCGGCGAAGTACTCGCGGACAAAGAACTGGGTCAGGGTCGAGGTGCAAAGGTCAGCAGCCTGCTTGCCCAGCACCACCTTCTCCATCACCGGCGGCGGCGCGACTGCCCAGCCGAGGCGAATGCCAGGCGAGAGGATCTTCGAGAAGGTGCCGATGTAGATGACGAAGTCGCCGCCGTCGAGTTGGTAGAGGGGCGGCAGCGATTCTCCGTCGAAGCGGAGCAGCCCGTAGGGATTGTCCTCGACGACGAGCAGCTCGCGCGAGCGAGCGAGCTCGACCAGGCGACGTCGCCGCTCCAACGACATCGTCACTCCGGCCGGATTCTGGAAGGTCGGCACGGAGTAGATGAACTTTGGCCGGCGCCCTTCCACGTCGAGTCGCTCCAGCGTGTCCTCGAGTTCCTCGATCTTCATCCCCTCGCCGTCGCACTCGATCTGGATCGTGTCGGCCTGGTAGCTGCAGAAGACGGGGATCGCGCCGGGATAGGTCGGCGCCTCGCAGATCACCGCGTCGCCGGGATCGACCAGCGTCTTGCAGAGCAGGTCGATCGCCTGCTGCCCACCGGTGGTGACGATCACGTCGTCGGGGTCGGGGAGCATGCCCTCGGCGCCCATCACCTCGACGATGCAGTCGACCGTCTCCCGAAAGCCCTCGGTCGGTCCGTACTGAAGCGCCTCCGCGGCTGACTCCTGGGCGATCCGGGTCATCTGCGCGGCGAAGGTCTGGGGAGGAAAGGTCGAGGTGTCGGGAAGCCCGCCGGCGAGCGAGATCACCTCGGGCCGCGCGGTGATCGCCATCAAGTCGCGCATCGCCGAGGAACGCATCACCCGCGTCCGCTCCGCGAAGAGGTCCGCGTAGCGCTCCAGATCGCTGCTGCTCGCGTGGGCGCGACGCCGGTGGGGCGGTTCGGGCATGGGGGACAGTGTGGCGAATCCGCGCCGCCTCGCTCGGGGAGCTAGGTTTTCGGGCGTGGGATCTTTCTCCGGCATCTGCCTCGAGCTCGGCGTCGGCATCGCGATCGGGATGCTCGCCGGCACTACCGGCACGCATGGCTCTGCCCGTGGCCGGATGACGATCCTCGCCGGTGCGATCGCGATCGCGATCGGCTTTCTGCTGGCCGGAACAGCGGATGTCAGCGGACCGGTTGGCGCCTTCCTCTGCCTGCTCGGCGCGATCTTCGCCTGTCTGATCGTCAGCGACGTGGTCAGCTCCGCCGGTCGCCGCGAGGGCAGCGGCGCCGGCGCCCTCGGCTTCCTCGTCTTCCTAGCGGCCCTAATCGTCGTAGCGATCGCGATCCTGATCTCGCCCGCAACCCTGCTCGTCATCGCGGCCCTCCTCTGGCTAGGAATCTCAAGACGCCGGCGCGCCCAGCGCAAACACGCCGGCCTCCGCGTCCTCCGCTAAGACCGATCCCGGTAGGGGTGGAACGTCTTGTACTTTTTCGGCAATTCCCTGCGGCGCCAGCAGCTGCGGTCCCATCGAAAAAGTTAAGTGAAACCCCTACCGGGATCGGTCTTCGGCCACTGCCGAGGTTGGGGATGATGCGGTTGTGCCCGCCAAGAAGCTGATCCTCACCTACGTCGACTCGCTGCGCACCGACATGCTGGAACGCACCGTCGCCGAAGGACGCGCTCCCACCTTCGGCGCCCTGATCGAGCACGGCGTCCTGATCCCCGACTGCGTCTCCAGCTTTCCTTCGGTGACCCCGGTCGCCAGCGCCGAGATGGTCACCGGCCAGGGCTCCGACGGGCACTGGATCAGCGGCATGAACTGGTACCACCGACTCGAGCAGCGCTACGTCGAGTACGGCTCCTCGCTCGAGGCCAGCCGCGCCTTCGGCATCTTCCGCTCCCTCTACGACCTCGTCTACAACATGAACCTCGCCCACCTCAACCCCGATGTCGAGACCATCTTCGAGCAGCTCGACGACGCCGGCTTGCGCACGGCCTGCACGCCCTTTCTGATCTACCGCGGCCGCCATCGCCACCAGGTCTCCCTCGAGGGGCTGCTGCGCCGGGCGGTCGATGCGACCCGGCTCAAGTTCCACCATCACACCTGGGGCCCAGCCGAGCTCTTCTACGGGGACCTCTACGCCAGCCGCGAGGTGCCCTGCCGCTCGACCTCGATCCCCGGCAGCCGCGACGGTTATTCCGCCTGCTGCTCGGCCGAGCTGGCGAAGAACGATGACTTCGACTTCCTGCTCTTCTCGCTTCCGGACAACGACAACTACTCGCACCGCTTCGGACCGGAGGCCAGCGTTGAGTCGATCGCCAAGGCGGACCACTGCTTCGGCAAGCTGTTCGAGGCGGCCGGCGGCGCCGATGCCTTCCTCGACGAGCACGCGGTGATCCTCGTCGCCGACCACGCGCAGACCGAGGTCCACCGCGGCCTGCCC
>JBKPOV010000193.1:0-20150 GCA_046733315.1 Actinomycetota bacterium
GGATCAAGCCCTGGGAGAGTCGGCGTCCCTTCTCGCTCTTCCAGATCCTCCACAAAGGCCTGGAGCATCTCGACCGCGCGACGGAGGCCGCCACGCCTAGCCTCCGCGTAGGCGCTTCGTGGCGTGGAGTCGGTGACCATGGGCAGCGTCCAGCGAACCTTGTCGAAGCGCCCGAGCTGATCTGATCTCTCGCCGTAGGCCCCTGAGACGGCAAGCCGCGCGCGCTCTTTCCACGCATTGGTCTGGTCGTCCGGCAGTCCTTCGGCTTCTTCGATTAGGCGACGGATTCGATCCCGCTTTGGTGAGGACGTAGCCATGAAGCCGAACCCTAAATTGTTGACAGGTCCGAAGGCCCAGCAGCCTCATTGGGCACTGGTGCCCAAATCGCGCTGAATCCGGCGGAAACCGCGCTTATCGCCGCATCTGGGTCTGACGCAGGCTCGCGACGGACACCCGCTTGCCAAGCGGGATCGATGTCGATTCGGCCCCTTCCAGGTCGCGCCTGTCACGCCGGAGGTCGCGGGTTCGAGTCCCGTCGCTCCCGTCTCGCTGGAACCCGCATTGTATCGCGGGTTTTCGGCGGTACGGGAATACCGGCGACAGGGGCACTTCACGCTTTGGGTACCACGTTTGGGTACCAAGTGCCTTGTGAAGTGCGCCACATCACCCGACGCCGCCGGGGACCGTTGGGCTCGCGGCTACACTTCTTTTGATGGCAGCTCATCCTTGGCCTGACATTCCTGACGAGCAGCGATGGTCGCTAGAGCTGATGGAGGAACGCTTGGAGCGAACCTCCCAGCCACCGAGGGAGCTTTCCGCCCGCGCCGAGGAGCTTCGCGCTCAGGCGGCGCAGACTGACATCGAGGGCTACCGCGATGCGGCGCTCGCTTTGGCTGATCGCTATGAGCAGGCGGCAGCCGCTCGCCTCGCTTCGGCGTAGCTCTACGGCTCCAACATCGAACGCAGCCGGGCCGCGATTTCGCGCTGGCGGCTCAGCAGCGATTGAACCTCGGGCTCGATGTGCTCCAATTCCGCCTCGACCTCGCCGAGCGTTTGCTCTGCCCACTTGCCTGAAAGCTGGCGGACCCTCGCCGTCAGACCTGGCAGCTTGCTGGTCACGATCTGCGCCGACTCCTCCAGCAGGCCGGCTTGCTATGCGTTGCCCCGGTCGTTCGCGATCAGCTCACGGCGCATCTCGAAGATCGCCTCGTGAGCGATCATCGCTGCGCTGAGCAGGGCATCGAGTCTCTTGATTGCGGCGGGTCGCTCCGGCACCCGACCATCCTGCCCCACCGAGCGGCGGCGGCAATCTCGGCCTAACGGAAGGCCCGAGCTTTCCACCCACTGGTGGTGGATTCCACGAAATCCTTCCCTGCTAGATAGAAATCTGATGAACGGTGGTCAGGCGGGGAGGCGCCAGCGGCCGAGCCAATAGCGCTGGTGCAGGCGGCGGCCCTCGGCACTCTCGCTGACGCTGAAGCTCTCGGCCGTCGCCGGCTGATCCCGCAAAAGTTGGGCGATTAGGTCGGCAGCGTCGATGCCGCCCGAGCCTCGCTCCAGCCAGTCGTCGAAGTCGATCTCGATCGGGATCAGCTGCTCCTCATCAAGGACCAAGCCGACGGCTTCGCCCATCGCCCGCAAGCCCTCGGGCGTCTGGCAGGCCCAGTGGGAGGGATCGCGCAGCCGCTCGATCTCCTCGCGCCAGGCGTTTGCGTCCCGGTCCCGGTCCGCGGCGATGTCGCTGACAAGAATCCAACCCCCGGGCCGCACCAAGCGCGCCATCTCCGCCACCACGCGCCCCGGGGCTGGGATGTGATGGAGGCTGAGGCGGGTGATTGCCCCGTCGAAGGAGTCGTCGGCCAAATCGAGTGCTGTGACATCACCGAGGGTGAAGCCGACGTTTTCGATTCCCTCCTCGTGGGCCCTCCGTTCAGCCTCCTCGATCATCGCCGGCGTCAGGTCGACGCCCTTCACCGAGCCGACCCTGCCCGCCGTCGCCCGCGAAACGACCCCGGGACCGCAGGCGATGTCGATCCAGTCCGCCCCGGCGTCCTCGGGCACCAGCTCGATCAGGGCGCCGAGCGTCTCGGCTGATGTCATCGCCGACGAGGTGCCGAACGAGCGCGACTGGTGGGTGAACTCCTCTCGGATCGAGTCCTCGTACATCGCGCCAGCGTAGCTGGTGGTCAGCGGACTCCCAGCTATTAGCCAGCATGTAGCGTTGCGCCAAGTCGCCGCCAATGAGGTCGATCGTTTGCGAGGAGGAAGGGTGTCTGTGGAGACGTCGCCCCTGGGCTTGGTCGCCGAGCTGCATCGGCGGCAGGGCGAGATGTATGCCGGTGGCTCGGTCGACTCGGTGGTCGAGCTGCTGGCTGGTGACATCGTCTGGCACGTCCCAGGCCGAAGTCCGATAGCGGGCGATCATCGCGGCATCGAGGAGGTGCTCGCCTACTTCGAGAGACGGCGCAAACTCGCGAACGCGACGATGCAGATGCACCCCGGCGAGGTGATCGCCACAGGAGACGCCGTAGCCCAGTTCGTCGAGGGAAGCGCCACGCTGGACGGCCAGAGGGTTTCCTGGCAGACGTTCGGTATCTACCGTGTCGACACCGAGCATCGCTGGATTCGCGAGGTCTGGCTCGTGCCGCTCGACGGCGATCTCTTCGACCGAATCTGGGGCTCCGCGTCGTGATGGAGGTGCGACGCCTCGCATGGGCCGGGCTTGAAATCAGCGCCGAGGGCAACAAGGTCGTCATCGACCTGGTCGAGGACTTCTCTCGGCTGCACGGCAACCAAACGCCGCCTGCGGAGGTGCCGCGGTCTCCGGAGCCCGGCTCGATCCACGCGGGCCTGCTGACGCATCTGCACAGCGATCACGCCGACGCCGAGGCACTAAAGCGTGCGCTTCGAGCGGATGCACCGGTGCTCAGGCCCGAGCCGGCACCGGGCACGGCGACCGAGGTTGCCTTGGTGGAGAAAACGGAATCGGCATTTGACAAGAGCGGTCTCGCTATGCGGATGATCCGGCCGTGGGAAACGGTCGAGGTCGGCCCTTTCGAGATTACGGCGCTCCCGGCGGCCGACGGGTTCGGCGACCCACAGCTCTCATGGAGCGTCGCTGCCGAAGGCTGCCGGGTGCTTCACGCCGGTGACACGCTGTTTCACGGGTGGTGGTGGTTGATGGCCCAGCGCCACGGTCCTTTCGACGTCGCCTTCCTGCCCGCCGGAGGCGCGGTCGTCGATCTTCCTCCGCGCCAGCCGCCAAGCCCGCTGCCGGCGGGTATGGACCCGCGCCAGGCTGCGGTTGCCGCCAAGCTGCTGCAAGCCCGCCAAGTCGTGCCCATCCATTACGGGCCGCTGCACGAAGCGCCGAACTACGTCCAGGTGAATGATCCGCCCGGCACGCTGCTCGCCGCCGCCCGCGAGCTTGGAGTCGAGGCACGGATACTGCAACCAGGAGAGCAACTCCGACTTGAATCACACGCTGCGCCCGCGGGTTAGGCGCTTTGACGATGAGCGTGTTGCTCTACGACAACCCAGTCTCAGGCAACTGCTACAAGGTCCGGCTGATTCTCACCCTGCTCGGAATCGAGTTTGAGCGCCGGGAGCTCTCGGTGGCCGATCTCTCGGATCGAGCTGAGGTGCTCGGCGGGCTCAGCCCTTCTCTCAACGTGCCAACGGTTGTGCTTGAGGACGGTCGTCCGCTCGGTGAGTCGAACGCGATCCTCTGGTACTTCGCGGACGGTACTCGCTACCTGCCGGCTGACCCCTACGAGCGAGCCCAGGTGCTGCAGTGGATGTTCTTCGAGCAGTACAAGCACGAGCCGGGAATCGCGGTCGTTCGCTTCTGGGTTGCGATCTCCGCGAGTCCGCCGCCAGCGGCGGACATCGAGGCGAGGCGCGCCGTCGGCTATGCAGCGCTCGACGCGATGGAGCGGCATCTCGCCGAGCGCGAATATTTCGTCGGCGAGCGTTTCACGATCGCCGACATCGCGCTCTACGCCTACACCCATGTGGCGCCCGAGGGCGACTTCGATCTCGATCCGTATCCGGCAGTACGCGGCTGGCTCGGCCGAGTAGCGGCTCAACCCGGAATTATCCCGATCACTGCCTGAGCGCTCCCTGGCTGACCTAGAGCTTGGGGCACCACCGCTCGATTAGAGAGAGGGGATCGATGGCACGAAAGGGTATGGCGCTCGGCACGGCAACGTCAGATCGCAAGCTTCATAGACTGCCGCGATAGCGAACATCTACAGACCCACATTCGAGGACGGGGAGCGCCCGGAGGGCTTTCGCTCACGGCGTGCTCGCATCGGTTACGAATTAGGCACCGAGCTGATCGGTGCCAGCCTCTGGGAGGTTCCTCCTGGGGAGGCCGCCTACCTCTATCACTTTCACTACGCCGACGAGGAGCTGGTGATCGTGCTCTCCGGACGACCCAGCCTCCGAACGCCGGACGGCATCCGAGAGCTGGAGGAGGGCGAGGCGTTGCGTTTCCAGCTCGGTGAGGAGGGAGCGCATCAGATCCTCAACCGAACAGACGAGACGGCAACCTTCTTGGCGATCTCAAGCCACGGCCGGCCAGATGTAGTCGTCTACCCCGACTCCGACAAGATCGGCGTCGGCGAGCGCCTGCCGCGAGGAGGCGGACTGCGAGCCTTCTTCCGACGCAGCGACGGCGTCGACTACTTCGAGGGAGAGGAGCCATACAGGGATTGAGGCGGTCATGAGGACGCAGACAGCCGCCCATCGAGCGCGAATCGAGCCGCTTCCGCAGCTGCGCGAGTGGATCGAGGAGGCACGCCGAGAGGGAATCGCGCATCCCGCTTCGGTCGCTTTCGTAACCGTTGGAGGCGAGGGTCGCCCCTCGGCAAGGACGGTGACGCTGAAGCGCTTGGACGACGATGCCCTCGTTTTCACCACTGCGCTGTGGACGCGCAAGGCGAAGGAGATCGAGGCAAACCCCCACGTCGCGCTCCTCTTCCACGCATAGGGATAGCCCCGAGCACGTAATGTTGGGACATGCCGAGGGTTGAGCGGGATCCTGAACGCGGCCGAGCCGCTGCAGCGAAGTTGAAGGCGCTCGGCGTAAAGGGGATCCTCATTAAGGCAGCCGAGCAGGGTTACATCACGCAGCTCGCATGCAAGATGCCCGAATGCTTCTGCCCCGAGGAGCTTGGAGGCGCGTGCTACTTCGAGCCGGTCAGCGCCGAATTGAGCGACTGGATGCCCACCCACGAGCACTTCCCGCGCTCCAAGAGAGAGGGGGGCCACCGAGACGTGGACAACGCCATCCTTGCGCACCGCCTCTGCAATCGCATCGACTACTCCATAAGTGTTGGCCGTCCGTACGCGAGGGATCTCGAGAGGGTCAGGAAAGCCCGCGAGGAAGCAACCCGCAGCAACCACGAATGATCGTGGTCACCAGCGGCTTGCTTGCCAAAGCGAGCATATATCCACCGCCGACGCTTTCGCGGGAAGACAAAAGTGCTGGCGCCTACGCTGCCAGCAGTCCTTTGTGATCATGGCCCTTGCGGCTGGAAGATCCGCGTCAACTTCGCCGCGTCATCCGGCCGTGGCTTCGAGTGCAGGTAGCGCTCGGTCGTGCTCAGCTCGAGTGACCCATCATGTCCTTGACGGACACGAGATCGAACTGCTGAATCGCCAAGCTGCCGAAGGTATGGCGTAGATCGTGGAATCGGCGCACCCGGACCCCTGCCTCCTTCTGAGCCCGGATGAAGCGGCTACGAACGGCGCTGCGGTCGAGGGGTCCGCCATCCGGGCGGCAGAAGACGTGATCGGACTGGCTCGTGAAGATCCCGCGTCGCAGGAGCGCCCGCAGCTCGGCCTTCGCCTGCTCGGCGAGTGGCACCGGCCGAGACCGGCGCGACTTCGTGCTGGCCAGATCGAGTGGACGACCTGGCGATGGATGTTGACGGTGCGAGCGCTCACGTCCTCGCGGTCCAGGGCTGAGAGGAACCGCCGCACGTCTGCCGTGGAGATGCCGCCGAGCTTGCGCCCGCCGAACTCGCGCGTGATCCGCGCGCCTCGCTGGGGCTTCTTGCCCCGGCGCGGCTGTGCGAGGAGATACCGATAGGCGGCCAGGGTGGAGGGCTTGATCCGCTTCTCGTGCTGAAGATATTCGAGCCAGGCATCAACGGCCTCATCGAAGGTCGCGTCCCGGTTCTCGGGCGCGCGTCGCAGCTCGGCCTCGTGCTCGGCGATGGCCTTCGCCATCGCCGCGTAGGTCCGCCGCTCGTCGAGGCAGCCATCGCGGACACGGCCGCGGCGGCGACACCAGCCGCCGTTCTTTGCGTCCCGTTCGAGCCAGGCCCGACCGAGCCGCCGCTTCCGCTGGGCTCGAGTCGAATCCCGCCACTTCGCCTCGTAGAAGGGACAGCCCTTGTAGTCCCTGACGACCAAAGCGCCGTATCGTTCAGATCCGCTGCCATGCTGATGACCTCCTGGGTTCCCGAATGCAGTCTCGGGGGGTCTTGTCCAAGCCACCGCCCGCCTGCATCGGATCGAGCGGTTTGGGTACCAATTTGGGTACCAACCCAGCTCGATCAAGACCGTTGGAGAATCCGCTTCCCTAAGCCAAATCAGGCACAAATGGCCCGAACCGCGGCCGCTTTATGAGCCTGTCACGCCGGAGGTCGCGGGTTCGAGTCCCGTCGCTCCCGTAACTCCTGAGTGCCTGCAAATCGCCGAGCATGGGATAACGGCGGTAGCGCCTCGGGGTCGTGAGATTCTCGCCGCGTTGAGCCTTTGCGAGGGAGAGCTGGCCGCCGGTCAGTGGAGGAGCATCCGGTCGCCAAGCCAGAATCGAGCACCCCCTCGCATGGAGACCACCCACAGCATCTACCTCGACTATCAAGCAACGACCCCTGTCGATCCCCGGGTTCTCGAGGTGATGCTGCCGTTCTTCACCCACCGTTTCGGGAACCCGGCAAGCGTCCAGCACGCCCAGGGTAATAGCGCCAGGAAGGCGGTCGAGCTCGCTCGTGAGCAGATCGCCTCGATGGTGAGAGCGGACCGGCGTGAGATCGTCTTCTGCTCTGGCGCGACCGAGGCGAACAACCTCGCACTCAAGGGCTTGGCCGAGGGGGCCAGTCGCCGTCACCTAGTCGTCTCGGCAATCGAGCACCCGGCGGTGCTCGACGTCGCACGAGCGCTGGAGCACTCCGGATTCGAGCTGACCGAGCTGCCCGTGGACGGCGCTGGCCAGGTCTCGCTAGCGGAGCTCGAAGCGGCGGTCACCGATCGCACGTTGCTCGTTTCGGTAGCGGCGGCAAACAACGAGATCGGGACGCTCGCGCCCCTCCGAGAGATCGCCACGATCGCGCATTCCCGTGGTGCCTTCTTCCACACCGACGCCGCGCAAGCGGCGGGGAAGATCGAGATTGACGTCGGGCGCGACGGCATCGACCTGCTTTCCATGAGCGCTCACAAGATGTACGGGCCGAAGGGGGTCGGCGCTCTGTATGCGAGGAGGGAGCTACAGGGCCGGATCTCGCCGCTCCTCGACGGCGGGGGTCACGAACGCGGGCTTCGCAGCGGCACGGTCAATGCACCGGGAGTGGTCGGAATGGGGTCTGCGGCGGCTTTGGCGATGCTGGAGCGGGAAGCGGAGGCTACCCGTACACGGCGGCTGACCGAGCGCCTCTACGCCCGTTTGGGCGCGGCGGTCGATGGCCTCGGGTTGAACGGTCCGGGGCTCGAGGGCGCACGGCTGCCCGGCAACCTGAATCTGCATTTCCGGGGGATCGATGCCGAAGTCCTGATGGCCAACTGTGCCGGCCTGGCGTTCTCCGCGGGAAGCGCCTGTTCAGCAGCTACGCCCACTCCTTCGCATGTCCTCACCGCAATCGGCCTCGAT
The DNA here is from genome assembly GCA_046733315.1 of Actinomycetota bacterium. Lineage (GTDB taxonomy): Bacteria > Actinomycetota > Thermoleophilia > Solirubrobacterales > 70-9 > VRUE01. The sequence continues at coordinate 7,880 of JBKPOV010000193.1, forward strand.
CAGCAGGCCGCGGAAGAGTCCGTTCGGCTGGGAGTTGGTCGACCGACCAGCGCCGCGGACGTGGATCGTGCCGCGGACTTGCTCGTCGGGGCGACCGCTCGGATTCGGCGGAGCTCCATGGAGCAGGTCGGAGCGCGATGACCGTCGCCGAGCGACTCAGCGACGAGCTGCATCCGGCCTTCGCGCGCCACGAGACCTTCCATCCCCGCTACGGCTGGCTCAAGAAGGGCTTCGACGCGGCAACCGAGGACAGCGAAGTGTTTCTCCGCAAGGACGCGACGACCATCCTCGGCGTTGGGAAGAACATGGTGCGCGCGATCCGCTACTGGTGTGTTGCCTACAAGGTCCTCAGCGAAGAGAAGAGCGAAGAGAACCCGCGCCTCAACAAGATGGTGCCGACGGAGTTCGGCAACGAACTGCTGGCTGAGGACGGATGGGATCCGTATCTAGAGGACCCGGGCTCGCTCTGGCTCCTTCACTGGCAGTTGCTGCGGCCACCGTGCCGTGCTCCCGCCTGGTGGGCGATTTTCAACGACTTGCACTCGCCCGAATTCAGCGATGAGTCGCTGCTCGAGCAACTGCGCCGCTTCCGCGACGAGCGAGGATGGGCCGAAGTCGTCGACAACTCGCTCGACAAGGACGTTCGCTGCGTGCTGCGGATGTATGGGAGCGTCACCAAGGGCCGCGATCTGCTCGAGGACTCCGTCGATTCTCCATTCGCGGAGCTTGGCCTGATCCGTCCCGTCCCGGGCGACAGTCGCGAGTGGAGGATCAGCACAGGAGCCAAGCGCGATCTTCCGGACGACATCGTCGCCTATGCCTGCCTCGACTACGCCGAGCTAATCGAGACCGAGGCTAAGGTGCTCGGCGTCGCGGGTCTCGCTCGCAACGAGGGATCGCCCGGCCGGGCACTTGCCCTCAACGAGACGTCTCTGGGAGACGCGCTGACCCGTTTCTCCGAGCAGGGCGTTATCGAGCTCACCCACGCCGCCGGCAACCGGCAGCTGGTCCTTCCGGCGGCACCGGCGCAGATCCGCAGAGCGATCCTGAACTGTTACTACGAGGGCCAGCAAAGGAGGGGACGGCGACGGTGAGCAGGCTGAACGAGGTCATCGACGTCGAACATCGCAGCGTTCGAGCCGTCAACTTCGACGAGGACCTCCGTGATCCCGAGGTGCTGCGGGGCTACGTCTTTGGAGAACACGTGCTCGACGCCTTGCGGCGCATCGCGATCTCCTTTCAGGAGGAGCCCCGCACACGAGCCTTCTCCATTACGGGGCCCTACGGCTCAGGAAAGTCTTCGTTCGCCTTGTTGCTCTGTGCGCTGCTCGACGCGAAGGGAGAGGAGACCCACCGAACCGCGAGCAGGCTGCTTCGCAAGGCCGACCCCCAGCTTGCCGATACCTTCACCCGTGAGCGCCGTCGGCTCGGGATCGGCGAGCGCGGCCTCATCCCGGCGATCGTGACGGCCGAGCGCGAGCCAGTGCCCGTAGCAATTTTGAGAGCGCTGAGTCGTGGCGCCGATCATTACTGGGGACGGCGGCGCAAGCCCGGTTTCCTCGCCGAGCTCCACGAGACGGCCGTTGCCGGTGGGGGCGACTCCGACTTCGTCGTCTCGATCTTCGACAAGCTGACCGAGACGGCTCCGATTCTCCTCGTCGTCGACGAGCTTGGCAAGAACCTCGAGTACGCATCGGAGCACCCGAGCAGCGATCTCTATCTGCTGCAGCAACTGGCCGAGAAGGTCTCTTCTCGGCAGGGATTCTCGGGCGGTGTCCTGACGCTGGCGCACCTCGGCTTCGAGGACTACCTGGGCAGCGCGGGAGACGTCCGGCGGCGCGAGTGGCGCAAGGTTCACGGGCGCTTCGAGGACGTTCCCTTCGTCGCCAACACCGCCCATTCGATCGCCCTGCTCGCCGAAGCTCTCCACTTCACCGGAAGCAAGGCCCTGGAGAAAACGGTGCGCGCAAAATGTGGCGCCGCCGCGGTCAGCCTCGCGAAGTCGGCCGGGATGGCGGCGCCCCCTAGCCTCACGGAGCTCCCATCTTCCACCTACCCGCTGCACCCAACGGTAGCTCTGGCGCTACCAGCCCTAGCCGCCGCGCTGGGCCAGCATGACCGCTCTCTCGTCGCCTATCTGACCAGCGATGCGCCGCACGCCCTACCCGCCTTTCTGGCTGGCCACGAGATCAACGCCAAGCGGGTTCCCTTCGTGCGCCTAAGCGATCTCTACGACTTCTTCTTCAGCGACGGCGCGGTTGCGGATCTGACCGGTGCCGAAGGCGAAAGGGCGAGGGAGATCCGTGGGCGGATCGACGAGGCCAGAGACCTCGACGAGTTGGAGCTCAGGGTCTTGAAGACGCTGGGGGTTCTGAACCTGATGAGTGGTGCCGATCGTCTGGGAGCCAGCGCCGGCGTGGTAGAGGAGGCGGTGGTGGGGCCGAATGCGGGGCCGAGCGAGCGACGCGGAGTGAGGGCGATCCTGGCGCGCCTCAGCGATCGCAGCCTTGTTACCTATCGGGACTTCGCGGGCGAGTACTACGTATGGGAGGGGTCCGACTTCGACGCCCGCGGCCACATCGCAGCGGCACGCGAGCAGCTGACGGCTGGGGCCAGCTCGGACGAGCAGGTGCTCGAGATCCTCAACGAGGCGCGTCCCCTGCGTGCGGCAGTCGCCCGGCGCCACAGTCAGAAGCGGTACGTCCTGCGCTACTTCGAGTGCCGCTACGGGCGGCTCGTACCCAAAGCAGGGGTTGTAGGGGAGTCCGATGACTCCGACGGCGTCGTCCTATACGTGCTCGCTAGCGGCAAAGCCCCCAAGGATCTCCCTGCTAAGACCCCGGATGGACGGCCGCTGGTCGTCGTTTGGTCTCCGTTCGGAGACGAGGTGCAGGAAGCCGCTCTCGATTTCGCTGCGGCCGGGGCGGTCTTCTCGGCCGCGCCGGAGCTCGCCCGTGACGCCGTGGCGAGGCGGGAGATGAGGCACCGGATGACGGCTCTGCAGACGAAGCTGAACGATCGCGTCGACGAGGCGTTCTCGATGGCCCGCCGGGGCGTCTACTGGTTCCACTCCGGAAGGCGAGAGAAGGCACGCGAGGCGGCCGAGTTTTCCCGCTTGCTTTCGGATCTCTGTGACGAGCGCTACCCGCAAACGCCGGTAATCCGCAACGAGATGGTCAACCGGCGGGAGTTGACCACACAGGGCGCCAAGGCGAGGCGGCTGGTGCTGGAGCGGATGTTCACCAACGAGCATGAACAGGGCTTGGGGATCGAGGGCTATGGGCCGGAGCGGTCCATGTACGAGTCGGTCCTCAGGCACACCGGCCTGCACAGGCGGAAGGGCGAGAGCTGGGTGCTGGGGCCACCATCCGCCAAGAGCGACCTCGGCGATGTCTGGAAGCGTCTGATGGGCATCTTCGATTCGGCGGTGAAGGAGCCGATCGGAGTCGACTCGCTTTACGGCGAACTCACTGGACCTCCGTTCGGGATGAAGGTTGGCGTCCTGCCGATCCTGCTCGCTGCCGCCCTCCAGCACCGGGCCGAAGACATCTTTCTCTACCAAGACGGCAGCTTCCAGCCGGTCGTCGAGCCGGCGCATATCGAACGGCTCCTGAAGACCCCGGAGCGGTTCGCGTTCAAGCGCGCCTCTCTGGTCGGCGTCCGGGCCAGCGTGTTCGAGCAGCTCCGCGGAACCTTGTCCTCAACCGACGCTCCGACCGGTCGCGCGGCGACCCGCAACGAGACGACGCTGGCGGTGGTGCGGCCGCTTATCGCATTCGGGGCGAGCTTGCCGGAGTACACGCGCGGGACCTCGAACACGAGCGAGATGGCCCAAGCCGTCTGTCGGGCCCTGCTCGAGGCACGCGAGCCGGACGAGCTCCTCTTTACGGCCTTGCCGGAAGCATGCGACCTGAAGCCGTTCTCCGCCGATTCATCGGGGCAGAGCGAGGTTGCCGCCGCCGAGTACGTCGAGAGGTTGAGGATCGCGCTCGCGGAGCTTGGGGCGGAGTACCCCCGATTGCTGGAGAAGATCGGCGATCTCCTGCACACCGGCTTTGGCGGCGCCAGCCCTCGCCGCGCCCTGCGAGAGGAATTCCGCGCCCGCAGCCATCCTCTGCTTAACCAGGTCATCGAGCCGAAGATGCGAGCGTTCCTCTCAACGGCCTGCGATGAGCAGCTCGATGATGAGGACTGGATCGGGGCGATGGCGATGAGCCTTGTCGCGAAGCCGCCGAGCAGCTGGACGGATCACGACGTGGGCCTCTTCGAAGCGCTCGTGGCCGAGCGGGCGCACTGGTTCCGGCGGCTCGAGCTCCTGTACCACGAGCTACACGGCCCCCAAGGGGACGGCTTCGATGCCCGGCGGGTCACGCTGACAGCACCCGACGGAACCGAGTCGGCCGAGCTCGTGCGGGTGGATCAAGCGACGCGCGGCCTGGTCGATGACGTCCTCGAGCATGCGCTCGAGGATCTCGAGGAGCGCCTCGGCAAAGAGGCGCCGCAGGCACTACTCGGGGTACTTGCCGATCGCCTTCTGTCCACGGCTGCCGCTACAACAGAGGATATGCCGAATAGAGAGCGAAAGGCCGGTTAGGTTGAGCGTCGAGCCCGATTCCCAGCGTCATGTCCTCGGTCTCTCTGGCGGTAAGGACTCCGCCGCCCTGGCGATCTACATGCGCGACCGGGTGCCCCAGATGGAGTACTTCTTCTGCGATACCGGCCGCGAGCTCCCCGAGACATATGAGTACCTGCAACGGCTGGAAACGGTCCTCGGCAAGTCGATCGCGCGCCTCAACGCCGATCGCGACTTCGATCACTGGCTCTGGATCTTCGGCGGCGCCCTGCCTTCACCGCAGATGCGCTGGTGCACCAAGAACCTCAAGATCAAGCCGTTCGAGGCTTGGATCGGCGAGGACTCGGTCTGCACCTACATCGGCATCCGCGCCGACGAGGAGCGGGAGGGATACATCTCGCGCAAGCCGAACGTCAGCGCCCTCTTCCCCTTCAAGGAAGACGGTCTGGTCAAGGAAGACATCCTCGGCATCCTCGACGATGCCGGCGTCGGCCTGCCCAAGTACTACGAGTGGCGGACCCGCTCCGGCTGCTTCTTCTGCTTCTTCCAGCGCAAGTACGAGTGGGTGAAGCTTGCCGACGAACACCCCGAGCTATTCGAGCGGGCAATCGAATACGAGGACAAGGTCAAATTCGAGGCTCAAGCGAGTGGCAAACACTTCACTTGGTCGCAGGGCGAGAGTCTGCGCGAGTTGATCACCAGACGAGATGACATTGTCAAGCAGCACGAGGAAGCGATGGCTCGTGAGAAGAAAGCCAAACCCAACCGCCCGCTTGCCGACGTCCTTAGCGGAGTCCTAGATGACGAGGACGACGCTGCCGCTTGCACGATGTGCCACGTCTAAGGGCCCTCGAAGGCTCGGGAGCCACCGAACTGCTGCTGTAGAAGGTCGTCCTGCTGATCCGCGAGGCGAGCGAGCATGGCTAGCGCTGTCATCAGCTCGTTCTCTTGGAGGTGGTCGCCGAGCAGGTCGTACTCCAGCGCGATCACCCGCTCCGCATCGTAGAAGGCCCACTTGCCGAAATGGGACTCGCGATTGAGGCGGTTGAGGACTGCGAGGATCGCGTCAGCCCGAGACTCGACCGGAACCTCACGCAGGACTGGTGCGCGCAGAGTGATGACGGTCTGCTTGCCGAGCGTGGCAAAGCCGAGGTTGAGCTGAGCACTGGCGAAGCGGAGCGAGAAGTAACCGTCCCACTCGGTCCAGGTGAGGCCGTTGTTGTCGAGAATGGCAAGGCACCGTTGACGAATCTCGGTGCTCATCAGGGAAGCTGACTGTGTTTGACCATGATCTCCGAATGGGAGGGAACCGCTCGGCTGTAGCGGCTGGGAAGAAAGTAGAGGAGCCATCGCATCAGTGTCTGCCAGGCATGGCTCGCCTCCGCCCGATTGAGATCGAGCAGGTCACCGAGAAGATCCCTTATTGCACCGAATCGTTGCGGCTCGGCCAGGGCGTCGTCGACTATCTGCACCAGCCGCGCCTGCATCAAGCGCGTGCCGACCACCGCCTCGAAGGCCTCGACTCCGAGGCCGGGGGGAATCTCCAAGGCGGCGAGATCCACAGATGCCGCGGCCGCCGAAGCGCCCGAAAGCAGGTCAAGGCCCCGGGAGTAGGCGATCGACAAGTCGCGCGGCTCTCTCAGCAGCGGATGCCAGCTGCCGGACCGGTGCGCTTCTGGATCGGCATTGTTCGCTGAGGGTAGTGCGACGGCCGGAAGAAGAGCGGCCGCCCGCTCGACCGCCGCGGCGATCTCCTCCGTGGCTGGTACGGCGTCCCGCCGCAGGCTAATTTCGAGGGCCACCACCTCGGGAGTGCTTGCCGGTACCTCGACCAGCAGCTCGAGGTTCGGACTGGCGGACCAGCCGAGCGCCGCCGCGGTCAAGTTCGCCGAGCCGATCAGGGCAACGTCGTCGAAGCGAAAGAGCTTGGCGTGGACCCGGTCGCAGAGGTGGACCGTGCCGCTTCGCTCCTCGACAATCGACAGGACGGCCGTATCGGACACACCCACAGCGACCTCATCCGGTCGCCAGCGCGTGAAGAGCTCGATCGCGACACCTTCCGGGATCGTGTCGAGCACAGTTTGAAGTGAAGTCACCTTGACGAACGGAGCACAGAGGACGGCGCGCTCGCCCGCCCGCCGGGCCGCGGCGACGAGGGTCTCTCCCTTGGTGTCGCTAGTCGTCACGATCCGTGAGGAAGACTTTGAGCAGCGTTCGTCCCCACATCATCCTCGTGTCTTCTAGAGCCCGCTTCGACGCGCCGGCGGGAATCTCTCCCTCGTGGACGGCCCAAGCCGCCAGGAGCAGCTCCAGTAGTCGCTTGTAGTCGCCGCCGCGACCCTCGTCGTCGAACGGCATCGGAAGCTCGGCGAAAACCTCATGAGCGGAATTGAGTACCAGTTGTAGATCGCGACCGGACTGGCTTACCGTGTAGACGGCGGGGGAGTCCAGGGGTCGCCGGCTGACCCGCAGCACGCTGCCGCTCCGGAGCGTGATCGCCCGCAGCTCCACTGCGCCGGGTGGGTCGAGGACGGCGTCGCGGGTATCGTCTTGCTCGGGATCGAATACCGCGGTTTCGACCGCCGGCTTGGGCGCGATCAAGGTCCAGCGCCCGCCGGGCTGCCAGGCAAACCGCTCGTGGGAACCCCAGATGACTTGCTCGGCTTGAGCCCGGTCGCAGCCAACCTCGGCCGCGACCTCGCGCGTGCTGAGGGCCCGGGCCGGGCCGGCGAAGGCAGCTTCGATCCTGCGCAGAAGATCGTCGGTCACTAAGCGTCGTCCTTCACCTGCAGGAAGAGCTCTGCCATTCTTCCCCAGTCGTAACGGACGTTCTGGGCGTGGCGCTGGTCCTCCGGCAGCAACTGCTCGTCCTCATAGCGAGCCCAGGCGAACAGCATCATCTCGAGTCCCTCCTGCGCGGCACGAAGCCGGCTCTTGAGCTCGTCGACGTTTTCGGGCAGCCCCGCCGGATCCTGGGCGCCCAGCAGCAGCTCGTGGGCCGGATGGTCGCTGTTGAGCGTGACGAGCAGGACCCCGCCGCGTGATTGCACCGAGAAGAACGCTCCCGCCTCCAGCGGGGCGGCTTCGATCCGGTACTTCAGCCCCCGGCTGATCGTGTCGGCGGCGAGTTCGCTGGCGAGCTCTTTGTCAAGGCCTGTGTGCTCGAGCTGGTCGGCAACTTCCGCGGCGCGATCCGCGTCCGGCTTCTCCTCAGCGGCATCGCTCTGGCCCTTGTGACCCTCTTCCTGACGCCGCCGCACGGCCTCCGTGGCACGCTCTTCCGCCGATTTCCCCTGATGTCGCTTCTTGCGCCGGCCTTCGCCTTGGCGGGCGATGTGGGCGCGCATGTTGCCGATATTGCGCTCGATGTAGCCCATCACTTCGAGCAGCGGCCCGATCGGATCACCGTCGCCTTCCAGCGCGTCACGCGCCTGCGTGATGCTGCCATTGTGCTCTTTGATCAGGCGCCTGACGTCGACCTTGGCGGCCTCGGCGAAGTTGCGGGCGAACTGCTTGTTGTTGGAAACCCCGAAGAGGTCGTCGAGCCCTGGCTCGAAGCAGACTTCGACGCCCCACCACCGCTCGCGGGGATCGTAGGTGTTGACCCAGCCCTGATCGAGCTCGAGCTCGCGGCCCGCACGAACGACCGAGACTCCCGTGTTGCGGCCGGCGTGACGCCCGTGGGGTCGGTTGCCGGCATCGCGGCCGTCACCGGAGTCTTCAGAGCGCGCCTCCTCCGTGGCGATCGCCAGGCGCACCTTCACCTCGTGTACCTCGCCGTTGAACCTGATCTTCCACGTTTCCTCGTTGTGCTCTTGACTGGGGAAGGGCTGGAACATCGGCTTGTCGTGAAACGGCTCCGGGCACGGGTCTTGTCCATCAGGTAGAGAGGATCATTCGGCTGGGCGTCGTCGTCGATCAGCATCTCTGTGGGGGCATCGAGGAGAAAGCTGGCAAGCCGGATCGTGACCGCGCCACGGTGGATCCAGTCACGGTACATCCGGCCGATAAGCGCCTCGGAGTTGTCGATCAGCGCTTTCGACGTCCGCCAGAGGCAGCGATCGATGCCGGACCAGACCACCAGCGTCCCCGACTTCCCGAAGCTCCCTTTCGAGACGGTGTGCCAGACGTCGGGGATCGGGTTCAGCTCGGCCGGCGGGACTTCGGTCTGCTCGTCCTGTTCGACCTTCTTCAGGTCGAGGTAGCTGTAGATCGCGCTCTCGGCCCCGTCCTGCCAGGTCCAAACCTCGACCTTCGTGCATTGCGAGATAGAGGCACTCGGCAGCCCCATCCCGAACCGTCCCATCCCTTCCTGGCGCTCGGCTTCCTCCCAGGAGCCGTTGCCGAACTGCAGCGCTCGCTGCAGGGTCTCCGCATCCATGCCGGAGCCGTTATCGAGGACCGCCACCTGCGCGATCCGCTTTCGCGCTCGTTGCTCGAGGACGATTTCGTCGTCGGCGCAGAGCAGCTCGACCAGGCTGGCACCGGCTTGGATCGCGTTGTCCATCAACTCCGCCACCGCGTAGGCGGCGTTCTTGTAGCCGTTGTCCCGCATCGCCTTCACGGCGAGCGAAGTCGGGACGATGTCGTAGGTCTCAGCGGTTTCTACTGCCATATGTCCTCCCAGTTGTGAAATGCCTCTACCAAGGATGAGAATCCAGGCAAGCTTGTATCGACCACGGTGACCACCTGGGCCCGCTCGTTGCCGCCGGCTCGTGGTCCGCGGGTCGCGCGGCCGACCATCTGGCTGTACAGCACCAGGCTGTTCGTCGGCCGGGCAATGATCACCGCGCTCGTGCGCGGGGCGTCGAAGCCAGCGGTGAGCACACCGTAGTTGACGAGGACCTGAGGCTCATCGCCGTCGCCGCGGAAGCGCTCGATGATCTGCGCCCGCTCCTCTGCCGGGGTCAGGCCGGTGACAGCCCGGGACTCGATGCCGCGAGCGCGCAGGACCGTCGCCAGCAGAATGGCGTGGTCGACGGTGGCGGCGAAGACCAAAAGCCGGGAATGCTGGCGCACCATCGCCTCGGCCCGGGTGACGATCGCCAGGTTCCGCTGCTCGTCCTCGGCGAGTTCCTCGATCACCGAGGCCGGGATTTCGAGCGTCTCCGCCAGCTCCCGCAGATCCTTCTCTGAGAGAGTCCTGTCGCCCGTGTAGTTCAGGGCGACGAACTCCGTCTTCGCTAGGTAGCCCTCGGCGACGAGGTACTCGATCGGGCTTTCGTAGCCGGGAATCTCAAGAGGCACGCTCTGCCGAAAGAAGAAGTCCGCCAGCTCTTGGTCGGTGTCGAGGTCGTCCCAGGTTCGGCCAGGAGTCGCGCTGAGGCCGAGCAGGGGCGTCAGCCGGCCGGATCCAGTGAGCATGTCTAGTACGTGCCGATAGGCAGGGGCGACGGCTTGGTGGGCCTCGTCGATTACGACCAGACCCGCCCGCCCAGCCAGCCCGCCGATCACATCAACGGAGCGCTGGCCGGCGCTGTAGGCCTTCTTGAGGCCGGCGACTACCAACCCGTCCCTGGCGCCCTCTGGATGCAGGTCGTGCTCTCCCCACCAGCGGTGAACTGTCAGCTCCCGCCCGCCCAGGGCGAACCAAGTGCTTTGGAACTCTTCGACTGCCTGCTCGCAGAGCTCTTCCGAATGAGCCAACCAAACCACGGTGAGCGGCTCCTCGTCGTTCAGCATGCGGGCGATCACGTGCATCGCCGTCCGCGTCTTGCCAGCGCCGGTGGGCATGTGGAGCAGGACCCGGTAGGGCTCCTGCCGGACGCTCGCCAGCACCCTCTCCGCCGCGAGGCGCTGATGAGCGAAGAGCGGATGGGCGGGGACGATCTGCTCGACCGTGGCTGCCGGGGAACGCGCTTCGAAGGGGAGGTCGGCCAGGCCAAAGAACCCAAGTAGCGCGTCTGCCCGCTGCGTTCTTTGCTGCACCCTGAGTCCCTGCAGGGCCGGATAGGGATCGCCGTCGACCGACAGCCCCAGCTCGCCCGCGAGCTTTGAGGCTTCCTCGCTGGGGAGCAGCAGTAGGAGCTCCTTGCGAGTTTCGGCATCGAGCAGCATCTGCTGGGGACTTCTCAGCCCGAGCGCGATCTGCCGGAGCCTTTCGGGCTGGGTCAGGGCTGGGTCGAGGCGCGACAACAGGCGAACCCCCGGACGACCCACCATCTTCTGCAGGGTCGGCTCCGCGGCCCGCGCGATTAGGGCATCAAAATTGACGTTGGACCTCGGCGGTCAAGGAGCATCGATCGCACAAACTATCTCTCTACGCTCGTCCCGTCTCATTGCATGTAGGCCTGCTGAAAATGGAGCCCTTGGAAGTGCGCTCGCGCCCTCAGTCACGCGGCGCGTAACGGTGATGCAGCAACAGCGCGTTGCCGTCGGGGTCGGTGAAGAAGGCCATGTGGCAGACGCCGCTGTCCATGGTGTCGGCGGAGAAGGTGATGCCTTTTGATTCTAGGTCGGTGCGGGCGCCCTCCACGTCGTCGACGTGGAGGGCGAGGGGGCTGCGGCTGGGGTGGAACTCTTGGCCGATCGCGGCTGCGTCTAGGACCTGGAGGGTGAGGTTGCCGGTCTCGAACTCGCCGCCGGGGATTTTGCCGTAGTCGACTGAGTGATTGAGGCCGAGGGTTTGGCCATAGAACTCGACGGCGGCGGGGTAGTCCTTGACGAAGACGGTGGCGAAGTCGACGCCGCTGATGGCGATGGGGGTGGACATTGCTTCCTCCTAGCTGGTATTCAGGACGGGTGGTCTTGGGAGACGATACGAAGGTCGTGCTGCTGCTCGCAGGGCTGATGTTCCTCTGGGCGCTGCTGCTGGGGGTGATGAAGTTCCGGCAGATGGACGCCTCCGACGAGGGGCTGGCGCATCCGTACACGGACATCGCCCACCGGGCGGCGCTGCTCTACAGCTTCGCTCTACTGCTGATCGCGACGTTTGTGGAGTTGAGTGGCTGGGGGGAGCTGGTCAACCTGCTTGCCGCCGGCGCCCTCGCCTTCTACTTCTACGCCGCCGTTTTCGGCTACATGATGCACGGCTGGAAACGCGATACCGACAACCAGTTCCGGCGCCCGGTGCGCGGCCTTGAGGCGTTCATGGCCAGCCTGATCGTCGCCGAGATCGGCGGCTGGCTGGTGCTGATGGCCGGCTTCCTCGACGCGCAGATCTTCTAGCCGGCGAGGCCCGCCTCGAGCAGCTGCTCGGAGCCCTTGCTGAGTGCGCTCTGCAAATCGCCCTCCGCCATGCGCGCAGCGACCGAGGCCAAGGTCAGGCCACCGACGACGCGTGAGGCTCCGACGTCCAGCTCGACGTCGTCACGCTCAGGCATCCAGGGGAAGGGCCACGGGCGAGGCCAGGGGATAGGCAGATGCTTGGGGGAGTTGCCGCACCAGTCGTCGACGGCACGGAGGACGATCGCCGAGGCGTCCGCGTTGCCGGCTGCCTCCGCCGCAATCGCTGCTTGGGCTATCTCCTTGGCCACCTCGGCCGAAGCCAGCTGAAGCCTCGCGCCGGGAGGAATTGGCTGCGGATTGAGTTCATCCGGATCGGCCGCCACCTCCGCGATGCGAATGTGTGGGCCGTGAGGAATGAACGCGTCCCAAGCTCTCGGGTTGATGTGCCCGAGAACAGCTAGCAGGCGAATGAGGCTGATGTTCAAGGGGAGCTCCTGTCGTCGACGAGGTGGACGGAGCGACCTCTATCAC
>JBKPOV010000194.1:0-3063 GCA_046733315.1 Actinomycetota bacterium
ACCGGGAGATCAACGGGGGCCCCGTGACGCCCGTGTGGGGCAGCGTTGATGGAGCTGAGCTGATCCACTCGGCGGTGGCTCGTTGGCAGGCGCGCGTTCGACTTGTGGATGGATCGCTCGAGATGCGATGGAGCGCCGGCAGCGCCCTGCTGCGCGGCGACCGTCGAGCGCTTGGCCAAGCGCTCGACAACCTGATCGTCAACGCGATTGACCACGGTGGGCCGACGATCGTCGTAGCCGGGCGGCTGCATGAAGGTCGTCTCAGGATCGCGGTGGTCGATTCGGGCCGCGCCACCCAACCCCGCTCGCGCCGCGACAGTCCCGCTCGGGTGATCGCTTGCCTCTCGGGCCAGCAGCGCCACGGACACGGCCTTGCCGTCGTCCGGCGAGTCGCCTCCGACCACGGCGGCCGCTTCGCTCTGAGCCATTCCGAGCGGGGCTCGCTCGCGATTCTGGAGTTGCCGCTGGCCGAGGCGGCGAGCGGACTGGCCGCGTGAGCCGGCGCGCTCGGGCGCTGGCGTTTCTCGCGCTTGCGGGCGTCGCCGCGGCGCTGGCGGCCGCCGTCGCCGATAGCTATGGCTCACGTGTGGCGCGCGGCTACGGGCCTTTGCGTTCAGTGGTCGTGGTCGCACGCGGCTTGAAGGGCGGCAGGCCGCTGCGGCCCGAGGACGTCGCGAGTGCCTTGGTGCAACGGCGCGTGCCGCTCAGATTCGTACCGGAAGGTGCGCTGCGGGCGGCACCGGAAGCGATTGGGCTGGCACCGGCTACGGACTTGCCCGTCGGCTCCTATCTGCTCGCCGAGCAACTGCATCCCCCCACTGACGGTCGAGCCGCCCCGCGCGTCGGTCCGCGCCGTCGCCCGGTCGAAATCACCGTCAGCGGCGCCGAAGCGCTGCTTTCAAGTGGCGCACCGGATCGGCAAGCAAAGGTCGATGTCGTCGTCACGACCGAAGCGAGCGCCGCCGGCCCTGGGCGGACCTACGTGGCCGCGGCAAAGGTGCCGTTGCTCTCACTCGGACCCGGCTCTGACGGTCCCGGCCCAGGTGGCACCTCCGCGGCTACCCTGGCCCTTACAAAGCGACAGGCGCTGCGCTTGATCGCCGCCGAAAGCTTCGCGCGCAAGCTGACGCTGCTGCCGGAAGGCTGATTCGTGCAAGCACGCGAGCGCCATCTCGCCAGCCTCGCCGACCAGCTGCGGCTTGGACTGATCGAGCGCAGGCGGACCGAGGCAGCCGCGGGTCGCGCGGCGACCGTCGAGCTGGCGGACGAGGTTCGCACCTTGGTCGACGAAGAGGCGGCTCTGCTCGGGACCGCGGACCGGGCGGCGCTGGTCGCGCGCATCGTGCGGGACACGGTCGGGCTCGGACCGCTGGAGGATCTGCTCAGCGATCCAGCGGTCGAGGAGGTGATGGTCAACGGCCCAGACGATGTCTATGTCGAGCGGGCCGGCCGGATCGAAGCAGTTGACACTCGGTTCGCCGACGAGGAGGAGTTGCGCAACGCGATCGAGCGCATCCTCGCCCCACTTGGCCGGCGGATCGATGAGCTCAGTCCGATGGTCGACGCCCGCCTCGCCGATGGCTCACGCGTCAACGTCGTAATCCCGCCGCTTGCCGTCGATGGGCCGGCGCTCTCGATTCGGCGTTTCGGCGCCCAGCGGCCTGGTCCGGCCGAGCTGGTCGAGCTCGGCACGCTGAGCGCCGCCCAGCGCGAGCTGCTGAGCGACGCCGTCAGGGCCAGGCGCAGCGTCCTGATCAGCGGTGGCACCGGCTCTGGCAAGACGACGTTGCTCAATGCGCTTTCCAGCTTCATCGATTGCGGCGAGCGAATCGTCACGATCGAGGATGCGGCGGAGTTGCGCTTGCAACAGCGACACGTCGTGCGTTTGGAGAGCCGACCGGCAAGCGTCGAGGGCAAGGGGGAGGTGACCGTGCGGGACTTGCTTCGCAACGCGCTGAGGATGAGACCCGACCGGATCGTGATCGGCGAGGTCCGCGGCGCCGAGGCACTCGACCTGCTGACCGCCCTCAACACGGGCCACGACGGCGCCCTCTCGACCGTCCACGCGAACTCAGCCGCCGACGCCCTGAGCCGCCTCGAGACGCTTGCCCTGATGGCGGGCGTCGGCCTGCCGCACGAGGCGATCGCCGAGCAGGTGCAGCGCGGTATCGATCTGGTCGTCCATCTCGAGCGTCGGTCAGACGGCTCTCGGCGGGTCGCGGAGATAGCCGAGGTCCTACGCGCCGCGGGCGTTACCGCTGTTCGTTCGCTCGAATGCGGGAGCGGCGATGGCTGATCCGTCGGTGCTGTTGGTTCCCTTCGCCGGGGCAGCCGCCGGTGGACTGGTCGCCGTCGCGGGGCGCGAGGCCGCGCTTGCCAGCCCGGCTCTTGGCCGCTGGCTGCACAGGGCGCTGGAGCCCCTGGCCCGAGCAAGTCGCGAGGGCTACTCGCCCTCCACGCTCGAGCGCCGGCGGATCGCCGCCATCGGTACCGCCGTCGCCGTCGCCGCAGGTTGGTTCATCGGCAGCATTTCGCTGGCGCTACCGCTGGCGATCGCCGGACCGGGGCTTGCCGCTTGGGCGATCGCGAGCCGGCGCAGGCGCTACCGCCACGCCGTCGAGCGCTCTTTGCCGGAGGTGGCGCTTGCGGTCGCCGACTCCCTTTCCGCCGGGCGCTCGCTGCGCGCCTCCCTGCTGGCGGCAGCGACTTCGCTGGACGGTCCGCCCGCGGTCGAGCTCGCCCGGCTCGGCGCGGAGCTCGAGCTCGGCGCGCCCACTGAGGCGGCGATCGGGGCATGGCGGGTGCGAATGCGATCGTCGCGAGTCGATGCGCTCGCGGCTGCTTTGCTCAGCCAGCGACTCGCCGGCGGCGACCTCGCCGGCCTGTTGCGCCGCTTCGCCGCGGGGGCGGCAGAGCGCGACCGGGTCGCCGAGGAGGCCAAGGCGGCCACCGCCCAGGCTCGCTTCACCGGGCTCCTCGTCGTCGCGATGCCGACGGGCGGCGCCATCTTCGCCGAGCTACTGCAGCCGGGCTTCCTCGCGAAGCTGCTCGGCTCCCCCGCCT
>JBKPOV010000195.1:0-26024 GCA_046733315.1 Actinomycetota bacterium
CCCCAGAGCTTGACCTTCATGCCGCTGCGGCTCCGTGGCCGTTCGTCGCGGTCGGCCAGAAGATCGCGATCCCGCCCTGCGAGCCATGCGCGGTGAGGATCGGGAAGGCCGAGACCTCGACTTGGTGGCGGGCGCCGTCGGCGGAGCTGATCTCGAGGTCGGCGTGGGCGGGGCGCCCGTTGCGAACTGCGACCACGAGCGGAAGCTCGTCATAGGGGATCGGCTCGCCGCTTTTGTCAAACGGCCCGAAGAGCGATCCCCACTCATCAGCACCGACCGTCCCCAGCTCCTCGAAGCGCTTGCCGAGCAGCGCCCCGGCGGCCTCGTTGTAGAAGACGAGGAGGCCGCCCTCGTCGACCAGAAAGGCCGGAGTCGAGAGCGCCGACATCAGGTTGCGAGCGAGGATCAGCTCGAGGGGCTTCTGCGTCGTCACAGATGACACTTTAGATAGTTGGGATTGATACAGCCGAGAGTGGGCGCCGGGTTGGTACTGCAGAAGCGAGATGAGTACCTTCCAGCGCCTGGCCAGCCAAATACGTGACTTTGATCACTTTGCTGAATTCATCGCACCTGTGCGAATCGAGTAGCGTGCCGCTGCCGATGGAGGCCACTACCCCGCAAGGGGATATCACTACACCGGCCCGGGCCAAACGAGAGCCGAGCCCGATGTACCGAGCTGCAATGGCCATCTCTCGGCCGGTGGCGATGTGGGGGCGGCTGCAGGCGGAGGGCGTGGAGGCGCTGCCAACCAGTGGCCCGGCGCTCGTCGTCGGCAATCACGACAGCCATTGGGACCCGATCATGGTCGGGATCTCGGCGATCCGCCGGCGCCAGATAAAGGCCCTGGCCAAAGCGGACCTCTGGAAGGTGCGGGGACTGGCTCCGGTCCTCAACGGCATGGGCCAGATCCCGATCGAGCGCGGGGCGGGCGATGTTGGCGCCTTGGCGCGGGCGATCGAGGAACTGCGGCGCGGCGCCTGCATCGGCGTCTTCCCCGAAGGAACCCGTTCTCGCGGCAAGGCCCTGCGGGCGCGCAGCGGCGTCGGGCGCCTCGCCCTCGAGGTGCCCGAGGCGAAGCTCGTCTGCGTGGCGATCGAGGGGACGTCGGACCTGACCGGCTTTCCGCGCCGCCCGCGGCTTCGGGTCCGCTTCTTCGAGCCGGCGGGCGGGCAGGCTCGTCCCGACGAGCAGCCGGGAGAGCTCGCGGTCCGGCTGCTGGCCGAGATCCGCGAGCTGGTCCCACCCTCGATCTCGGCCCGCAAGCGCTCCTAGAGAGGTCTAGCCCTCGGCCTCCTCGCCGCTCGGCAGCAGCGCGTACCACTCCGCCCCAAAGGAGTCGATGTCGTTGCCGTTGGCGTCACCCGGTTTTTTGTCGGCCTCATAGGTGTAGAGCGGCCAGCCGGCGTAGGTGACTTGGAGGGTGCCGTCCTTGCGTTTTGTCGTGCCGAGCTTGGCGGCCGTCGCGCCTTCGCCGACCTGGGGCTTTCCCTCTGTGATCAACGGTGGCCAGACCTTTGCGCAGGCGCCGTAACAGGCCGACTTGCCTTTGTCCTTGTGGAAGTCGTAGAGCGTCAAGCCCTTGGAGTCGACGAGCACCGTGCCCAGGTCCCCCACCGCAGCGGCCGAGACGATCGCCGCCGCGCCACCTGCCGAGCCTTCGCTTGAGGTCGGCTTGGTCGATTCGCCGCCGGAGCCGTAGGCGCCGCCGGAGTTCGAGCTTGTGCTGTCCTCGCCTCCGCCACAACCGGCGATCGCAAGCGCCGCGATCAGCGCCAGGGCGCTAAATACAAAAAAGGACTTCTTCACGTGGATTCCTCCTCTGGGGATCGATTGCGATTCGGGGTCGCGCCCTGGCTGAGCGGCGCGATGAAAGTGCGGCGGCCGGCGTGCACGACGAGCGCCTGGGCGCGAGATAGATCAAGCGCGGCGCTGAGGACCGCGTCGGAGTCCCCACCCCAGCGGTAGCGGAAGGTGCCCGCCGAGACGTCCTTGCCGCCGGGCCCGCGCATGTAGACCCGGCAAAGCGTGCCCGAACTGATGCCCTTCACGTAGATGTGGATTTGGGTGCCGAACGCCTGCGGCTCGAGGGTCGCAGCGATCTTCACGTCGTCAGGGAGCGAGCGGAAGGCGACGTGCCGCTCTGGGCCGCCGCCCTCGCCGCCGGAGAGAACGAAGATTGCGAGCACTGCCGCTGCGGCCGCTGCGACGGCACCGCTAAAGCCAAGCCCCAGGCGCTGCCGTCGTTGCCGTCGCTTCGCTCGCCGCTCGGAGCCGATCGTCGCGGCGATTCGCTGGCCCAACTCCGCCGGAGGTTGCGGCGCGGGACCGAAATGCGCCGGGTCAGCGTGGGGCATCAGCCGCGAGACGGCAATCAACGAATCGGCCTCGGCACGGCAGGCGGCGCAGCCCTCAAGATGCGCCTCCAGGGCGAGTTTCTCCTGCTCGGGGAGCTGCCCAAGGGCGTAGGCCCCAAGCGACTCTTTCCAACTGCGACAGCCGTCAGTCTTCATAGCCCATCTCCTCGAGCACGACCCGCAGCGCTCGCAGCCCGTAGTAGACGCGACTCTTCACAGTGCCCTCCGGCACTCCCAGCTCATCCGCGACCTCGGCGTAGGGGCGGCCGCGGTAGTAGGTCTCGACCAGGACGCGCCGATGCTGCTCGCCGATCCGGCGCATCGCCTCCTCGATCTGCCAGGCGCGCAGGGCCTCGTCGAAGGGCTCGACGGCTGGTTCGACGCCACCGTCGGCGACCGTCGGCCGCGCCGCACGCGCCCGGCCGAGGTCGATCACGACGTTGCGGAGGATGGCGAACAGCCAGGTACGCAGCGAGCCGATCTGCGGGTCGAAGCGCTCCCCAGCCCGCCAAGCCCGCAGGAAGGTCTCCTGCACGGCCTCTTCGGCGAGGCCGGCATCGCCAAGCGAGCGGACCGCGAAGCCGTAAAGCTCCGCGGCGTGGGCCGCGTAGGCCTCACGCACGTCCCGCTCGTCTGTCAGCGCGCCAGATGGCATTCGTTTGGCATACGAATGCCCGCTGACGCCGGTTCAGGCTTGGACTACTCGAGTTTGCCGATCTTGAAGATTTTCGTGCCGCAGTCCGGGCACAGACCTTGGATCGCCGGGCGACCGTTCTTCATGGTCACCTGTTTGGCGTCTTTGATCTCGACCTTCTTTCGCTCCTTGACGCAGTAACCCTCGGGCATCAGGGCCCTCCTTTCACTGCCTGGCGGCAGAGCTCGCGCTGCACGCGAGATCGAATTGCGGCGAATGTAACGCAGGGAGGGGACGGCCTGGCCAGGGATCGTGCCATTTGGCACTAAGTACCTATTCCGGCTTTGTGCCGCCGTTGCCTTTTTTTTCGAGTCCGGGTTCCGGCAGGGGCGCGGGGGTTTCGCTCGCTTCGAGCGTCGCCAGCCGCGTTTCGAGCGCGTCGATCCGACCCGCCAGTTCTTCCTGAAGGGAGCGCAGGTCGGCTTCGCTGACCTTGTCGGTCTGGGCGTTGGCGCCGAGATAGATGCCCGCGCCGGCACCGCCGATCGCGATCGCGACGAGGACGAGAAAGACGCGCGTGCGCATCGTGAGCTTGCGCTCCACCAGCCCTATCCATGCCCGCAGGCCGTCCAGCGACATCGCCACTAACTTAGTGCTTGCCCCGGAGCCCTGCGCTCCCAATCCACTACCCTGCGGCCCGCACTTCCCGACCCCAGCTTCCAAGGAGAGACCCAGCATGCCCGAGGCAGTCATCGTCGACACCATCCGCACTCCGATCGGCCGCGCCTTCAAGGGCTCGCTGGCCCAGCTCCGCCCCGATGAGATGGGCGCCTACGTGGTCGACCAGCTGCTCGAGCGCAACCCCGAGGTCGACGCCGCCCTGATCGAGGACCTCTTCTGCGGCTGCGGCATGCCCCAGGGTCTGCAGGCCTTCAACATCGGCCGGATCATCTCGCTGCTCTCGGAGAAGCTGCCGCAGACGGTCAACGGAGTGACGGTCTCGCGCTATTGCTCCTCCAGCCTCGACGCGATTCGCCACGCCGGCAACGCAATCAAGGCCGGCGAGGGGGACGCTTACATCGCCGCGGGGGTCGAGTGGGTGAGCCGCTACAACGAGCGCACCGAGCCCGCTGGCGCCGACGACCAGAACACCAACCTGCAGGGCAACGACGGCCAGCCCAACGCCTACATCGAGATGGGCAAGACGGCGGTCAACGTCGCTAACCACTACGAGGTTAGCCGCGCCGACATGGACAAGATCGCGCAGCGCTCCCAAGAACTCGCCGTCAAGTCCCAGGAGGACGGCTTCTTCGATCGTGAAATCACTCCGGTGACCCTGCCCGACGGCACCGAGGTCGCCAAGGACGACGGCCCGCGCGCCTCCTCGACCCTGGAGAAGCTCTCCGAACTGCCCGAGGCCTTCGGCGGTGGCGGGGTAACCGCCGGCAACTCCTGCCCGCTCAACGACGGCGCCGCCGCGGTGCTGATCATGAGCGATACCAAGGCCAAGGAGCTCGGCCTGACGCCGCGCGCCCGCATCGTCACCGCCGCCACCTGGGGCAACGAGCCCGAGTACATGGGCGTCGCCCCGATTGGCGCGATCAAGAAGGTCCTCGACCGCGCCGGGATGACGATCGAGGACGTCGACACGGTCGAGTTGAACGAGGCCTTCGCCGCCCAGGTGATCCCGATCATGGACGAGTGCGACATCCCCCTCGAGAAGCTCAACACCCACGGCGGCGCGATCGCCCTCGGCCACCCCTTCGGCATGACCGGCGCCCGCATGATGGGCACCCTGCTCAACGTGATGGAGACCGACGACCACGCCGTCGGCATCGAGACCATGTGCGTCGCCGGCGGCCAAGGCAAGGCGATGCTCGTCGAACGAGTCTGAACAGCCCGCCGACGGGACTCAAAGCAGAGATATAGATGGCTTTGAGTCCCGTCGGCGGTAGTTTGAGCCGCGTGGAGACGATTACGTATGGGGCCGATGGGGCCGTTGCACGGATCACGCTGAACCGGCCGGAGCGGGGGAACGGGATTACGGCGCTGATGCCGGCTGAGATCGCCGCTTGCGTGGAGCGGGCGAATCTCGACCCGGCCGTTCACGTCATCGCCCTTGCCGGGAACGGCAGCGGGTTTTGCGGGGGCTATGACCTGGTCGCCTCGGCCGAGGGGGACATGAGCGAGCTGGGTGGGGTGGAGGCGCCGGCGGGGTCGCCGATCGATCCTGCTGTGATCGGGGCCAATCATGCGCCTGAGTCGAATTGGGACCCGGTCACCGACTTCCAGTTCATGTGGCGCAACGTGCGTGGCTTCATGAGCCTCTTTCATTCCGAGAAGCCGGTGCTCTGCAAGGTGCACGGCTACTGCGTCGCCGGCGGCACCGACATGGCGCTCTGCTCGGACCTGCTGGTGGTTGCCGACGACGCCAAGATCGGCTATCCGCCGGCGCGCGTCTGGGGCTCGCCGACGACGGCCCTGTGGGCCGCGCGGGTGGGGCCGATGCGGGCCAAGCGGTTGTTGCTCACCGGCGATTCGTTGACCGGTGCGCAGGCGGAGGAGTGGGGCTTGGCGACCGAGGCAGCGCCCGCCGCGGAGCTCGACGAGCGCTTCGAGGCCCTGCTCGGGCGCGTTGCCCGGATGCCGATCAACCAGCTGGTGATGATGAAGATGCTCGTCAACCAAAGCCTCTACGCCCAGGGCCTGCACCAAACCCAGCTGCTCGGCACCTTCTTCGACGGCGTCGCCCGCCACACCGAGGAGGGCCACGGCTTCGTCCGCCGCGCCGCCGAGGGCGGCTTCAAAGAGGCCGTGCGCGAGCGCGACGAGCCATTCGGCGACTACGGGTTGAAGGGCTTCGGCCTTGAGTGAGCAGCTGGCGCAAAATGGGCGCATAGCGCCGCAAAGGCGCCAGGAACGAGCTTCGATCGCGATCGTCGGCGGCGGCTTCGGCGGCGTCGGCGCCGCGGTGATGCTGCGCCGCGAGGGCTACGAGAACGTCACCGTCTTCGAGAAGGGCGAGCGGGTCGGCGGGGTCTGGCAGCACAACACCTATCCCGGCGCCGCCTGCGACATCCCGTCCCACCTCTACGAGTACTCCTTCGCGCCGAACCGCTGGTCGCGGCGCTTCTCTCCCGGATCCGAGATCCGCGCTTACATCGAGGGCGTCGCCCGCCGCTTCGGCGTCTTCGACCGGGTCCGCACCGGCACCGAGGTAACGAGCGCCCGCTGGGACGAGGGTCGGGGCAAGTGGCTGCTCGCGACGAGCGCCGGCCCGCACGAGGCCGACATCCTCCTCACCGCCTGCGGGCAGCTCTCGGTGCCGAGCACGCCCGCTATCTCCGGCCTCGAAGATTTCGAGGGCCCTGCCTTCCACACGGCTGAATGGCGCCACGACGTCGACCTTGCCGGCAAGCGCGTCGCCGTGATCGGCACCGGCTGCAGTGCGATCCAGGTGGTGCCCGCGATCCAGCCTGAGGTCGCCCAGCTCGACGTCTACCAGCGTTCTCCCGGCTGGACCTTCCCCAAGGGGGACTTCGAGTACTCGCCGCGAGCGCGCGCCCTGTTCAAGCGCCTGCCGGCCCTGCGTCGCCTCGATCGCGCATCGGTCTATGCCTTCCAGGAGTTCGGTGCGGCGGCGATGACCAGCAAGCCCTGGTTGCTGCCGATCCTGCGGGCGATCAGCAGGCGCCAGATCAACTCGGCGATCGCCGACCCCGAGCTGCGCCGTAAGGTCACGCCCAGCGACGAGGTCGGCTGCAAGCGGATCATGCTGACCGACGAGTGGTACCCAGCCCTGGCCGAGCCCAACGTCGAGCTGGTCACGGAGCGGATCGAATCGGTCACCGCGGACGGCATCCGCGACGCCACGGGGGCCGAGCGCGCTGCCGACGCGATCATCCTTGCGACCGGCTTCGCCAGCCACGACTTCGTCGCGCCGATGGAGATCGCCGGCTGCGGCGGTCGCCGCCTGGCCGAGGAGTGGGGTGAGGTAGCGCGGGCCTATCTCGGGCTCAGCGTGCCCGGCTTTCCCAACATGTTCCTGCTCTACGGACCCAACACCAACGGTGGCACCGGCTCGGTGGTCAACACGCTCGAGTGCGGCATCGGCCACGTGCTGGCCGCTCTGCGCGAGATGGAGCGCTCGCGGACGAGTCGCATCGAGATCAGGGCCGAGGCGGCCGAGGCCTTCGATCGCGAACTACGCGGCGCCCTTGCAAAAACCGTCTGGCACAGCGGCTGCAGCAACTGGTACGTCGACGAGAACGGCAACGATCCGAGCAACTGGCCCTGGCTTTGGAGGACCTACCGCCGTCGCAGCGAGCAGCTCGAGCCCGGCGCTTACGCCTTGAGCGATGCCGCAACTCCAGTTGCATCAAGTGCTCTGGGATAGGGTGCCGCCGCGATGAGCGAGGGCCCAGCCAGCAAAGACCGATCGCCGTTCACGCCGGCGAACGTTCGCGCCTTCATCGGCGGCAGCTTCCCCGGCGACCTCGGCATCGAGCCGCTGGAGATCGAGGACTCCTTCGCCAGCGGCAGGATCGTCGTCGACCGGCGCCATCTGCATCCCGGCGGCTACGTCCACGGGGGCGTCTGGACCGCCCTCGGCGACACCGTCGCCGCCTGGGCGACCTTCCGCAACATTCCGCCAGAGCACAACTTCACCACGATCGAGCTGAAGCTGAACGTCTTCTCGGCCGGCCTGCTGGGCGATGAGATCGTCGCCGTGGGCACGCCCCTCCACGCCGGCAAGAGCACCGTCGTGATCGAGGTCAAGATCGAGCGGATCCGGGACGGCGGCGACCCCAAATTGGCCGCCAACATGATCGTCAGTCAGTTTGTCCTGCCGCCGGCGGGCGACTGACCGGCGCATCTCCGCGTCCTCAGTCGCTCGCGTGCAGAGCACGCCACGCTCCCTGCGTCCTTGACCTGCTTGGTCAGTCGCCCGCCGGTGCGGGAGTGACGGCCGCGGCGCCCTCGATATCCACCGGAGTCTCGAGCTGTTCGACCAGGGGCAGCCGCCAGAGGACGCTGGCGATCGTCAGGCCCAGCGCCGCTGAGAGCAGGGCGAGGAACCACTGCGAGGCGTTGAGCAGGGTCATGTCGAAGAAGTCGCGCACCGGGGCGGCGGCGAGGATCAGGGCGAAGAGGGCGCCGAGGCCGGCGACCAGGGCGAGCATGTAGCTCTGGATCGCGATGTGCTCGCGGCCGGGGCCGCGCTCGAGCAGCAGCACGAAGCTGAGGCCGAGCACGATCAAAGTCGTCGTCGCCGCGGTGCGGCCCGCCGCGAGGCTGCCGCCGGCCACGGTGTCAACGAGGAAAAAGGACAGGATCGAGCCGAGCGCCGTGGCAAGTCCCGCCGGGACCGCGAAGGCGGCCAGCGCCCGCAGCAGGCGGCCACGGTAGAGCGGCCCGTCCGAAGGCGCCAGGGCGAGCACGAAGGAGGGGATGCCGATCGTCAGGAAGGCCGCCAGGGTGAGGTGGCGGGGGAGGAAGGGGAATGCGAAGCCGGGTATCGCGACGAGCAGGATCAGCGCCGCCGCATAGACGGTCTTGGTCAGGTAGAGCCGGCCGAGCCGGTGGATGTTGCGGGCGATCCGCCGCCCCTCGCCCACCGCCTGCGGCAGGCGCGCGAACTCGTCCTTGAGCAGCACCACATCGGCGACCCCCTTGGTCACCTGCGCGCCAGAGCCCATCGCCACCGCCATCCGCGCCCGCTTCAGCGCCGGTACGTCGTTGACCCCGTCGCCGATCATCGCCGCGTAGCGGCCCGAGGCGGCCAGGGCCGCGACAAGGTCGCGCTTCTGCTCGGGCTTGATCCGGCAGAAGACGGTGTTGCGCTGCGCCGCCGCCGCCAGCCCCTCGGCGTCTTCGGGCAGCTCGTGGCCCTCGATGACGCCGGCATCTTGCGGCACTCCGACCGCGGCCGCCACCGCGGTCACGGTCGCCCTCGCGTCACCCGAGATCAGCTTCAGGTCGACCTCTTCCTCGCGCATCAGGGCGACTGTCTCCGCGGCGTCGGGCCGCAGCGTCTCCTCCAGGACGACCAGGGCGACGGGCGCAAGCCGCGGCGGCGGTTGCTCGGCGGGGTCGCTGGGCAAGGGCTCGCTGGTTTCGCTGAAGGCGACGACTCGCCGCCCCGCCGCGGTCTCCCGCTCCAGCACCCGTGCCAGCCCGGGAGGCAGGCTGAGCACGCCCGCCTCACTCAGCACGTCCGGGGCCCCGAGCACGTAGCTGGTGGAGTCGATCCGCAAGCCGCTCCACTTCCACTCCGAAGAGAAGGCCACTTCGCCGGAGACCCGGCCTGCCTCGCCGGGGAAGCGTTCGGCGACCGCCTCCAGGGTGCGGTTGCGATCGCCGGCGCTGGCGGCGAAGCGCCCCAGCGCCGCGTGCGCGGCTTTCGCGTCGACGCCGTCGGCGACCTCGGCGCCGAGCAGGCGCAGCTCGCCGTCGGTCAGGGTGCCGGTCTTGTCGACGCAGATCGTGTCGACCGAGGCGAGGCTCTCGGTCGCGCTCATCTGCTGGACCAGCGTGTCGTTGCGGGCCAGCCGCACCGCGGCGACCGCGAAGGTGACGCTCATCAGCAGCACCAGGCCCTCGGGGACGAGGGTGACCAGGCCTGCCGTGGCGGTCTGCGCCGCCTCCTCGATGCCGGTGTTGCGCAGCTTCAGGGTGAGGATCAGCAGCACCGCGAGCGGCGCCATCACGTAGACGCAGGCGAGGATCACGCGGTTGACCTCGCCCTGCAGCGGCGAGGGAGGGTGACGGAAAGCGCGCGCCTCGCCGGCGAGCTTTCCCGCGTAGCTCTCCTCGCGCACCGCGTCGACCTTGTACTGGCCGGAGCCGCTGATGCAAAAGGAGCCGGAGAGGACACGGTCGCCGATGTCCTTGCGCACGCCATCGGCCTCGCCGGTCAGCATCGACTCATCGAGCGTCATCCCGCGGGTGTTGAGCACCTCGCCATCGGCGACGAGCTGATCGCCGGGCTCGACCCCGACCACGTCGCCCGGGACGACCTCCTCGGCGAGCAGGCTGACCTCGGCGCCGTCGCGGATCACCTTGGCGTGGGGGGCGACCAGAACGGCGAGCTCGTCCAGCGTGCGCTTCGCCTTCAGCTCCTGGCGGATGCCAATGTAGGAGTTGATCACCGCGATCAGGCCGAAGATCGAGTCGGCGTAGAGGCCGAGCCCGAGGTCGAGAACGAAGAAGGCGCCGATGATCGCGTTGAAGAGCGTGAAGACGTTGCCGGCGACGATGCTGGAGGTCGAGCGCGAGGAGTTCTCGGGCACGGGACCCAGCTCGCGCAGCCGCTTCGCGGCCGTGGCGCTGGAGAGGCCTGGCTCGATTGCAGCGTCGCTCATCGTCGCCTATTCAATAGGGTGAGCGCCGGATGGCTTTGAAGCTCGGACTCAACCTCGGCTACTGGGGCATCGGCCCCGCCGGCGAGGACGCCCTCGAGGTGGTCCAGGCGGCAGAGGGCGCCGGGTTCGAGTCGGTCTGGGCAGCGGAGTCCTACGGCTCCGACGTGGTCAGCGTGCTGGCTTGGCTGGCGCCGCAGACGACGACGATCAAGCTCGGCGCCGCGATCATGCAGGTGCCCGCCCGCCCGCCCGCCGCCGCGGCGATGGCCGGCGCGACGATCGACAAGCTCTCCGGCGGTCGCTTCCTCTTCGGCTTCGGCCCTTCCGGCCCGCAGGTCTCCGAAGGTTGGTACGGGGTGCCCTATGCCAAGCCCTGGGGGCGGACCCGCGAGTACATCGAAGTCGTGCGCGAGATCATCGCCCGCGAGGGCAAGGTCGATCACCAGGGCGAGCATTACCAGCTGCCACTACCCGCTGGCGAGGGAAAGGCGCTGAAGCTCAACTTTCACCCGGAGCGCAACCAGATCCCGGTCTTCGTCGGCGCGATCGGCCGCAAGTCGGTCGAGATGGCAGCCGAGATTGCCGACGGTTGGATCCCGATCTTCTTCAGCGTCGACGCTTTCGAGCAGACCTGGGGAGAGCACCTCGAGGCCGGTTTCGCCAAGGGCGGTCGCCAGCGCTCCGATCTCGAGGTCTCGCCTTCGCTGCAGGTTGCGATCGACGGCGACCTCGAGGCGGCCAAGGCCGTTGTCAAGGCCGGCCTCGTCCTCTACTTCGGCGGCATGGGCAGCCGCAAGACCAACTTCTACGTCGACCTCGCCCACCGCTTCGGCTTCGGCGAGGTCGCCGATGAGGTGCAGCGGCGCTTCCAGGACGGCGACCGCGGCGGCGCCTTCGAGGCGGTCCCCGACGAGATCGTCGAGGCCACCTCGCTGGTCGGAACCGAGGCCGAAGTGGCGGAGCGGATTGACCGCTTCCGCGGCGCCGGGATCGACCGCCTGATCGTCTCTCCAGTCCACGCCGAGCGCGACGAGCAGCTGCATACCCTCGAGCGCCTGGCGACGCTGACCGCCGGCTGACGTCCCGGTCCCTTGATCGCATAACCTTCCGCGCCGCGTGAAGATCGGAGTGCCGAAAGAGACCGCCGAGGGGGAGCGCCGGGTCGCGCTGGTCCCTGACGTGGTCAAATCCCTCGCTGCCAACGAAAAGGTCGAGGTGTTGGTCGAGAGCGGCGCCGGCGAGGCCGCCGGTCATCCCGACTCCCAGTACAGCGAAGCCGGCGCCGAGGTCGTCGAGGGCGAGGTTACGTGGGGCGCCGACGTGGTCCTTCGCGTCGCCGCCCCGTCCGCCGCCGAGATCACCCGCCTCAACTCAAACCAGGTCCTGATCGGCCACCTCTCGCCATGGACCGCCGCCGAGACCAACAAGGCACTTGCCCAAGCCGGCGTCACCAGCTTTGCGATGGAGGCGATCCCGCGGACGACGCGGGCCCAGGCGATGGACGCGCTCTCCTCGCAGGCCGCCGCCGCCGGCTACGCCGCGAGCCTGATCGCCGCCCGCGAGTCGGGCCGCTTCTTCGGCATGATGACCACCGCCGCCGGCACGGTGCCACCGGCCAAGGTGCTCGTCCTCGGCGCCGGCGTTGCCGGCCTTCAGGCCGTCGCCACGGCCAAGCGGCTCGGTGCGATCGTCACCGGCTTCGACATCCGCCGCGCCGCCTGGGAGCAGATCGCCTCGCTCGGCGGCCGCCCACTGGAACTCGACTTCATCCCCGACGCGGAGGGCGAGGGCGGCTACGCCCGGCCGCTCACCGACGAGGAGAACGCCCAGGTCCGCGACGCGCTCGGCGAGAACGCTGCCAAGCAGGACGTGATCATCACCACGGCGGCGATCCCGGGCCGCTCAGCGCCGCTGCTGATCACCGCCGAGGCGGTGCGCGGGATGCAGTCCGGGGCGGTGATCATCGACCTCGCCGCCGAGACCGGCGGCAACTGCGAGCTGACCGAGGCCGGGCAGACCGTCGTCGAGGGCGGCGTCAAGGTGATCGGCCCGCGCAACCTCGCCAGCGAGATGCCGCTTCCCTCCTCCCAGCTCTACGCCAAGAACCTCGAGAACCTGCTCGGCCTGTTGATCTCCGATGAGGGGGAGCTGAGCGTCGACTTCGAGGACGACATCGTCGCCGCCGCCTGCATCACCCACGGTGGCGAGATCCGCAACGAGAGGGCGGCCAAATGAGCTTCCGGTGCGCCTTTTACGGCCTATGCCCACATAAAGCGCACCGGAGGGTGGGAGGGGATCGGTCATGAGCCTGATGACCGAGATCACGATTTTCGTCCTTGCCGCCTTCGTCGGCTTCGAGGTGATCTCAAAGGTGCCGACGACCCTGCACACGCCGCTGATGTCGCAGACAAACGCGATCCACGGCATCGTCATGCTCGGTGGCCTGATCGTCGTCGGTTTCGCCAACGACGGGCTCGAGTACACGATCGGCACGATCGCGATCGCCTTCGGCGCGATCAACATCGTCGGTGGCTTCATGGTCACCGACCGGATGCTCGGCATGTTCTCCAGAAAGCCGAAGCCGAAGGCGGGCGCCGAGGCGAAACCCGGGGGCGGTAAATGAGTCTCCTCGCGGTCTTCGAGCCCGGTGGTGACGCCGCCACCGCCCTCTACATCGTCGCCTTCTCGCTCTTCATCATCGGCGTGCGGCGCGGCACCCACCCGACCACTGCGAAGCAGGGCAACCTGGTCGCCGCCTTCGGCATGGCGATCGCCGTCGTCACCACCCTGCTGCTCGACGGCATCGGCAACTGGGGCTTGATCGCGCTCGGTCTCGGCGTCGGCACCGCGGTCGGCGTGATCGCCTCGATCCGCGTGCAGATGACCGAGATGCCGCAGATGGTCGCCCTCTACAACGGCGTCGGCGGCGGCGCCGTGGCGCTGATCGCCTGGTCGGAGATCCGCCACGGGATCTCGCTCGGTGAGGACATCCCGCTCGACGAGCTGATCCCGATCCTCTTCGCCGCGGTCGTCGGCTCGGTCTCCTTCTGGGGCTCGAACATCGCCTTCGCCAAGCTGCAGGACCTGATCCCGACCAAGCCGCTGGCGGTGCCAGGCCAGCAGGTGATCAATGCGGTGCTGTTGATCGGCATCCTCGTCGCCTGCACCGATATCGCGATCAACAACGACGATCCCTCCCAGGCGATCTTCATCGCCGTCCTGCTCGCCGCAGGGCTGCTCGGCAACCTCGTCGTGCTGCCGATCGGCGGCGCCGATATGCCGGTCGTGATCTCGCTGCTCAACGCCTTCACCGGTCTCTCCGCCGCGGCCGCGGGTTTCGCCCTCGACAACGTCGCGCTGATCGTCGCCGGCACCCTGGTCGGCTCCTCGGGAACGATTCTGACCATGGAGATGGCGACGGCGATGAACCGCTCGGTCGGCAACGTCCTCTTCGCCGGCTTCGGCGGTGCGCCCTCTGGCGGGGCAAGTGCGAGTGGGGAGGAGCGCCCGCACACGTCGATCGGCGCCCAGGACGCGGCGATAAAGCTCGCCTACGCCGACTCGGTCGTCGTCGTGCCCGGCTACGGCCTTGCCGTCGCCCAGGCACAGCACGCGATCAAGGAGGTCGCCGACGAGCTGGAGAAGCGCGGCGTCACGGTCAGCTACGCGATCCACCCGGTCGCCGGCCGCATGCCCGGCCACATGAACGTCTTGCTCGCCGAGGCCGACGTGCCCTACGAGCAGCTCAAGGAGATGGAGGAGATCAACCCAGAGATGCCGCGCACCGACGTCGCGGTCATCGTCGGCGCCAACGACGTCACCAACCCGGCGGCCAAGAACGACCCCGACAGCCCGATCGCCGGGATGCCGATCATCGAAGTCTCCGAGGCCCAGCAGGTGATCGTGATCAAGCGCTCGCTCAGCCCCGGTTTCGCCGGCATCGACAACGATCTTTTCTACGAACCGAACACCTCGATGTTGTTTGCTGATGCCAAGCAGGCGGCGGCGGAGATCGCGGCTGAGATTCAGAACCTCTGAGCCTGGCTCAGAGCCTCATCGCGCACCTGCGTCCTTGCCTCGCTTGACCCGGCGCTCGCCAGGCGCACACGCTGAGTCTCCGAGACAGGCTCAATTTTGGGGAGAGAAACAACCGGCTCCGGCTTAGCTTCAGATGCAGGAGCGAGGTCAGGGGACCGTTGAGTACGTCGGGTTGCTCACTTTCATTGCCCTGGCACTAGTGGGGTTGGTTTTCGCGGGGGTTCGCCTACCGGGAGCCGAGTTTGCTCGGGCGATTGCCTCGCGGATGCTCTGCGCGGCGGCGCTGGCCGACCATTGCGGCGATGAACCGGTTTTGATTGCGGCTTATGGGACTGAGATCGGCGAGTTGGTTCGACGGCATATGCCGTCCCTGCTCTTTGAGCGGGGGTCGCGGGCGGTGCCGGTCGACTTTCGGCGATGCCGGGAGACGGAGTGCGGCGACGGGGCCGAGCACGGCTACATTCGCCGCACCGATGCCGGCTTGCCGGTCTCGGCCTTCGTCCACGTGATCGACTGCCGACGGGATGGCGCAGAGGATGCGGAAGCCGCTGGCGCTGACTGCTCGGGCTCACGTGCCGGCAATCTCTACATCCAGTACTGGACCTACTACGCGGACTCCGCAACTCTCCGCGGCCTTCCGGTCGCTGGCGGGGCCGGTTACCACCCGGACGACTGGGAGGGCGTGCAGATTCGCATCCGTCGCGACGGTTCGGTCGACGAGCGCGCCTCATCCCACCACGGCTACAACCAGCGCCCCGGCCCGGTTGATGGCTGGGCCTCGGACGCCGGCATCGATCCCGTCAAGAACGCGACCGAAGCACTTGGCCTGCGCGCCGAGAACGGCTGGGGCCCCGAGACCCACCTGCTGATCGTCTCCGGTGGCAGCCACGCCGGCAACACCGCCGGCATCCCCCACATCGACCGCCTCACCCCGGCCAACCGCGTTCACCTGATTCCCCTCGAGCCGCTCGCCGCCACCAACGCCCGCTTCGCCGTCAGCCCCCCCTGGCGCAAGCGCGTCTGGCGCGACCCCGAGGCCACCCGCACAGACTGATCGAGCCGTGCATTCACCACGATATGCGTGGCAAATGCACGTCTCGTCGGCGGCTACTTCGGTGGCATTCGCAGGGCGCCGTCGAGGCGGATCGTCTCGCCGTTGAGCATCGGGTTGGCGACGATCTGGGTGACGAGGCGGCCGTACTCCTCGGGGCGGCCGAGGCGGGAGGGGAAGGGGATGCCGGCGCCGAGGGCGGTGCGGGCGTCCTCGGGCAGCGCGGCCAGCAGCGGCGTGTCGAAGAGGCCGGGGGCGATGGTGACGACGCGGACTCCGCGCGAGGCCATATCGCGGGCCGCGGGCAGGGTCATGCCGACGATGCCACCCTTCGAGGCCGCGTAGGCGATCTGGCCGATCTGGCCATCGAAGGCAGCGATCGAGGCGGTGTTGACGCAGACGCCTCGCTCGCCCTCAGCGTCGGGCTCGTTCTCGCTCATCGCTGCCGCCGCAAAGCGCAGCACGTTGAAGGTGCCGATCAGGTTGACCTTGACCACGTTGGAGAAGAACTCGAGGTTGTGGGGACCACCCTTGTGCGCCACTCGCTCGGCCCAACCGATTCCGGCGCAGCAGACCGAGACGCGCAGTCCGCCGTCATCCGTCGCCGCTCG
Organism: Actinomycetota bacterium; assembly: GCA_046733315.1. Classification (GTDB taxonomy): domain Bacteria; phylum Actinomycetota; class Thermoleophilia; order Solirubrobacterales; family 70-9; genus VRUE01. Next base: position 16,053 of record JBKPOV010000195.1, read on the forward strand.
CTCGACCGCGGCTGAGACCGCCGCCTCGTCGGTCACGTCGGCCTGGACGAAGGTAGCGCTGCGGCCCAGTTCGGTCGCCAGCGCCTCGCCCTTCTCCGCGTTGAGGTCGGCGATCGTCACGGTGGCGCCCCCCTCCACCAGCGCTCGTGCCGTCGCCTCGCCGAGGCCCGATGCCCCACCGGCCACAAGCGCGCTTGTTCCAGCGACGTTCACAGGCGCGCCAGCTTAACTCGCTAGGGTTTTCGGATCGCCACCGAGGTGACCCCGAGCTCCAAGGAAGCGATCGCGGAGCGCCTCGCCGAGGCGCGACGGTTCACATTGGAGCTGATCGAGCCGCTCGACGACGAGCAGCTCAACCGTGTCTACTCGCCGATCCTCAGCCCGCTGGCCTGGGACCTCGGTCACATCGCCAACTTCGAGGAGCTCTGGCTGGTGCAGACGATCGGCGGGCGCGCGCCGCTGCACGGCGAACTGGGCAGGTTCTACGACGCAATCGAGAACCCGCGCAAGACGCGGGGAGAGTTGCCGATCTTGCGCGACGCTGAGCTGCGTGCATACCTCGCCGACGTGCGCGTGCGCACGCTTGAGGTCTTGGCCGAGGTCGAGCTCGGCCCTGACGCTGAGGACCCGCTGCTGCGCGAAGGCTTCGTCTACGAGATGCTGCTTGCCCACGAACAGCAGCACAACGAGACGATGCTGCAGCTGCTGCAGATGGTCGATGGCTATGAGCCGGTCGATCCCGGGCTTGGTGTTCTCCAGGCGGCCGAGCCAGGCCTAGAGGCGATTTCGATCCCAGGCGGTGACTACGAGATCGGCGCCCCGGCGCACGGCTTTGCCTACGACAACGAGCGTCCGCGACACCCCGTCGAGCTCGCTCCCTTCGAGATCGATCGAACTCCGGTGAGCAATGCCACGTATATCCAGTTCATGGAGGACACCGGCGCCGAGCCCCCGCTGTATTGGGAGCGCGATGGTGACGGCGGGTGGGTGCTGACGAGTATGGGAGGTCGCGACCCGATCGACCCGGCCCATCCCGTCCTCCATGTCTCTTGGCACGAGGCCGACGCGCTGGCGCGTTGGGCCGGCAAGCGGCTCCCCAGCGAGCACGAGTGGGAGGCGGCAAGCGAGCGACTCGACGGCACCGGTCAGGTCTGGGAATGGACCTCCGCCGACTTCCTCGCCTATCCCGGCTTCGAGGCGTTCCCTTATCCCGAGTACTCCCAGGTCTTCTTCGGGGATACCTACAAGGTCCTACGCGGCGGCTCCTGGGCTACGCGCCGCGACGTGATGCGCCCCAGCTTTCGCAACTGGGATCTGCCCGAGCGGCGCCAGATCTTCTCCGGCATTCGGCTTGCGAGGGACGCATGATCGCGATCGAGGTTCACCTCGACGCCGATACGGCGGCGACGATGGCGCGCGACGTCCGCGCTGGCCTGGCGATGGAGCCAAAGGAGCTTGCTCCGAAGTACTTCTATGACGAGCGCGGCTCACAGCTCTTCGAGCAGATCACAGAGCTGGACGAGTACTACCCGACCCGCGCGGAGCGCTCGATCCTGGCCGAGCGATCGGCCGAGATCGTCGCGGCGGCCGGCGCCCCACCTTCGCTGGTCGAGCTCGGCTCCGGCTCGGCGGCGAAGACCCGTCACCTGCTCAGTGCGATGCGCGATGCCGGCTGCCTCCGCACTTACGTCCCCGTCGACATCTCCGAGGAGATCACCCACGAGACGGCGGAACTGCTGGTCCATGAGTACCCCGGCCTTGCCGTGCACGGCCTCGTCTGTGACTTCGAGCACCACCTCGAGCGCATTCCCGACGGCGATGGCGGTCGTCTGATCGCTTTCCTCGGCGGCACAATCGGCAACCTCTATCCCGACGCGCGCCGCGACTTCCTCGCCCGGCTCGCCGGCCTGATGGGGCCCAACGACAGGCTGTTGCTCGGTACCGATCTGGTCAAGGGACGCGACCGCCTCGAGGCTGCCTACGACGACGCCGAAGGCATCACCGCGCAGTTCAACAAGAACGTGCTCAGCGTGCTCAACCGCGAGCTGGGTGCCGACTTCGACCTCGACGCTTTCAAGCACGTCGCCCGTTACGACGCCGAGCAAGCCCGCATGGACATCCGCCTGCGTTCGCTCACCGAGCAGAGGATCCGGCTCGAGGCGCTCGACATCGAGGTCGATTTCGCCGCTGGCGAGGAGATGCGCACCGAGATCTCCTCCAAGTTCACCTACGAGCTGCTCGCACGGGTGTACGAAGAGTCCGGATTGGCACTCAGCGGCTGGTTCACCGATGCGGACTGTGACTACGCGCTCAGCCTGGCGCGGCCGCTGTAGCGGCCCGGTTCGCCTGATCTGGGCAGCCGGGCGTGAGCCGAGCAATAGATCGGCTGCGCTGCGTGCGGCCACGCGTCAGCGTGACCGCCCCTGGGCGGCCCTGCCTGGCACTGAGCACGAACCGGGTGCTGGCTAGGAGCCGCCCCCCCGGTGGGTGAGCCCATCGAGCACGACCTCAACCGGCGAGCGCCGGTTCGAGCCGTTCGTCTGCTCGCGGTTGCGGCGCAGTTCCGTGGCGATCTCGCCGACCTCCATGCCGAGCTGCCCAGCATTGCGAGCCGCTTTGGCGAGGTCTTTCGAGCGGATCTTCACCTTGGGGCGTCGCAGTAGCTTTGATTTGCGCGCCTGGCGAGTGCCCAAGGCCAGACCGCCGGCCGCGCCAGCGACCGCGGCTCCGCCAGCCAGCAAGGGTGTCTTTGCCTTCTGCGCAGCGCGGCCGACGTTTCGTCCTGCCTCGCTCACCGTGCTGCCGGCTTGCTTCGCCGTCGACTCGACTGCTTTGCGAGCGGAATCGATCTGCCCGCCTCCGTTGGCCGAGCCGTGTTTGACCTGACGTTTTTTCGCTGCTTTGCTCGCACTCGTTTTGCTCGCGCTCGTTTTACTCGTGTTCGCTTTGCTCGCGCTTGTTTTGCGTGGTTTAGCGCGTTTACTTTTTGCTTTCGCGCCGCTGCTAGAGCCGCGCGATTTTGTCTCAGCCATCTTTCCCTCCTGTTGCGTCCTCCCAATGGGCCTGCGCAAGTGCAGTTACCCAGGGAAAAAGCCCTGAATCAGGGGGAGAGGGCCTCGATCAACTCCTCGAGCTTGTCCGGCGTTGTGATCGGTGTGAGGATTGGCAGCGTGATCCCGCCCTCGACGAAGGCATTGATCCGCTCGACCATCTGCTCCGGCGAGCCGAAGATGAACATCTCCTCGATCAACTCCCACGGTGCGGCAGCGGCGGCGCCTTGGCGGTCGCCCGACGCCCAGGCGTTGACCATCGCCTCGATCTCCTCGCCATAGCCGAGCCAGCGGTAGAAGGCGGCGTAGACCGGCACAGTGATGTAGGAGGAGAACATGAAGCGGGCCAGTGGCTCCACCGCCTCCCGCTCCCCGGGGATGCAGAAGAAGCGACAGAGCAGCTCGAATCCATTTGGAGCGTCGCTCAGCTGGGCGGTCACTTTAGGTAGGCCGCCCAGCGGTAGGAAGTTGGTGAAGGCCCCGTCTCCCTGCTCGACCGCCAGCTCGAGCATCTTGCCCCGCAGCGCAGCCAGCACGATCGGCACCCGCTGCGCCGGCGCGCTCTCCAGCTTGAAGCCGCTCTCGGTGCGCTCGCCGGCGAGGGCGGTGCGCAAGAAGTCGAGCGTCTCGCGCACCTTGCTCAACGGCCGCTCGAAGGGAATGCCGTTCCATCCTTCGACAATTCGATCCGAGGAAGAGCCGATGCCGAGCACGAAGCGGTCATCCGAGGCACTTGCCAGCGCGGCCGCCTCCTGTGCCAGCAGCGCCGGGCCACGCTGGAAGACCCCGACGATGCCGGTGCCCAGACGCGCCCGCTCGGTCCAGGCGGCGCTTAGCGCCAGCGGCGTGAAGCCGTCGGGCCCGTTCGTCTCACCGCTCCAGAAGTCCGTGTAGCCTGCCGCCTCAGCCTGCTTCACCAGACCTTCATGGGCGGCAAGCGAGAGCCCGGGCAATGGCAATGTCAAGCCCCAGCGCGTCATCGGGGCACCTTATGTCAACCGATTAGCGAACGTCACGATCTGGTTCTTCGTGAGCGGCGCCGATACGGCGATTGCCACCGCCCCCGGACGCGAAGCGGAGGAGGCGGTGGTTGTTTAGGGTCCCCTCCAATGGAGGGGACCAAGCCGGATCGCAACCTTGCGCTGGAGCTCGTCCGCGTCACCGAGGCGGCGGCTCTCTCCGCCGCCCGCTGGGTCGGGCGGGGTGACAAGATCGCCGCCGACCAGGCTGCCGTCGACGCGATGCGCTTCGTGCTCGACTCAGTTTCGATGGAAGGCGTCGTCGTGATCGGCGAGGGAGAGAAGGACGAGGCGCCGATGCTCTACAACGGCGAGCAGATCGGCGACGGCAGCCCGCCGGTGGTCGACATTGCCGTCGACCCGCTCGAGGGCACCCGCCTCTGCGCGCTGGGCATGCCCAGCGCCCTGGCGGTGATCGCGCTCGCCGAGCGCGGCACGATGTTCGATCCCGGCCCCTGCGTCTACATGGAAAAGATCGCCGGCGGGGAGGAAATCGCCGACCTGCTCGACCTTGACCGCTCACTGGTCGAGACGATGGGGCTGATCGCCGAGCGCAAGGGCGGCAGCGTCGGTGACGTCACCGTCGTCATGCTCGACCGGCCGCGCCACGAGGAGGCGATGCAGGAAGTGCGCGACGCCGGCGGCCGCATCCGCCTGATCACCGATGGCGATGTCTCGGCCGCTCTACTCGCTGTCAGCGATCGCTCTCCCGTCGATCTGCTCTGGGGCATCGGCGGCACGCCGGAGGGCGTGCTCTCCGCGGCGGCGCTGAAGTCGATGGGCGGACAGCTGCTGGGCCGGCTCTGGCCGCGCAACGAGGAGGAGCGCAGCGCCGCCCTCGAGGCCGGCTACGACCTCGATCGCGTGCTTACCGCAGATGACCTTTGCTCTGGGGAGGACGTCTTCTTCTCCGCCACCGGCGTCACCGATGGCGACGTCCTGCAGGGCGTGCGCTACCGCGGGCCCGGCGCTACCACCGAATCGCTCGTCATGCGCTCGCGCTCGGGCACCGTGCGCCGGGTCCATGCGCGCCACGATCGAGCCAAGCTGCGCACGATCATCGGCGAGCGCTACGGCTAAGGCGATGCTGATTAGCCCTCGAAGTAGCGGGTAACCAATACCTGACGAAGTTCCGCACCAACGCGAATCTTCGCCTCTCACAGAGTTACGGTTGCGGTACCCACACCGTCTACGGACGGAAAGAGCCGCGTCGGTCCTCTCACTCCTGTCTAGGGCCGACGCGGCTCAGAGCCATCGCAGCCACAGTCGCCAGAGCCACCGGCCGTCCCTGCGTAGGGCATTTCGCCCGTCTCGTCCAGCTCGTGCCGCAACGAGTTGATCACCGCGCCCGCCAGCAGCGCCAGGCTGAGCACGTAGAACCAGAGCAGGGCGATGAGGACGAAGCCCAGGGTCGAGCCGAACCGCGAAAGGCTGGAGACGTTGGAGAGGTAGACGGGGAAGAGCCAGTTGGCGATGCCGGCACAAGCCGTGACGAACGCCGCCCCCGGCCAGACGGCGCGCCAGGGCATGTGGCCCTTCGGCACGGCCCAGAAGATCACGCTGCAGATCAAGAAGACGATCAGGATCGCCGCGCCGAGTAGGAGCGCCGTGTCGATCACCTTGATGCTGGAGAGGCCGAAGGGAAGCCGGTCAGTGCTCGAGACGAGCGTGCTCTCCATCGCCGGCAGGAAGATGCTGGCGGCGATGAAGAGGAGGACGACCGCCAGCATCGCGAAGGAGAAGCGCTTCTGCTCGACCCAGCCGCGGCATTCGACGTGGTAGATGCGGCAGAAGGCGGTGTCCATCGCGCCCCAGAAAGAGGCGCCGATCCAGAGCGAGCCGAAGAAGGCGGCGATCCCGATCGTGGTCGAGTTTTCCTCGATCCGGTTGAGCACGTCGGTCAGCGTGTGCTGCTCAACGTTGGGGAAGAGGCGCTGGAGGTCATCGAGCACGCCCGCCTCGACGCCGCCGATCTTCAATACCTGGCCGAAGACGAAGAGCACCAGCAGGGCGAAGGGGAAGACGGCCAGCATCAGGTTGTAGGCGACCATCGCCGAGAGCCCGGTGACGTTCTCGCGGTAGGCGCGGTTCCAGAAGGCACGCAGCCAGGGGTGGGATTGGCGCATAGATTTGGGCATTGACTTCAGAAACTGAAGCGACTAATATGCGAACAGACGTTTGAGCGGAACCAGACCGCCCGTCCCAGGCCTCAAGGCCAGCGCAGGATATTCAGCTTCTCGGACCGGATAGCCGGTCTATTTTTTCGCGACTTCCCGCCTCGGGCGGCGTTTCAGTCGCAGGCCTTATTCACCTAGCCAAAAGAAACGAGTAGATACAGGATGCTGGTAGCAGAGCTTCAGGAGCTTGAGGAGGTCAAAGGCCTCATTACCCGCGGGCAGCAGCTCGGGGTGCTGACCTTTGGCGATGTCGCCTCCGCAGTGTCGGAGGTGGATCTGGACGAGTCGGACGTCGAGGACCTTTACGGGCACCTCGAGAAGTCGGGCATTGAGTTGGTCGAGGACATGGACCCGGCCCAGAAAGCGGCCGCGGAAGCGCTCCCGATCGACACCGGCAAAAAAGGTCGCCGCCGCCAGAAACAGGCGCTCGACCTGAAACCGGACATGACGACGGACAGCCTGCAGCTGTTTCTCAAGGACATCGGCAAGGTCCGCCTGCTAACCGCCGCGGAGGAGGTCGAACTCGCCAAGCGCATCGAGCGCGGCGACCTCGACGCGAAGCAGAAAATGGTCGAGTCGAACCTACGCCTGGTCGTCTCGATCGCCAAGAACTACCGCAACCAGGGCCTGCCCTTCCTCGACCTGATCCAGGAGGGCACGCTGGGCCTGGTCCGCGCCGCGGAGAAGTTTGACTACCGCAAGGGATTCAAGTTCTCGACCTACGCCACCTGGTGGATCCGCCAGGCGATCGCCCGCGCGCTGGCCGACAAGGCCCGCACGATCCGCATCCCGGTGCACGTGGTCGAGAAGCTCAACAAGATCGGCCGCGCCGAGCGCAAGCTGGTCACCGAGCTGGGCCGCGAGCCCACCCCGGAGGAGATCGCCGAGGTGACGGGGATCGATCCCGAGGAGGTCGACTCGATCAAGCGCTCCGCCCAAGCGCCGGTCTCGCTGGAGAAGCCGGTCGGCGACGAGGAGGAGTCGGAGTTCGGACAGTTCATCGCCGACGAGAAGGCCGAGTCCCCCTTCGACCGGGCGGCGGACCTGTTGACCAAAGAGGCGCTGAAGGAGGCGCTGGAGAACCTCTCCTACCGCGAGCGCCGCGTGCTGGAGCTGCGCTACGGCCTCGGCGGCGAGCACCCGCGCACGCTCGACGAGGTGGGGCGGACCTTCAACGTCACCCGCGAGCGCATCCGCCAGATCGAGAACCAGAGCCTGAAGAAGCTGCAGCAACTGGGCGAAGCGCAGAAGCTGCGCGAGGTGACTTAGCGGAAGCTGAGCGACGCATCCGACATTGACCCCCTTCTGGTGGGGTCGATGTCGGATGCGCGGTTAAGGCACACGCTTCGGCGGCCGATACAGGCCGGGATGTTCGAGATCGACAAAGCGCTGCGCACGCTGATCGAGCGGGAGGGCTCCGACCTCCACATCAAGGTCAGCTCGAAGCCGATCATCCGCCAGCACGGCGAGCTGGTCTACCTCGACGGCTACGAGCCGCTCACCGCCGAGGACACGGAGAACGCCTTCCACGAGATCGCCGAAGTGCGCTCGCAGACCGAGTTCGAGGAGGCCGGTGAGGCCGACTTCTCCTACTCGATTCCCGGCCTCTCGCGCTTCCGCGTAAACACCTTCAAACAGCGCGGCTCGATCTCGATCGTCTGCCGCGCGATCCCCTTCGATATCCGCTCGGTTGACGACCTCGGCTTGCCGCCAGTCGTCACCACCCTGGCCGAAGAGCAGCGCGGGATCATCCTCGTCACCGGCACGACCGGCTCGGGCAAGAGCACGACGCTGGCGGCGATGATCGACCACATCAACCGCAACCGCTCGCACCACATCATCACGCTCGAGGACCCGATCGAGTACCTGCACGAAGACAAGCGCTCGATCGTCAACCAGCGCGAAGTCGGCTCCGACACCGAGAGCTTCGGCCGGGCGATGCGCCGCGTCCTGCGCCAGGACCCCGACGTGATCCTGATCGGCGAGATGCGCGACGAGGAGACCGTGCGCACGGCGCTCTCCGCCGCCGAGACCGGCCACCTGGTGCTCTCCACGGTCCACACCCTCGACGCGACCGAGACGATCAACCGCATCATCGACTTCTTCCCGCCCCACCTCCAGCACCAGGCGCGGGTGATGCTCTCCGCAACGCTAAAGGGAGCGATCGCCCAGCGCCTCGTCCCCGACATCACCGGTGAGGGCCGCGTCCCCGCCTCCGAGGTGCTCGTCGTCACCGGCCGCGTTCAGGACCTGATCATGAACCCGGAGGAGACCGGCAAGATCACCGAGGTGATCGCCGAGGGCGAGTACTACGGCATGCGCACCTTCGACCAGTCCCTGCTCGGCTACGTGATGGCAGGCAAGATCTCCGAGCAGACCGCCCTCGACTACGCCTCCAGCCCGCACGACTTCAAGCTGATGCTGGCCGCCGGCGGCCAGCGCGCCAGCGGCATCGAGCAGCTCGCCGGCCAGCCAGAGCAGTAGCCCCGTCGGTCCAGGAGTAGTCAGTAGTACGGGCGTCCAAGGGGCACCGGACCTCAACCCGCTGCTCAAGGTGTCCGCGCCCCCCGTCGATGGCTTGGCGATGGCAATCGTCGCCGCCATTCGCTGTCGCCTGCGCGATCTCGCGAGGAGCGAGCGCGGCATGGCGCTGCCGACCGCGCTCTTCGCGATGATCGCCAGCTTCGGCATGGCCAGCGTCGCGGTGATCTCCTCGGTCAACGCGCAGCACGGAACCGCGCGCGACCGCAGCTCGAAGAACGCGATCGCCGCCGCCGACGCCGGCGCCGGGATCGCGCTCCTGCGCCTCAACCGGTTCCAGAAAAAACTCACACCCTCGAACCCCTGCGTCGGACCGGCCGGCGAAGCTCAGACGCCTACCGAAGGCTGGTGCCCGACCACCGCCCCCGAGACCGTCGGCGGCGCCACGTTCTCCTATCGGGTCAGCGCCTTCCAGGCGAACACCGAACTGAGTGTGGTCGCGGTCGGCGCCTCCGGCGGAGTCAGTCGCCGCGTCAACGTCCATCTCAAGACGCAGATCGGCGAAAACGTCTTCAAAGCGGAGCAGCTGATCGGGGAAAGCGGCATCAAGCTCGAAGGAGGCCCGACGCTCGAAACGGACATCGGCACCAACGGCAGCGTCGAACTGACCAGCGAAAAAGGCCAGAGCGCGATTGTCTGCGGCGACCTCCGCCACGGCATCGGCAAAACAGCACCGGTGCCTGGGTGCAAAGGTGAAGTAACGGAAGGCGAAAAGACGCTGCCCCCCGTGGTGCCGCCGGAAGGCGTTGAAACGAACAACTCCAACTGCCGGCTTGTCCCCAACTGCACCGGCTCCACACCAGCCGGTGAAGTTGACGTCTACGAAGGCCAAGCGCGCACGGAAACCAAACCCTGGGACGCGTCGCATAGGTTCATCAACGTTCCCACCGGCTCGAGACTCACCCTCAGCGGCGGCGACTACTGGATCTGCGGCCTCTTCGTCAACGGCACTTTGTACATGGCGACCGGCCGCCAAGTTCGGATCTTCTTCGACACCCCTGAGCACTGCTCCGGGCTCGACTCCAGTCACACCCAGGTGAACATCACCGCCAGCGCCACCATCCAGTCGACCGGCTATGGAACCACCGAAGGGACGTTCAACGTGCCCGAGCTATTCGTGATGGGCTCGCTGACGATCCCCACCACCGTCACCCTGACCGGATCCGCCGGCGGCCTCAACGAGGT
>JBKPOV010000196.1:0-15881 GCA_046733315.1 Actinomycetota bacterium
AAATTAGTCAATAAATACTGTGGAAAACCCGCAATTAGGCCGGTGGTGCAACGACGCAGTTGTCGGCGTCGGTGAGCTGCGGCGTTGCTTCGCTGTTGGGGAAGGCTTCGAGTAGGGCGTCGGCGATCAGGCGGCCGCGGGCCGCGTAGCCTTCGGAGGTGAAGTGGATTCCGTCGGGGATGAACCAGTCGTCCTTGACGTCGGCGGCCCAGTTGTAGATGCGCATGTAGGGGTAGCGGTCGCAGGCCGCGCGCAACGCTTTGTCCCAGTCGCGCATGTTCGCCGCCGCGTAGGGGCCGTTGGGGACGAGTGACTTGACGTTCACCCACATCACCGGATCGTCGCCGATCGTCGACATCATCAGATCGATCCGGTCGTCGTAGGTGACGGTCGAGCCGGCTGCCACGTTGGCCGCCTCGTTGGTCCCCATCGCGACCACCCAGCAGCCCTTGAAGCCTTCGTTCTTCCAGGCTTCGGCGACTTCCTGGGCGTTCGGTTCGCCTTCGTAGTTCTCGTAGATCGAGCGGGCGCCGGAGACCTCGAGGTGCTGCGTAGTAGCGCCGACCCGGGCGTACTGGGCGCTGATCAGTTGGTTCGGGTCGGGCAAATATTCTTCGGAGACGAGGCCCTCGGAGGTCGAGTCGCCGATGTGAACGACCCCTTCGCACCGCGTCGCCAGCGGCTGGCGCTTGACGTTCTTCGCCGCAATCGTCTTCGACACCGTCGCCGAGCCGATCGCGTGCGAGCTGTTGGAGACGCCGACGCCCGCCAGGCCGGCGAGCGCGAAGGCGACGACGAGGCCACCAACGCCGATCAGGGCCCAGCCCTCGCGCGGCACCCGCTCGCGCCGCCAGCCCCCCGCTTTCCACTGCGCCCAGAGCCGGCCGAGCGCCCCATGGCGAATCGGATTCTCCAGGTAGCGCCAGGAGAGCTCCGCCACAGCCATGATCGCCGCCACCTGCAGGACCGCCCGCAGCAGGTCGGGACCGTGCGCGCCCTGCGGCGAGGTCAGCACGATGATCGGCAGGGTCCATAGGTAGATGCCGTAGGAGCGTTCGCCGATCCAGCGCATCGGCAAGCAGCCGACGATCGGGCCCAGCCTCGAGGCGGGATGGGCGAAGGCTGCCACCGAGAGGGCCGTGCCGACCGCCAGCAGGGGAAAGCCGCCGCGGTAGATGAAGGGCGAGAACTCGCTCGAGCGCCAAAACATCAGCCCGATCACGACCAGGCCGGCGAGCCCCGCCGCATCGATCGTCCGCCGCGCCTGCGGCGTCACTCTGGCGGTGAGGCGGCGGCTGGGCCAAACCATCGCCAGCGCCGCGCCGACCAGCAGCTCCAGGGCGCGGGTGTCGGTGCCGTAGTAGACCCGCGAGGGATCGAGCGAGGGCTTGTAGAGGACCGCCATCAGGATGCCTGAGAGGAGCGCCCCCGCCAGCGCGACGGCGGCGAGTCGGGGTCGCGGCCCGGCCTTGCGCCGCGCTTCCGGCACGAAGTGCAGCGCCGCCATCAGCAGGAAGGGCCAGACGATGTAGAACTGCTCCTCGACCGAGAGCGACCAGAGGTGGTTGAGCGGCGAGGGCGGCGCGAAGCGCGCGAAGTAGGAGACGTCGTGGAAGATCAACCACCAGTTGTTGAAGTAGCCGACGGCGCTGAGCTCGGCCATGCGGAAGTCGCCCGGCTGGTGCGGGCCGATCACGGTCACCCAGGCCATCACCACGATCAGCATCAGGAAGAGGCCCGGCAGGAGGCGTCGGGCACGGGCCGCCCAGAAGGACTTCAGCTTGATCCCGCCGGCGTTGACCTGGTTGAGCAGGATGTCGGTGATCAGGTAGCCGCTGAGGGTGAAGAAGACGCCGACGCCGAGCAGGCCACCTTCGGCCCAGCCGAACTGGAGGTGGTAGAGGACGACGCCGAGCACCGCGATCGCGCGCAGGCCGTCAAGGCCCCGCATGTAGCGCCGGCCGCGCTGTACTGGCTCAGGCATCGCCGGGCAAGGGGACCGGGAAGAGCGCCAGCGCCGCGGCGACGATCCTGTCGACCAACTCGGCCTCGCGGCGCGCCATCTTCCTGGCCGGCGGCAGATCCGGTCCGGACTCGAGCGCCGGCTTGCGCTCCGCGACAGTCGCGATGCCGAGGCATGCCTTGATCCCCTGGGCGATCAGGCGTGCGCGCAGGTCGGCCCCGGCGGCGGTCGGGTGCAGATCGTCGGCCTGCATCAGCTCGGGGTGGGTTTCCTCCGCCCCCGCCCAATCGGGCACCTGCGTGCCGGGCCGTGAAGCCGCAAAAGCCGCGACGACGTTGTTCTTGCCGGCGTTGTCGATGCCGTTGACGGTAAAGCCGTGGATAGTCGGCACCACCATGCAGCGATCGCCGACGATCTCGGCGACCTTGCTTAGGTTGCCGGCGAGGATCTCGGGATAGGCCGGGTTGTCGTTGGTGCCGGCATCGAAGACGATCACCGACTGCGACGGGTCATAGCTTTCCTGGAAGAGATCGAAGATCTGGAAGCTGTTGTAACCGCCGACGGCGTTGACCGTCAGCGCCACGCCCGGCAGGTACTTCTGCAAGTAAGGCGAGGTCAGCTCCTCGAGGCTGTCGCCGACGACCAGCACGCCGCCGTTTCCACTCGCACTCGCCGCTGGAGCGGTGGTCAGGGCGAGAGCAAGCATCGCCGCTACGGTCGCGAGCTTGCGCACACTCGGCATCCGGGGAATTTCTACACTAAGCCGATGCGGCTCAGCGCGGCGGCGACAGTCGGCATCCTGCTGAGCCTGGCGCTGACCTTCAGCTCCTGCGGTGAGGACGGGACCAGCGCCGCCGATCCGGCAGGCACCGTCAGCACCACGGATACCGGCAGCGAGGATCTCAGCACGACGTCCCAAACCAAGCCGGCCATCAACCCCTGCCGGCTCCGGCTGGGTGGGTTCATCGGCTCGATGGCCAGGCTTCGCGACGACCTGGCGCGAGGGCTGAGCTATGAGGACTACCTGCCCAGGGTGAGGAGCACGCGCACTGTCTACGCGCGCATTCGCGCTGGCAAGCTGACCGCGCCGTGCCTACTCGCGAGCGGCGGCCCCAGCGAGCAGGCCTTCAACCTCTACATCGACGCCGCCAACGCCTGGGGCGACTGCCTCGCCACCGTGACCTGCAGTACCCGCTCGATCGAAGCGAAGCTGCAGCGCAAGTGGGCGCTTGCATCTCACCAGCTCGCTGTCGCCGAACGGGGCCTGCGCGTGGTCAGCCGCGGCTAAGAGCCGGCGCTGCGGGCGACGTAGATCGCCTTGGTGTGGGTGGATTCGTCTAGCGGTTGGCGCGGGATGCCATCGAGGCCGTGACCGTAGACGTCGAGGCACTCCAGGCCGGCTTCCTGCAGCGCCGCCAGCACCTCCGCTTCGGGGAAATGTCGCTGGCGATGGACCAGTACCGGGGCCTCGACGTCCACTGGCTCTCCCTCCTCCGGCAGGACTTCCAGTCGCGATTCGCAGATCGAGCCCGGCGCCACGTCGGGCGTTGCCAGCCCGCGCCAGACGAGCCGCCGCTCGCCGCGCTCGACCACCTCGGTTTCGGCGAAGAAGGTGCGGTAGGCCGGCAAGGCGTTGACGTCGAAGAGGAGCAGCCCGGTGGGTGCCAGGTTGGCGCGCATCCCCGCCAGCGCCCGCTCCATTTCCTCCGGGCTGAGCAAGTAATTGATCGCGTCATCGAGGGCCCAGACCAGGTCGAACTCGCCGAAGTCGGGCAACTCGAGCATGTCGGCGACAGCGAGCTCCACCCTCTCGCCGACCTTCTCGCGGGCCAGCTCGAGCATCGCCGGTGAGATGTCACAGGCGGTCACCTCCCAGCCCCGTGGCAACATCTCCAAGAAGCTCTTGCCGGTGCCGCAGCCGACGTCGAGCAGCCGCGTGCCCTGCAAGCCGCGCCGCTGGAGCAGCTTCAGCAGGTCGGCGATCCAGAGGTCGTATTCGTGGTGAGCGGTGAAATCGTCATACACGGGCGCCATCGCCTCATAGGTCCGCTGTGCCCACTCCCCGCCCGTTCCCTCCAGCGCCGTAACCAGCATGGAAGAGAGACCTGATCCATGATCAAAAAAGTTTCAGCACTAAATTTCACCCGTTTGGTTTTAGAAGTAGTACGGTCGAGCAATCAACGTTTCGATCATTAAAGAATCTGATCCGGGTGATGGTTGGGAGTGGGATGAGGCGCGCCGTTTTTGCCTGCGGATGGCCTATCACTACGCGAGCAACCCCAACGAAGCGGAAGACATCGCCCAAGATGCCCTGCTTCGCGCCTGGCGCCGGCGCTCAACCCTTCGCGACGGCGCCAGGCGCAAGGAGTGGCTGGGGACGATTGTCCGCAACGAGGCCTTTCGCCAGCATGCCCGCCTGCGTCCCGACCCGGTTGACACGGCCGAGGACTGGGAGGGCGCCGAGGACGAGCAGATCATCTCGACGGTCGAGCGCGCTGACCTTCACGCCGCGCTCATGCGGCTCAGTGCGCGCGATCGCAAGCTGATCGAACTCCGCTATCAGGAGGACCTGACTCAGGAGGCGATCGCCCGCCGGCTGGGGATACCCAACGGCACCGTCAAGGTCCGCCTCCATCGCGTCCGCCACCGGCTGCGCAAGGAGATGGACGCGGCGGCCGTAGACGCGGCGGCCGCGTAGGACTCAGCTCATCGCGGCGACGCGACGCATCTCCTCGGCCGCGGCGCGGGGACCGATGTAGGGGACGAGCATCGCGAAGAGCAGATCCGGCAGCAGCGCCGGCAGCTGCGCCGCCCGGCCCGCCAGCAGCTCGTCGAAGATCAGCCCGGAGACCGCTCCGGCCGACATCAGCGAGATGTTCTCCGGCAGCTCTCGCCCGTCGGAGAGCTCGCGACCGCCCTCGAGGTACTGGGTGAAGCGAGCGACGGCGTCCCAGTGCAACTGGCGGGCGTCGGCGCCGGCGGCGGCGACCTCGACCACCGCGGTGCGGGCTAGCTCAGGGTCGAGGGCGAAGAGTTTGACAATGGTCGCGAGGCCGTTCTCGACCCGCTGCAGCCAGGACTCGGCGCCGTCGCAGTTGGAGGTGACCTCGGCGAATACCTGCTCGACCAGCATCTCGTAGGCGGCCAGGAAGCATTCGTGCTTGTCCTCGAAGTGTTTGTAGAAGGTAGTGCGGGAGGTGCCCGCCTCCTCGATCACGTCCGCGACCGAGGTCTCCTTGTATCCCTTGCTGCCGACCACGCGGATCATTGCCGCCAAGATGAGGTCACGCCGCGATTCGGATGCCATCAGCCCGTCCCAGGTAGGTTGAAAACTCCGGAGTACCTTCATCATAGCGGCTCGGTGTACGTAAGCGTTTATCTTGTCTTTTCGCCCACCTCCCTGGCAGCCGCGGCTGGTCCGATATAGGGGACCAGCGTGGCAAAAAGGACCTCTGAAAGCAAACCCGGCAGATACTCCGCCCGTCCCTCAGTGACCTCGTCTGAGATCAGGCCGGCGACGGCGCCAATCGCCATCCGAGAGGTGTTTGCGGGCAGGCTGCGGCCGCCCGGGGCGAAGTCGCGTCCCTCCTCGAAGAAGGGGGTGAGCCGCTGCAGCGCCGCGCGGTAGCGGCGCTGTGCCGCGGGGCCGGCAGAGCCGACGTTGACCAGTGCAAGGCGGGCGACCTCGGGCTCCTCTGCAAGCGCCTCGAGCAGGGCCGCAAGCCCGGCACGGGCCCGCTGCGGCCAGCCCTCCTCGGCCTCATAGGCGAGCGCGATCCGGCGCACCAGCGCATCGATCAGACCGTCGTAGGCGGCGAGGAAGCAGCCTTCCTTGTCCTCGAACATCGCGTAGAAGGTCGTGCGGGAGATCCCCGCCTCGCCGGTGAGGTCGGCGACCGTCGTCGCCGCGTAGCCCTTCTCCGCGGCGACGCGGATCGCCGCTTCCAGCAGGCGCTCGCGCTGGGAGCGGGCGATCACCTCGGGGGGGAGACGGTGGCGTCCGCGCGGTGGCCGCCACCGCTCCCGTTTCTGCCCCCGCGCCGCTGACACGCCTCAGCCGTCCGCGGGCACAGCTGCCTTCTCGGCCTCGCGCGCCTGCCGCAGCGCCTCCTCGGTGCCGAGATAGGGGACCGTCGTGATGTAGACGACGTCAGGAAGAAGCTCACGCAGGCGAGCCGTGTTGCCGGCCAGGATCTGGCCGACGATCAGCGACTCGGCGGCTGAGAGCGCGGCGCGGCCAGCGCTCGATGGGATCGCCTCTTCCTCGACTGGGTCATCGCGGCCGCGTTCGAGCACCGACTGCAGGACGCGCTTGCCGGAGGCGTAGAGCTCGAAGGCACGCTCGCCGGAGGCAGGCGCCTCGACCAGGGCCATGCGGGCGAAGGTCGGCCGGCTGGCGAGCAGGTCGAGGAAGGCGGCCGCCGCGTCGCGGACCATCGTCGCCCAGGGCTTGTCAGGGGAGTAGACGGCGACGATGCGACCCATTGCGTCGGCCAGGGCAACCTCCATCGAGGCGTGGAAGCAGTCCTCCTTGTCTTTGAAGAGCTCGTAGAAGGTCGCGCGTGAGACGCCGGCGCCCTCGCAGACGTCGGCGATCGTGGTCGCGCCGTAGCCTTTCTTGGCACAGCTGCGCGCCATCGCGTTGAGCAGCCTTTCCCGCTGGGAGTGCTCGATCAGCGGCTCGGAAAGACTGTCGAGCCCTGCTGGCAGCCGCTCCTGCTCCAGTGTGGCGCCGAGGTCGTCAGCTGGCGCTGGAGCGGGGTTTCCGGAGCTTGAGGAGGTCGGTGGCACGTCGGAATCCTGGGTAGACAACCGTGTTTAGGTAAACGCGATTGTACACCCGCAGGGGACTCTGTGGACGTTCCGGTACCGATTTAACAAAGCCGCGAACTCGCTGGGAACGCAGGCGGAATGACTGTACATGTGGGCGGGGGCGCCGCTGCGAACTTCAGACCCCTGTACAAGCAGGTTGCGGCTTGGCGGGGGGACCATCTGGAGATGGAGAATCCGCCCCGCCAGATCGTCGCCTTCGGGGGCGGCGGCTTCTCGATGGAGTCGGGAAATCCCCTGCTGGACGAGTACGTGCTCGGCCTCTGCCGCAGCGAACGGCCCAGAGTTTGCTTCCTGCCCTCTGCGAGCGGCGACGCCGACCACTACGTCGTGCGCTTCTACCGCGCCTTTCCGGGCGGTCGCTGTGAGGCAAGCCATATCTCGCTCTTTCGCCGTGAGCAGGGGCCGGCGGACCTGCGCGCTCACCTGCTCTCCCAGGACCTGATCTACGTCGGAGGCGGCAGCGTGATCAGCCTGCTCGGGGTCTGGCGGGCCCACGGGATCGACACGATCCTGCGCGAAGCCTGGGAAAGCGGCGTCGTTCTCTGCGGTCTCTCCGCCGGGTCGCTCTGCTGGTTTGAGGAA
This sequence comes from Actinomycetota bacterium, assembly GCA_046733315.1. GTDB lineage: Bacteria > Actinomycetota > Thermoleophilia > Solirubrobacterales > 70-9 > VRUE01. Next base: position 7,379 of record JBKPOV010000196.1, read on the forward strand.
GCGGTCACAGGCTTCCACGGATCACCGCAGCGGGTTAAGGGACTGGGGCTGCTGCCGTTCAGCAACTGCGTCCACTACGAGCCGAGCTCAGAACGCCGCCACGCCTATCACGAGATGCTGCGCGAAGGGATGCGTCCGGGCTACGCCGCCGAGGACGGCGCCGGCCTGCACTTCGTCGGCTGCGAGCTGAACCGCGTGGTCGCTTCGCGGCCGGCAGCGCGGGGCTACCGGCTCGATGCCGCTGGTGCGCGCGTGGTCGAGATGCGCCTGGCGACGGCCTACCTCGGAGACGCCCCACCGGTAACTCGGCTGCCCGCGACGACTTCGCCATCGCTCGCGGCAACCTCGGCGGCATAGCGCTTGATGATCCCCCGCATACTCACCCTCGGCGGCCACGACTTCACCTCGCGCCCGCCGGATCGGGCGGTCAGCGAGCTGATGCTGCGCCTGGCGACCGAGCGGGCCGGTGGGCGACCGAAGATCTGCATCCTGCCGACTGCCAGCGGCGACACCTCCGAGCAGATCGGCCGCTTCTACGCCGCTTTCGGCGAGCGCCCCTGCGAGCCGTCGGACCTCTCGCTCTTTCGCCTCGGCCGCCGGCCGATGGCGCTGCGCGACCACCTGCTCGCCCAAGATCTGATCTACGTCGGCGGCGGCAGCATGGTCAACCTGCTCGCGGTCTGGGAGGCCCACGAGCTCAGCTCGATCCTCAGCCTCGCCTGGCGCGAGGGCGTCGTCCTCGCCGGCCAGAGCGCCGGCGCGATGTGCTGGTTCGAGGCCGGCATCACCAAGTCCTCGGGCAAGCCCCAGGAGGAGGCGGGCCTTGGCCTGCTTCACGGCAGCCTCTGTGTCCACTACAACAACGAGCCTGAGCGTCGTGCCGCCTACCTCGCGGCCGTCAGCAACGGCATGCCCGACGGCTACGGCCTGGACGATTACGCCGGTCTGCTCTGGGAAGGCACCGGCCCACCCACCGCCCTAACCGCCAGAAGAGGCGCCCGCGCCTACAAAGTCACCAGCTCCGACACCGGCGTAATCGAGTCCCCCCTCCCCGCCCGCTTCCTCCCAGCCCCAGCCCCAGCAGCCCTCCGCGAGGACATCGCCGAGTTCCGCCGCATCAAAAGCATGCGCAAGCGAGCGGGCTGGCTTGGGTAGCGGCTCGGGCTGAGGTAGGGGGAGGGGTACCCCTCCCCCTACCCCGCCGACCCCCCAGCCATAGGCGGCGCGGTCGGGTCGCCACTCTCTTCGCCAAGACTCTCCCGCGCAATGTAATCCTCGGCCAGCAGCAGGTTCTCCCTCGACCGCTCGACCACGTTGAGCAGATCGCCCATCAGCGCAACCTCCTCAACCTGCTCCTTGACGAACCACTGCAGGAACTGCTCGGCGCGGTAGTCCTTGAGCTCGCGCGCCAGCTCGAAGAGGGCGAAGATCTCGTTGCTGACCCGCTTCTCCTGCTCGAGTGCCATCCGCACGGGCGCTGTCCCGTCGGAATAAGTGGTCTCCTGCGACTTGATGTCGGGGATGTGGACTGCGGCGCCGACGTCGAGCAGGTACTGCACCATCATCATCGCGTGCTCGCGCTCCTCCAGCGCCTGCCGGTAGAAGAAGGCAGCGAGCCGTGGCAGGGTCTCCGCGTCGTAATAGACGGCGGCGCCGACGTACTGCTGCGAAGCGGCGAACTCGTTGGCGATCTGCTCGTTGAGCGCGTCGGCAAAGTTTTTCTCGGCCATCTCTTCTCCTTGCTCGGGCGGGGGCTGGTCGCCGCAACGTAGCCGAAAGCCGAAGTTCGGCTGGCCGAAGCTGCAGTCAGGTGGACCTAACTCAGCCGGTCGCCGTGTAGCGGATCTCGACCAGCCGCAGGTAGGCGAAGGACGGCATCGTGTCCGCGGTCGCGTCGGCATTGCGAGTTATATGAAGCGCCAGGGGATCGCCGTTGCTGAGCTCGCTGACGGGGATCGTGAGCACCGGCGTCTCGATCGGCGTGGCGGCCGTGGCAACGGTCGCTTCGACGTCGGGACCACCCTGCACGCCCGAGCCGAGCTCGGCGCCGGGCCCAACTGAGCGAGCGCTGACGTTCCAAACCACGTCACCCACCGCCTGGCTGTCCCAGAGCAGGATCACCGCGAGCCTCGAGCCCGCGGCCCGGTCGAGCGGCACCTCGGTGAGCGCGCCAGTGGAACGCTCGTCGTCGGGTGGATAGAAGACGGCTGGGTAGCCGAACTGCAGGCCGACGTCGGGTTCGCCGGGAACCGAAGGAACGAGCTCCCCGGCGCTGATCACGATGCGGCGTTCGCGGTCGGCCAGCTCACGCTCGCCGATCGTGCCCGTCCCGATCGGGATCGTGAGGCTGGACTCATCGATATCCCTGCCGGTCAGCGAGTCGTTGCGCACCTTCGCGCCCGTGACCGCGTTGGCATGCAGCTTCGATTTGGTCACGGCGCCCCGGTGCAGGTCGAGCGTTCTCACCTGCCCCTGCTTGATGTCGCCGGAGTTGACCTTGTTCTTGCCGGGCAGGGCGATCGCGCTGCCGCCGAGCACGAGGAAGATCGCCACCAGCCCCAAGAGGTTGGGTCTCCCTAGCTCGCGCGCGCGCCGGCTGAAACGGTGCGACTGCATCGGGCTTATCTATGCCCTATTCGGTCCAGCGGAAACCAAGCGGAGTCAACTGTGGCTCCAGCGGGCTGGTTGGTAGTCCAGGCGGGGGGTCGGCTTCGTTGTAGCCGCGGGGGGCGGTGTCGTTGGGCGTGTCGGGGTGAAAGAGCGCGGCGAGGACCTGGATCTGGCCGCGGCCGACGCCGAGCTCCCACTGACCGCCGCCGTAGGCGCCGATGCCGTGCTCGGCGCAGTAGTCGTAGGTCTCGCAGAGCTGGCGCAGCCCGCCCACACGCGAGGGCTTGACGTTGACCATCTTCGGCTCCCAGGGCAGCGCCTCGATGTCGGCGATCGAGTGGATCGGCGCGTCCCAGGTGAGCCGGTCGCGGATCGGCTCGAGCAGCGGACGGGTCTCCTCGGTGACGTCGGGATCCTCGATCCAGGCATCTGGGAACGCCTCGAACAGCTTTGCGTAGAGCTCGGGGTCCGTTTCGACGTCGACGACCGTGCCCTTGTAGAAGCCCTTCAGGTCGAGCGAGTCGACCGCGCCGGTCTCGACCAGTTCGGCGATCAGCTCGTCGTTCCAGTCGTTGACAGGATCGAGCTTGAAGCGCAAATCGGGATAGCGGTCGAGCTTGCGCCGCAGCGGCTCGATCGAGGAGGCGCTGTCGGGTGAGGCGAGGCGCATCGAGGCGACGAAGGCGACCGGGCGCGGCTCGCGGCCGACGACCTCCGCGATTCCTTTGCCAGCCTGGCGCAGCGCCAGGTCTAGCGCCGCGGACTCGAAGGCCCAGCGGCGGTAGAGGCGCGAGACGTCGCGTTGTGGCTCGGCCGGGAAGGTGTCGAGGTCGCCCATCAGCTCGCAAAACTCGCCGAGGGTGGCGCAGGCGGTCAGGTCGAGGTTCGGACCGGCGTCCTGCAGGGCGATGTGGTCGACGGCGTCGTAGGTGACGTCCTCGCCGAGGCCGTCCTCGCCGGCCCCCTGGATTTGGATGACGGTACTCAGCCGTTCGAAGCCTGGGATTTGCAATTCCAGCGGCTGCAGCTCGTAGCCCTCGATCTCCAGGGGGAGGTCGGCGAAGGCGTCGAAGGTGAGCATGGGGGTGAGTGTATGGGGCGTCAGGGTGGGGTCCCCAAAACGCGCGGCAGGAGCCGCGGATGCTTCCGTCTATGCGTCCCGACGGTAAGACGGTAGGACGACTCGACGTTTCGCACAAGTGGCGGATGTCCTAAAAGAACAACCCGGAATTGGCCTTTTGGTACAAGAGTCAGAGGCGAACTCAACCCACTGCACATTGCATATGGGCCTTTCCACCTCTAGCTTTATCCATATTGTCGTAGGACGGAAGGAGACGTAGATGGCCGTTGTGTCGCACGGCGAAGCGGTGAGCACCGGCCTGCAGGAGATGGCCAGGCGCCACCTCTGGCTGCACTTCTCGCGAATGGGCTCCTACGGCCCCGAGCACGAGATTCCGATCATCGTTCGCGCCGACGGCTGCTACGTCTATGACGATCACGGCAACCGCTACCTGGACGGCCTCTCCGGCCTCTTCTGCGTCAACGCCGGCCACGGCCGCACCGAGCTCGGCGAAGCGGCGGCCCGTCAGGCCGAGGAGCTGGACTTCTACACGCTCTGGAGCTACGCCCATCCGGGCGCGATCGAACTGGCGGCCCGGCTCGCCGAGCTCGCCCCCGGCGACCTCAACCGCGTCTTCTTTACCTCGGGTGGCTCCGAGTCGGTCGAGTCGGCGCTGAAGCTGGCCCGCAACTACCACCGGGCGCTCGGCAAAGGCCAGAAGCACAAGGTGATCGCCCGCGAGATCGCCTACCACGGCACCTCGCTCGGAGCCCTCTCCGCCACCGGCATCACCGAGCTGCGCTCGCAGTTCGAGCCACTCACCCCGGGCGGCTGCCACGTACCCAACACCAATCTCTACCGCTGGCCGGAGGATCGTCATCCGCTCTGGGCGGCGACGGCAATCGAGGAGCGGATCCAGTTCGAGGGCCCCGAGACCGTCGCCGCGGTGATCCTCGAGCCGGTCCAGAACGCGGGCGGCTGCTTCGTCCCGCCCGACGGCTACTTCGAGCGGGTGCGTGAGATCTGCGACCGCTACGACGTGCTGATGATCTCCGACGAGGTGATCTGCGCCTGGGGTCGGCTCGGCCATTACTTCGGTTGCGAACGCTTCGACTACGTGCCGGACATCGTCACCGTCGCCAAGGCGCTCACCTCGGCCTACGCCCCGATGGGCGCCCTGATCGCCTCCGATGAGGTGGCGGCGCCGTTCATGGAGGGCGACGCCTCCTTTGCCCACGGCTTCACCTTTGCCGGCCACCCGATCTCGGCGGCCGTGGCGATGGCCAACCTCGACATCTTCGAGCGCGAGGACCTCTGCGGCCAGGTGCTCGCCAAGGAGGGCGAGTTCCGCCAGATGCTGGAGACGCTGCACGAGCTGCCGATCGTCGGCGATGTGCGCGGCGCCGGCTACTTCCAGGCGATCGAGCTGGTTAAGGATTGCGAGACCAAAGAGACCTTCGACGAGGGAGAGGCCGAGGAGTTGCTGCGCGGTTTTCTCTCGGTCGAGCTTTACAAGCGCGGGCTGATCTGCCGCGCCGACGACCGCGGTGATTCGGTGATACAGCTGGCGCCACCGCTGATTGCCGATACGGAGCAGTTCGAAGAAATCCACGATGTCCTGCACACCGTGCTCAGTCAGGCCTGGGAGCGGGTCAGGCGATAGGCGACCTCGTGCTTACCGTCCAAAGCCTGCTTGACGAACTCGAGCTCGAGCTTGCCGCTGGCGCAAGCTCGGCGGAGGCGCCGGTCCGCTGGGTCCACATATCCGAGCTCGAAGACCCGACCCCCTGGCTCTCCGGCGGCGAGCTGATGCTGACCACCGGGATTCCGCTGGGCAGCGCCGCCAAACAGCGTGCCTTCGTCAAGTTGCTGGCCGAACACAACCTTGCCGGGCTCGGCTTCGGCACTGGCTTCAGTCACGAGACGCTGCCGAAAGCACTCGTCGAAGAGGCCAAGAAACGCGACTTCCCGCTTTTCGAGGTTCCCTACTCGACCCCGTTCATCGCGATCACCGAGAAGGCTTTCGCCCGGCTGGTCAACGAGCAATACGAGGTGCTGCAGCGGGGGATAGCGGTGCAGCGCCGGCTAGAGCGGCTGGTCCTGGAAGAGCGCGGCCTGGAGGAGATCGTGGCGACCATCGCCTCGGCGGTCGGCGGCACCGTGGCAATCCTCGGTGGCCGGGGCGAGCGCCTCGCCGGGCGCGGCTTCCGCCGCCAACTCTCCGCCGAGGCGGTCAACGCGATCCGCGAGGAAGCGCTGCGCCACACCGCCGATGGACACCCCTTTGTTCCCGCCCACCCGGCGGTCGCCGGTCGGGCGCTGGCCCACCCGGTGATTTCGCCGGGTGGCGGCCCGCCACAGGCCTGGGTCGTGATCGTGCGCGATTCCGGCGGTCTCGGCGATTTCGAGCGGCTGATCCTGCAGCAGGCCGTCGCCGTCGTCGCACTGGAGCTGATGCGCCGCCGCGTCGCCCGTGAGACCGAGCGTCGCCTCGCCGGCGACGTGCTTGCCGGCGCTCTCGGCGGCCGCCTCGATCCGACCGAGCTGCGCCGCCGCCTCGAGCCCTTTGGCATCGGTGACGAAGCTGCCGTGCTCGTCTTCGCCCTCGATGACCCGGTCGCGGCTGAGGCCGTCCTGGAGAGGGCGCTCGCCGCCGATGCCTGTCCGGCCGTGGTGGCGCCGCACGCGAGCGGCAGTCGCGAGCTGCTCTGCGCCGTTGTCGACGCCGCCGATCGCGATCCGGTGGACCTCGCGGCCGAGGCCCGCAAGGCGTTGATCAAGGACCGCGGCGTCGTCCGTGCCGCCGCGAGTCGTCCGGCGCCGCCGGAGAACCTGCGCCACTCCTTCCACGAGGCCCGCTGCGCACTGGAGGCGACCGCAATTGGCAACGGCAACGCTCCGGAGGTCGCTTCCTGGCGCGACCTCGGCGCTTTCACGCTGCTGCTCTCGATCCAGGATGACGAGGCACTGACGCTCTACTGCGACAGCGTGCTGGGCCCGATCGAGGGGGGTGATGAAGAGTACGGCGGCGAGCTGCTGCGCTCGCTGGAGGCCTTTATCGAGCAGAACGGGCAGTGGGAGAAAGCGGCGCGCCAGGTCTACTGCCACCGCCACACGCTGCGTTACCGGATGCGCAAAGTCGAGGAGCTAACCGGTCGCGACCTCTCGCGCGCCCATGACCGGATCGAGTTCTGGTTGGCGATACGAGCCCGGGAGCTGATCACATGAGGATCGGCGTGCCCCGTGAGATCAAGCCCGCCGAGTACCGGGTCGCCGTTACGCCGGCCGGCGTTCGCGAGCTGGTCGAACACGGCCACGAGGTCCTGGTCGAGGCCGGCGCCGGCGGGGGAAGCGCGATCGCCGACGCCGAGTTCGAGGCCCAGGGTGCGCGCATCGTCGCCGACGCCGCCACGGTCTTCGAGGGGGCGGAAATGGTGATCAAGGTGAAGGAGCCGCAGCCAGCCGAGCTGGAGATGTTGCGCCCCGGTCAGCTGCTCTTCACCTACCTGCACCTCGCACCGGACCCCGAGCTGACCCGCGGGCTCTGCAACTCCGGCGCCACCTGCGTTGCTTACGAGACTGTCGAGGACGCGCGCGGCCGCCTGCCGCTGCTGGCGCCGATGAGTGAGATCGCCGGCAAGATCGCCACCCAGGCCGGCGCATTCATGCTCGAGAAGCCCCTTGGCGGGCGCGGAATCTTGCTCGGTGGAGTGCCTGGCGTCGCCGCCGCCAACGTAATGGTGATTGGCGGCGGCGTCGTCGGCATGAACGCCGCTTTCATCGCGATCGGGATGGAGGCCGATGTCTTCGTCTTCGACAAATCGATCGATCGCTTGCGGGAATTGGAGACAGCCTTCGCCGGGCGCTGCTCGACCGTCTACTCGACCACGCTGGCGGTCGAGGAGATGCTGCCGCGCGCCGACCTGGTGATCGGCGCCGTACTCGTCCACGGCGCTCGGGCGCCCTTCGTCGTGCGCCGCGAGCAGCTGGCGCTGATGAAGCCCGGCGCGGTGCTGGTCGACGTCGCGATCGACCAGGGCGGCTGCTTTGAGACCTCGCGCCCCACCACCCACCAGGACCCGACCTTCGAAGTCGACGGAATCACCCACTACTGCGTCGCCAACATGCCCGGCGCGGTGCCGATCACTTCGACCCACGCACTGACCAACGCGACCCTGCCCTACGCCCTCGCCCTCGCCGACGAAGGCGTCGCGGGGGCGATCCGCCGCGACCCGGGCCTGCGCCCCGGCGTCAACGTCGCCGCCGGCGCTGTCACCCACCCCGCGGTCGCCGAGGGGGTGGGAATGGACTGCGTCCCGGTCGAGCAGGCCCTGAAACCCTCGGCCGACGGGACTCAAAACGTAGATATGGACCGTTTTGAGTCCCGTCGGCCCCAAACTGCGGAGGTGGATGACTGATGGCGACGGCTGAGAGGACGAAGCTGAGGAACTTCATTGGTGGGGAGGCCGTGGATCCGGCCGAGGGCGGGAGCGAGGACGTGGTCAACCCCGCGACGGGCTCGGTGATCGCCGAGGCGCCGCTCTCGACCAGGCCTGACATCGACGCCGCGGTTGCCGCTGCCAAGGGGGCCTTTCCCGGCTGGTCCTCGACTCCACCCGGCGAACGGGCGCGGGCGCTGCTCAAGGTCGCCGACATGATCGAGGAGCGCGGCGAGGAGATCGCCGACCTCGAAGCGGCTGACGCGGGTAAGCCGCGCGGCGCCGTGGTCGAGGATGAGATCCAGGTGATGGCCGACAACCTGCGTTTCTTCGCCGGTGCGGCGCGGACGATGGAGGGCCGGGCCGCCGGTGAGTACATGGAGGGCCACACCTC